>NZ_CP108039.1:616071-924107 GCF_036173045.1 Streptomyces sp. NBC_00299
AGTCCGGGAACCACGACGCCACGGCCGGCCGATCCCCTGCGAACAGCGGGAAGTGCTCGCCCAGGTCCAGGCCGGCGGAGAACCGGCCGGCGGTGCCCGTCAGTACGACGGGGCACTCCGGATGATCGCGCTCCAGCCGGTCGAACGCCTCATGCAGATCGGCGAAGAAGGCACGGCCCTGCGCGTTGACCGGATTGGTCGTCATCGTCACCACGGCCACCCGGCCCCGCCGTTCGATCGTCCAGCTCATGGCCGTACCTCCGTGTGCGATCGGGCCGTGCGGCGGGCGGGGTTCGGTGCCGGCTCGCCGTTCATGGCGTGGTGTTGTCGACGGTGGGGCGGGGATCGGCGCTGCTGTCCGGGGAGCCGGGGACGGCGGAGCCCTCCGTGCGGGTCTCCAGCGCATGCAGTACGGCCACCATGTCCTCGCCGCCGTGGCCCTGCGCGACGGTCTCGCCGTACAGGGCGTGGCAGACGTCGAGGAGGGGCGACGCCACTTCTGCCTTGCGGGCGGCCTCGGCGATCAGCCGGTTGTTCTTGAGGACGTCCGCCGCCCCGGCCTGGACCGCGAAGTCCCGGGCCAGCAGCTTGGGTCCCTTCACCCGGGAGACGGCGCTGGCCATCGGTCCCGCGTCCAGGACGTCCCGGAGCAGGCGTTGGTCCAGCCCGTGCCGGCCTGCGAAGTGGAACGCCTCGGTCAGACCGGTGACGAGGGTGATCAGGAACAGGTTGACCGAGAACTTCATCAGCAGGGCGCCCGGTACGCCGCCGCAGTCGAACGTCTCGCGGCACATGGGGGCGAGGACGGGACGTACGGCCGCCACCGCGTCGTCGCCGGCCAGCATCGCCACCAGAGCGCCCTGTTCGGCGGGGACGCGGGAGACGCTCATGATCAGCGCGCTGGAGGGGGCGATCCTGATGGCGCGCGCGGAGCGGGACGTCCGGGCGCTGACGACCGTCGCGCGGGAGCTCGGCCCCCTGCTGGACGCCGCGGTACACAAGGCGAGTTGATACGAAACCGGCGCGCTCCTTGAGGCCCTTGAGGGCATTGGCCGTCACTCCGGCCCTGCGGGAAACATGCCCTTCATCCAAGGAGTCCTCAGGGGAAACGACTCCTGCCTAACGTTCCTGCCTCGCCGACGTTCGTCACGCGGGACTCCACCCCTCCCACCGCTCCCGGACCGAGGCGCCCCCCACGGCAGTCCCCAACCCGCAGCAAGGAGGCGTGGCGTGAGCACGGAGCCACGACTGGCAGAAGTCACCGAGCCCGGACCCGAGCAGCAGGCCTCGCCGGGTACCGACCAGGCCGTCAAGGAGACCCTCGAGGACTACACCCTCCGCTTCGCACCGCGCAGTTACCGCCGCTGGACCCCGATGGTCGTGGCGACCACGGCCCTCGGCGGCATCGCCTACATGGCCGACTTCTCCATCGGCGCCGGCATCGGTCTGGCCCACGGCACCGGAAACGCGCTGCTCGCGATCCTCGTCGCGGCCGTCGTCATCTTCGTGACCGGATTCCCGCTTGCCTACTACGGCGCCCGCTACAACATCGACCTGGACCTCATCACCCGAGGTTCCGGCTTCGGCTACTTCGGCTCGGTCCTCACCAGCGTCATCTTCGCCAGCTTCACCTTCATCTTCTTCGCCCTCGAAGGCTCGATCATGGCCCAGGGTCTCAAGCTGGGGCTCGGACTGCCGCTGTGGCTGGGCTACTTGGTGTCGACGCTGATGGTGATCCCGCTGGTGATCTACGGCATGTCGGCGCTGAGCAAGCTCCAGGTGTGGACCACCCCGATCTGGCTGCTGCTGATGGTCGCCCCGCTGGTCTACCTGGTCGCCACCGACCCGGGGACCGTCGACCGTTTCCTCGCCTACGCCGGCACCGACGGCGAGGGCGGCGTCAACACCGCCGCCGTACTGCTGGGCGCGGGCGTGTGTCTGTCGCTGATCGCGCAGATCGGCGAGCAGATCGACTATCTGCGCTTCATGCCGCCCAAGACCGAGGCGAACAAGCGCGCCTGGTGGACGGCCGTGGTGATGGCCGGTCCCGGCTGGGTCGTGCTGGGCGCGCTCAAGCAGGCCATCGGCGTCTTCCTCGCCGTCTACATCCTCGCCGAGGTAGGGCCCACCGCCGCGCCGGAGCCGATCCAGCAGTTCAAGGGCGCTTTCGACGCGATGATGCCGTCCTGGCTCGTGCTCCCGCTGGCCGTGGTCCTGGTAGTGATCAGCCAGATCAAGATCAACGTGACGAACGCCTACTCCGGCTCCCTAGCCTGGACCAACTCCTTCACCCGCGTCACCGGGCGCTACCCGGGCCGAATGGTCTTCGTCCTGGTCAACCTCGCCTTCGCGCTCGCGCTGATGGAGGCGGACATGTTCAGCTTCCTCAACAGCATTCTGGGCTTCTACTCGAACTGCGCGATCGCCTGGGTGGTCACCGTCGCCACCGACATCGGCGTCAACAAGTACCTCCTGAAGCTCTCGCCGCACGCCCCCGAGTTCCGCCGCGGCATGCTCTATGCCGTCAATCCGGTCGGTGTCGTCGCCTTCGTCGCCGCCTCCGGGCTCTCCATCGCCATGTACTTCCACGCGCTGGGCGACACCCTCCAGCCGTACTCCCCCGTCGCCGCCGCCGTCATCGCCTTCGCCCTCACTCCGCTGATGGCCGTGGCCACCAGGGGCAAGTACTACCTGCGCCGCACCGACGACGGCATCGCCGAACCGATCCTGGACGCGGACGGCAACCCCAGCGGCGTGACGTACGAGTGCCATGTGTGCCGACAGCAGTTCGAGCGGCCCGACGTGGCCGCCTGCCGGACCCATGACGCCGTCGTCTGCTCCCTGTGCCTGAGCACCGACAAGGTCGGCGACCACGTGCTGCCCGCGGCACCCGCCGCCACCTGACCCCCACCAACCCGAGGGCTCCCGCACGTCACGTGCTTGCGGGAGCCCTCCGTCATGTCTGGCCCCCCACGCGGCCCCCTGGTACACAGCACCCCGAGTCTTATTGCATACTCATCGCAATAACGAGATGGATGCAGGTTTTCGCAAGCAGCAAGGGTGTGACGCTCATGACGACCCGTCGAGTACGAAGTGCTGCCGTGACGGCGGCGGCAATGCTGGCCGGGGTCGCCGCCTGCTCCGCACCCGGAAGCGGTGGCAGCGACGGCAAGGCCGCCGAATCCGTCGTGATCGGCGTGGCCTCCGAGCCGGACACCCTCAGCCCGCTGCTCGGCTACGGCAAGGACGGGAACTCGAAGCTCTTCGACGGTCTGCTCGCCCGCGATGCCGACCTGAAGCTCAGACCCGCCCTCGCGAAGGCGCTCCCCGAGATCGGCGCCGACGGCCTCACGTACACGTACACCCTGCGCGACGGCGTGGAGTTCAGCGACGGCGAGCCGCTGACGGCCGACGACGTGGTCTTCACCTACCGGACGATCCTGGACGAGAAGACCAACAACACGGCCCGCAGCGAGCTGGACGCCGTCAAGGACGTGCGGGCGAGCGGTGACGACAAGGTCGTCTTCACGCTGAAGTACCCGTACGCGCCGTTCGCCGGGCGCACGGTCCTGCCCGTCGTCCCCGAGCATGTCGCGAGTGGGCAGGACCCCAACACCGGCTCCTTCAACACCAAGCCCGTCGGTACCGGCCCGTACGTCCTGTCCGCCTGGAGCAAGGGCGAGAAGCTCACCTTCAAGGCCAATCCGGACTACTGGGGCGGCGCGCCGAAGGTGAAGACGTTCACCATGGCGGTCATCACGGACGACAACGTGCGCGCCACCCGGCTGCGCTCCGGCGACCTGGACGGCGCGGTCCTGCCGCCCAACCTCGCCGCCACCTTCAAGAACGACGACGGCACGAAGTCGTACGAGGCGAGGAGCTACGACTTCCGCGCCGTGACCCTCCCGACCGCCGGCAAGGTCACCGGCGACCGGGCGATCCGGCAGGCCCTGGATGCCGCCGTGGACCGCGAGGCCATGGTCGACAAGATCCTCGACGGCGCGGGCACACCGGCGTACGGGCCGCTTCCCGTCGACGATCCCGCGTTCGCCAAGGGCATCGAGCGGGGGCAGGACCTGGACAAGGCCCAGCGGATTCTGGACGCTGCGGGCTGGCAGGCCGGCAAGGACGGCATCCGCGCCAAGGGCGCGCAGCAGGCCGCGTTCACGCTGCTCTACCCGTCCGGCGACAAGGTCCGCCAGGACCACGCCCTCGCCTACGCCTCCGACGCCAAGAAGGCCGGCATGAAGGTGACGGTGGAGAGCGCAACCTGGGAGGTCATCGAACCGCGGATGGGGAAGGACGCGGTACTCGCCGGCTTCGGCAGTACCGGCGACCCCGACTTCGGCCTCTACACCCTGCTGCACTCCTCCCTCGCCGGAGACGGCTTCAACAACATGGCCCGCTACGACAGTCCGGCCGTGGACAAGGCCCTGGACACCGGCCGCCGCACCCAGGCCGCGGCCGAGCGCAAGGGCGCGTACGAGGCGGTCCAGCGCGAGCTCGTGAAGAACCCCGGCTACACGTTCCTCACCCACATCGACCACCTCTATGTGCTCGCCGACCGCTGGGACGGGCTGACCACGCAGCTCGAACCGCACGAGCACGGCTTCGCCAGTGGCCCCTGGTGGAACATCGAGGACTGGCAGCCGAAGAAGTGAGCGTCAGGTCCCTGCCCTGGGGAGCGATGGCACGCCTGGCGGGACGGCGGACCCTGTTCGCCGTCCCCGTCCTGATGGTCGTCACGTTCGGCGTATTCGCCATCGCCGCCGCATCCCCCTTCGACCCCGTCAAGGCGTACGCCGGCACGGCCGCCCTCGGTGCCGACCAGGAGACCCTGGACCGGCTGCGGGACAACCTCGGCGTGGACCAGCCCTTCACCGCCCGCTGGTGGCACTGGCTGACCTCCGCCCTCGGCGGCGACCTGGGCCACTCCAGCGTGCTGCGGCAGCCCGTGGCGCAGGTGATCGGGGAACGCCTCGTATGGTCCGCCCTGTTGTGCACGGTCGCGTTCGTCGCCGCCGTGCTGACCGGCACGCTGCTCGGTGTGCTGGCCGCCCGACGCCCGGGCTCGATGCTGGACCGGGCCGTCAGCTCGCTCGCGTACACCCTGGAAGCGGCCCCGGTCTTCTGGATCGCGCTGCTAGCCGTCTGGCTGTTCGCCCTCCAACTGGACGTCCTCCCGGCCGGCGGCCTCACGGACACCGCCAGCGAACAGGTCACCGCGGGGCAGGTGGCGAGCCATCTGATCCTGCCCGCCGGGGTGCTCGCCGTCTCCCAACTCCCCTGGTTCGCCCTGTACGTACGGCAAGGAGTCGGCGACGCGCTCGCGGAGGACCCCGTCCGCGGCGCCAGGGCCAGGGGCCTGAGCGAGAGCACCGTCCTGCTCGGCCACGCGCTGCGCTCCGGTCTCCTGCCGGTCCTCACGCTGATCGGCTCCCGTGTCCCCGAACTGATCACGGGCGCCCTGCTCGTGGAGACCGTCTTCAGCTGGCCGGGCATCGCCGCGGCCACCGTCGAGGCGGCCACCGCCGTCGACTTCCCCCTGCTCGCGGCCCTCACGACGCTGGCTGCCGCCGCCGTCCTCGTCGGCAACCTGCTCGCCGACCTCCTCTACGGACTGTTCGACCCGAGGGTGAAGCTCAGTGAAATGTGACTCCCATGACGTCAGTTGAGACCGAGGTGCGGTCCGCGCCCGCCTGGCGCTCCCCCGGCGCCGAGCGCCGCTCGACCCGCACCCTGCGCATACACACCTCGGCCGCGCTGGTCGCCGTGACCGTCCTCGCGGTCCTGCTCGTACCCCCGCTGGTGCAACTCGACCAGCAGGCCGTCGACCTGGCCGCCAAACTGCAACCGCCGTCCTGGGCGCATCCCTTCGGCACCGACGACGTCGGCCGCGACCTGCTGCTGCGCTGCGTCTACGGCCTCAGGGTCTCGCTGCTGGTCGGCGTGGCCGCCGCGCTCACCGCGACCGTCATCGGCACGGCCGTCGGGGCCACGGCCGGGGCACTGGGCGGCTGGGCCGACCGCGCGCTGATGCGGGTGGTCGACACGGTCTCCTCCGTACCCCATCTGCTGCTGGGCATCTTCATCGTCGCGACGTTCCGGCCGGGCGTCTGGCCGGTGATCGTCTCGGTCGCGCTCACCCACTGGCTGTCCACCGCCCGGATCGTGCGCGCCGAGGTTCTTTCCCTGCGGTCACGCCCGTACATCGACGCCGCCGTCTCCGGCGGTGCGTCGCGCCTGCGGGTCGCGGTACGGCATCTGCTGCCCGCCGTGCTGCCGCAGGCCGCGCTGGCCGCCGTGCTGATGGTGCCGCACGCCATGTGGCACGAGTCGGCGCTTTCGTTCCTGGGGCTCGGCCTGCCCACGCACCTGGCCAGTCTCGGGAACCTCATTCAGGGCGCGCGGGGTTCGCTGCTCGCCGGACAGTGGTGGCCGACCCTGTTCCCGGGCCTGTTCATCATCGTCCCCACCCTCGCCATCGCCGGGCTGTCCGGGGCCTGGCGGGAGCGGATCAACCCGCGCCGCCGATCGGAGCTGATGCTGTGACCGAGCGACCTCCCGTGCTGTCGGTACGTGGGCTGTCCGTGCGCTTCCTCATGCCCGGCGGACGCCGTGTCGCGGCCGTCACCGACGCCCGTTTCGACGTGGCGGCCGGCGAATGCCTCGCCCTGATCGGCGAGAGCGGCTGCGGCAAGTCCG
Organism: Streptomyces sp. NBC_00299; assembly: GCF_036173045.1. GTDB lineage: Bacteria > Actinomycetota > Actinomycetes > Streptomycetales > Streptomycetaceae > Streptomyces > Streptomyces machairae. The sequence continues at coordinate 622,777 of NZ_CP108039.1, forward strand.
TCCTCGCCTCCGCCCTCCTCGGCCTGCTGCCCGCCAACGCCCAGACCGCCGGCGAGGCCCGGCTCGGCGACCTCGATCTGCTCACCGCCGACGAGCGGACGCTTGCCCGCGCGGTACGGGGCCGCCGGATAGGCCTGGTTCCGCAGAGCCCCGCGGCCCACCTGACCCCGGTCCGCACCATCCGCTCGCAACTGGAGGAGACGGTCAGGGCGTTGACGGATGTGCGGGGGCGGGCGGCCGTGCGTGCCGCTGCCGAGGCGGCCGCCGAGCGCACTGCGTTCCCCCTGGACCACCTCGACCGCCACCCGCACGAACTGTCCGGCGGGCTGGCCCAACGCGCCGCGACCGCCCTCGCCCTGGTCGGCGACGCGCCTCTCCTGCTCGCCGACGAACCCACCACCGGGCTGGACCGCGACCTGGTGGAGCACACGGTCGACGAAGTGCGACGCCACATCGACGACGGCGACCGGGGCCTGCTGATGATCACCCACGACCTGGCGGCGGCCGAGCGCATCGCCGACCGGGTCGCCGTCATGTACGCGGGCCGCATCGTCGAACTCACCGCCGCAGCCGCCTTCTTCGGCACCCCCGGCCCCCGCCACCCCTACAGCCGCGGCCTCCTCGACGCCCTCCCCGACCGCGCCTTCGCACCCATCCCCGGCATGCCCCCGGAGCTCGGCGACCTCCCCGCCGGCTGCGCCTTCGCGCCACGCTGCGACCGTGCCACGGACGCCTGCGCCGGTCTGCCCCCGGTGACCGAAGCCGTGGCCTGCCACCATCCGCACGTCACGGAGGACGCCCGTGCTTGAACTGCGCGCCATCACCGCCGGATACGACACAGGCGCGCCCGTCGTACGGGACGCCTCCCTGACGGTCGAACCGGGCGAAGCCGTCGGCCTGCTCGGCCCCAGCGGCTGCGGCAAGTCCACCCTTGCCAGGGTCGCCGCGCTCCTGCACCGCCCGGAGTCCGGAACCGTCATCCTCGACGGCACCCCCGTCCGCCGCTGGCGCCACGCCGCCCCGCGCGAACAGCGCACCGCCTTCGGCGTCGTCTTCCAGCAACCCCGCCTCTCCGCCGACCCCCGGCTGCGCCTGGCCCAGTTGATCGCCGAGCCCCTGCTCGCCACCGGGCGACGGGAGGGCTCGGCGGAACGGGTCGCCGAACTGGCCGAAGCCGTCGGCCTCACTCCCGACCTGCTCTCCCGGCGCCCCCACGAGGCCAGCGACGGCCAACTCCAGCGCGCCTGCCTGGCCCGCGCCCTCGTGCTCCGCCCGCGCTGGCTCGTGTGCGACGAGATGACGGCGATGCTCGACGCGTCCACCACCGCCGCCTTGGTGACGGTCGTCGAGGACTACCGCCGGACCACCGGCGCGGGCGTACTCGCCATCGGCCACGACCGCACGCTGCTGCAGCGGTGGTGCGACCGCACGGTCCACTGGGACGACGTGGCCGCCGAGGAGCCTGAGGCCCGACGGTCCTGAACAACTCCGGGTGCCCCGGACGCGGGTGTCAGTCCTCCGCCGGCATCACACGGGTCACCTTGCCCTTGGTGTCGGCCTCCAGGTAGCCGGTCTGGTACGCGTCGGTCAGGTAGACGGCGATTCCGGCCGGGGTGTCGAAGACGTCGCTGGGCTGCCGCACCAGCAGGTACCGGGATTCCGGCTTGTCGACGTTGAGCTTCTTCTCCGCCTCTTTGAAGAGCGCGGGAACCCGGTCCCAGTTGAAGTCGTCGAGGCTGACGGGCTGGTCACCGCCGGAGAGGGTGCCGGAGATGATGCCCTTCTCCACACCCTGGCCCGGGCGGTAGGTGTAGGAGTCGTACTTCGAGTCGCTGCCGTCGACCATCAGCTCGGCGGAGGCGTACTCCGGGTACACGGTGAAGTCGCCGAACCTGTCCCGGCCGGTCTCCTCCTTCAACGCCTTGATGGCTTCGCGGATGCCGTCCGGGGTGAGCAGGGTGCCGGTCGTCGGCTGCTCCGACTGCCGGGCCGCCGGATCGGCATCGGCATCGGTGCCGGCATCGGCGTCGGTCGGTGAGACGGTCGACTGCGGGGCCGAGGTGGAGGGCGTGTTGCCGCGCGCGTCCGTGTCACCCGAGTCGCCCCCGATGGGCAGCAGCCACCACAGCAGAGCCAGGGCGCCGGCGAGCGAGGTCCCGGAGACGGCCAGCAGGGCGGTCCAGCCCGGGCGGCGTCGAGGGGCTGCTTGCGAGGGCACCGTCAACGGCTGGGGAGGGGCCTGCCCCGGCCACGGCTGGACGGGCGGCGGCCCGAACCCGGCGGGGTGTGAGGGGGTTGCAGGGGCGGAGGCCTGGGTGGACGCGAAGGTGTGGGCGGGCGGCGGGTTCAGCGAGTACGACGTTGCCTCGTCCCGCACCACCGGGCCGTCCGGCCCGCCCGCACCGCCCGCACCGCCCGCACCGGACTCGACCTCGGCCAGCCTCCGGTCCAGCACTGCGGCGGACGGCCGCGCCGACGGGTCCCGTACGAGCACGCCCATCAGGACGTCCCCCAAGGCCCCGGCACGCACCGGCGGCGGCACGTCGTCGTGGAGGACCGCGGCGAGGGTGGCCAGGGTGTTGCCCCGGCGCAGCGGGTGGCGGCCCTCGACGGCGTTGTACAGCATCATCGCCAGCGACCACAGGTCGGAGGCAGAGCCGCCCTCGTGCCCCGAGATGCGTTCCGGTGCCATGAAGTCGGCCGTGCCGATGATGGAGCCGGTGGCGGTGAGGTTGGTCGACTCGCGGATCGCTGCGATGCCGAAGTCGGTGAGGACGGGGCGCCCGTCGGGCCGCATGAGGACGTTGGCGGGCTTCACGTCCCGGTGCTGGATGCCGGCGTGGTGCGCGGCGGTCAGGGCGGCGAGCACGCCCCGGCCGATGCGCGCCGCCTCGGCCGGCGGCATCGGCCCCTGGGCCAGCCGGTCGGCCAGCGAGCCGCCGCTGACCAGCTCCATCACGATCCACGGGTAGGTGCCGTCGCCGCCGTCGACTATGTGGTGGATGGTGACGACGTTCGGATGGTCGATCCGGGCCAGGGCCCTGGCCTCGCGCAGTACGCGTTCGCGCAGCATCCGCGCGCTGTCGGGATCGTATTCGGCGAGGTCCCGGTCCGGCGGGCGGACCTCCTTGACCGCCACGAGCCGGTGCAGCACCAGATCCCTGGCCCGCCAGACCGTCCCCATCCCGCCGCCACCGAGGCGGGCCTCCAATTCGAAGCGCCCGTCGACGACTCGTCTGCCGGGACCTCTGTCTGCCTCACTCATGGGCGGGAGCTTAGTTGTCGCCACGGACAGTGTTCGCCGGCGGTCACTGCTACCTGCCGGCGGTGGGGCGACTCCGCCCTGATCGCCTGTCCCGGCGCCTATGCCGTCGCCTCGGGGCCGCTGCCGGCCGGGCGGGCGATCACTTCGTGACGGAGTACGAGTGCGCCCCGGCTCCGGCCAGTGCGCCGCCGTCCACGATCAGGTACTCGTCGCGTATCGGGGTGCCCGCCAGCCAGGACTCCAGGATCTCCCGGGTGCCGGCCGCGTAGCGGGACTGGGCGGAGAGGGAGGAGCCGGAGATGTGGGGGGTCATGCCGTGGTGGGGCATGGTCCGCCAGGGGTGGTCGGCGGGGGCGGGCTGGGGGTACCAGACGTCACCGGCGTAGCCCGCCAACTGGCCGCTTCGCAGGGCGCGTTCGACGGCGTCCTGGTCGACGATCCGCGCCCGTGCCGTGTTGATGAGATATGCGCCGCGCTTCATCGCCGCCAGCAGCTTGTCGCCGAAGAGCCCTTCCGTCTCGGGGTGCAGTGGCGCGTTGATCGTGACGAGGTCGCAGTGCGGGGCCATGTCGGCGGCCGTCGGGTGGAAGGTGAGGCCCAGTTCCCGCTCGGTGTCCGCGGGGAGACGGTGCCGGTCGGTGTAGTGCAGCTTCACGTGGAAGGGCGCGAGGCGCCGCAGGACCGCCAGGCCGATGCGTCCGGCGGCCACCGTACCGACGTGCATCCCCTCCAGGTCGTACGAACGTGCCACGCAGTCGGCGATGTTCCAGCCCCCGTCGAGGACGACCTGGTGTGCGGGCAGGTAGTTGCGCACCAGGGACAGCGTCATCATCACCACGTGCTCGGCGACGCTGATGCTGTTGCAGTACGTCACCTCCGCGACCATCACACCGTGCGCGATCGCGGCTTCGAGGTCGACGTGGTCGGAGCCGATGCCCGCCGTGATCGCCAGCTTCAGGTTCTTGGCCGCGGCCAGCCGCTCGGGCGTCAGGTACGCCGGCCAGAACGGCTGCGAGACGACGACGTCGGCGTCGGCCAGCTCACGGTCGAACACCGAGCCGTCGCCGTCCTTGTCCGACGTCACGACCAGGGTGTGCCCGGCCGCTTCGAGGAAGGCGCGCAGGCCGAGTTCGCCGGAGACGCTGCCGAGGAGGTGGCCCGGGGTGAAGTCCACCGCGGACGGGGTCGGAGTGGTCTGGCCGCCGGGGTAGTGGTCGATGGCGGGGAGGTCGTCACGGGCGTACGTGGTCGGGTATCCGTCGGTGGGGTCGTCGTACAGGACGCAGAGCACCTTGGCCATGGTCGGCTCCTCAACTGGTGTCGCGGGAAGGTGCAGTTCACGATCCTCGCCGCCGAACACCCTGGTCAAAGCGAACTTCGCTATGTCCGTATAGCCGACGGCTATCAGTGGTCGTGACGGTCGAGGTACGTCCGCAGCAACGCGTCCAGCGCTTCCCGGACGCCCGCCTCGCGCGCCACCGCCAGCAGTGCCGCGGCCAGTACGGAGGGCGGGTCGTCGGGGCCCGTCACCAGGCCCACCCTCGGCCCGTGCGCGGGGCCCTCCAGCGGGACCACGCGCATCCCGTCCGGAACGCCGAACATGTGCAGCCAGGCGTGCGAGATCACGCTGGACCAGCGGCCGCCGGGGAGGTGCGCGTACAGGCCGGCGACGGTGTCCGACTCGATCGCGGGAGTGGCCGCGGCGCCGTCGGCGGCGAAGCACTCGTCGATGATGCGGCGGTTGCGCATACGGGAGTTGAGCAGGCACAGCGGGAGGGCGGCGGCCTGCGACCAGGCTGCCATGGGCGCGCCGCCGAGCGGGCCGTCGACCGGGGTCAGGAGCATGTACCGCTCCTCGTAGAGGGGCAGCGTGCGCAGGCCGCCCATCGTGTCGTCGTCGAGGTACGTCATCGCCGCGTCCAGCTCGAACTCGGTCAGGCCGTGGGTGATGTCGGCCGAGGACAGTGACTCGATGCTGACGCGGGCGTGCGGGTGGCGGTCGCAGAAGGGGGTCGTCAGGAGGGTGGCGGCGGGGAGTGCCGTGGGGACGACTCCGAGCCGGAGCGTGCCGGTGATGCCGTCGCGCAGGGCGGCCAACTCCTGTCGCAGGGCGTCGCGTTCGGCGAGCATGCGGTGCGCCCAGGCCAGGACCACCTCGCCCTCCGGGGTGAGGCCTTCGTAGCGTCTGCCCCGCCGGACGATCGGCACGTTCAGCTCGTGTTCGAGGCGGCGGATCGCGGCCGACAGGGACGGCTGGGAGACGTAGCAGGCGGCCGCCGCGCGGACGAAGTGGCGCTCGCGGGCGAGTGCGACCAGGTATTCCAGCTGGCGCAGTTGCATGCCTGACCTCCCAGGGTTGCGGTGGGCCTACCCACCGGCTCCGCCGGTCACGACCTGCACAGCAGGGCCGACCGCAGGTCGAGGCGGTCGGCGGGACGGGATCAGGGGGCGTGCGGACGCTGAAGCCGGGGACTCATGCCCATGAGGTGTAGCCGCCGTCCACGCGGATCGCGGTGATGCCGCTGATGTGCCGGGCCCCGCAGCGATCCTGGGGCAGGACGAGCTGTGGGCCGGCGCGGTCGAGGGAGGTGTCGTCGATGCCGACCGCGAGCAGGACGGGCGCGCGGCCGAAGTCCGGGTCGATCTCCGCCCAGGACAGCAGGGCGTGATGCCCGTCCGCGCCGGAGACCGCGATCAGAAAGCGCAGGCGGTCCTTGCGGCGGGCCGGGTCGAAGCCGGGGCCGGCCGCCGACAGAACGTCGTGCAGCAGCGGCCCGGTGAAGCGGTGGTGCCGGATGCCGCTGGTGGCGCATTCGAAGCTGACCTCGGCTTCGTGCTGCGGCCAGGCGAGCAGGTCGGACACCGTCAGGCGGGCCGGACGGACGAGATCGCCGGTGAGGGCGAGGTCCGCCACCTGTCCGGTTTCCGTACCGGCAGCTGCCAAGGACCGACTCACGGGCTACCACCTCCCGGATGACCGTACCCGGCCCCCCGGCCCGTACAAACGCACATGCCACCCCGCTCGATCACAGTTCCGGCTCATGCGATGTGACAGGAGACTTTCCCCTCGCATCTGCGGCATTATCATCGGCGTATGCACACCTACCGGATCGGGGACGCGGCCGCCTTGCTCGGCGTCAGCGCCGACACCGTGAGGCGTCTGGTCGACGGCGGGAAACTCACCGCCGAACGCGACGACATGGGCCACCGGATCATCCCCGGGCCGGGCCGCGCCGTTCCGGGTGGTGGCGACGGTCAACCGCGAGTCGGCTGAGGAGCTGAAGCCGGAACCCGGTGTTCCGGCGGTGGCCGTGATCAAGTCGACCAACGTGGTCGTCGAGAGACCGTAGATGGTCCGTCAGGACCACCAGTGATCGTGCGTCCGTCAGGACCAGAGGGAGTGGACCCGTGATGACCCGTACCGCGCGCCGGAACCGCCGGACCCTGCAGGTGGCCGGAGCGGGAGCCGCCGCGCTGCTGGCGCTGAGCGCCTGCTCGTCGTCCGACGACGCCTCCTCGACGACGTCGGACTCGTCCGCGTCCGCCTCCTCGCCGGGCAAGCTCTCCGGCGAGGTGACCGTCTTCGCGGCGGCCTCGCTCAAGGAGAGCTTCACGACGCTGGGCAAGGAGTTCGAGAAGCAGCACCCGGGTACGAAGGTCACCTTCAGCTTCGGCGGCAGCGACTCGCTCGCCGCGAGCATCACGGGCGGCGCCCCGGCCGATGTGTTCGCCTCGGCCAGCCCCAAGACGATGAAGATCGTCACGGATGCGGGGGACGCCTCCGGCACACCCTCGACCTTCGTCCGCAACGAGCTGGAGATCGCCACACTCCCGGGCAACCCCGACAAGATCGCCTCCCTCAAGGACCTCACCAAGTCGGGCCTGAAGATCGTGCTCTGCGACAAGGAGGTGCCGTGCGGCGCCGCCGCGCAGAAGGCCCTGGAGGCGAGCGACCTGAAGCTCACGCCCGTCTCCTACGAGCAGGACGTCAAAGCCGCGCTGACGAAGGTCGAGCTGAAGGAGGCCGACGCGGCCGTCGTCTACAAGACGGATGTGCACGCGGCGGGTGACAAGGTGGAGGGCGTGGAGTTCCCCGAGTCCGACGACGCCATCAACGACTACCCGATCACCCTGCTCAAGGACGCGCAGAACGCCGAGGCCGCCAAGGCGTTCATCACGCTGGTGCAGTCCGCCGAGGGCCGGCAGGTCCTGACCGCGGCCGGGTTCCTCAAGCCGTGATCCCGAGCGACAAGGCCGGCGCCGCGACCGATTCCCTGAGGGGTGGGCCGCGGCGTCGCCGCATCCGTACGGGCGTGCCGCTTCCCCTGCTGCTCCCGGCCCTGATCGGCCTCGCGTTCCTGATCGTGCCGCTGATCGCCCTGCTCGTACGGACCCCGTGGCGCAGTCTGCCCGAGCAGCTGACCAGCGCCGAGGTGTGGCAGGCGCTCCAGCTGTCCCTGATCTGTGCCACGGCCGCCACCGCGGTGAGCCTGGTGATCGGCGTGCCGCTGGCCTGGCTGCTGGCCCGGGTCGAGTTCCCGGGCCGCGGCCTCGTACGGGCCCTGGTCACGCTGCCCCTCGTCCTGCCGCCGGTCGTCGGCGGTGTGGCGCTGCTCATGGCGCTCGGCCGCAACGGCATCGTGGGGCAGTGGCTGGACTCATGGTTCGGGATCACGCTTCCGTTCACGACGGCGGGTGTCGTGATCGCGGAGGCGTTCGTGGCGATGCCGTTCCTCGTCATCAGCGTCGAGGGCACCCTGCGGGCCGCCGATCCCCGCTACGAGGAGGCGGCCACCACCCTGGGTGCCTCCCGCTTCACCGCGTTCCGCCGGGTCACGCTGCCCCTCATCGCCCCCGGTATCGCGGCGGGCGCGGTCCTGGCCTGGGCCCGGGCACTCGGCGAGTTCGGCGCGACGATCACTTTCGCCGGCAACTTCCCTGGCCGCACCCAGACCATGCCCCTGGCCGTCTACCTGGCCCTCCAGAGCGACCCGGAGGCCGCGATCGCCCTCAGCCTGGTGCTGCTGGCCGTGTCGATCGCGGTGCTGGCGGGGTTGCGGGACCGATGGATGACAGCGGGATGAGCGGGGTTGCGCGACCGTGGGAGGCCGGACGGACCGTCCAGGCTTCCCGACCGCGGGGCGACGGTCCTGCCGCCCCTCTGCCGGGCCCGCGGACGACACCCCGACCACCGCCCTCCGCGACCCCAGAACGACAGCCCGACCCCCGGGCCCGCCCACCACAGCACGACAACCGGGCCACCCGCCCTGCTCGACCGCTGCACGACAGCCCGACCACCCGGCCTCTCCGACCGCCCGCCGACCCACCACCCCGCCCCACCCGACCGCCGGACCACCGCCGGACGACCCGCCCTCCGGGCCCCTCGACCCACCGCAGGATCGCCCGCCCACCGCTGGCCAGACCTGCCCGACTCTGAGATGACTGCCGGATGACCGAGACCTTCGACGTCCACGCCGACGCCGTTCTGGACGGGCTCGACGCCCGCCTCGTCGTGGACCGTGGTGCCTTCCGCCTCGACGTGGCGCTGGCCGTCGCGCCCGGCGAGGTCGTCGCGCTGCTCGGCCCGAACGGTGCCGGGAAGACCACCGCCCTGCGTGCTCTGGCCGGCCTGACCCCGCTCAGCGGCGGGCATCTGCGGCTGGACGGTGCGGAGTTGGACCGTACGCCGCCCGAGTCCCGCCCGGTAGGTGTCGTCTTCCAGGACTACCTGCTCTTCCCCCACCTCACCGCCCTCGACAACGTGGCTTTCGGGCCGCGCTGCCAGGGCGCGTCCAAGGTGGAGGCGCGGGCGCAGGCCGCAGAGTGGCTAGGGCGCCTGGGGCTGACGGACCACGCGGGCGCCAAGCCGCGCAGACTGTCGGGCGGCCAGGCCCAGCGCGTCGCCCTCGCCCGTGCGCTCGCCACGAGCCCCCGGCTGCTGCTGCTCGACGAACCCCTGGCAGCCCTGGACGCCCGTACCCGCTTGGAGGTCCGCGCCCAACTCCGCCGCCACCTGACCGAGTTCGAGGCGGTGGCCGTACTCGTCACGCACGACCCGCTCGACGCCATGGTCCTGGCCGACCGACTGGTCGTCGTCGAACACGGCCAGGTCGTCCAGGAGGGCACCCCGTCCCACATCGCCCGCCACCCCCGTACGGACTACATCGCCCAGTTGGTCGGCCTGAACCTCTACCGGGGCGAGGCCGAGGGGCACACCGTCCGGCTCGACGACGGCCCGTCCGTCACCACGACGGAGGACCTGTCCGGTCCCGTCTTCGTGGCGTTCCCGCCCAGCGCGGTCACGCTCCACCGCGACCGCCCGGCCGGCTCCAGCGCCCGTAACCTGTGGCAGTGCCGGGTCGCCGGCCTGGAGACGCACGGCGATCAGATCCGCGCCGACCTCACCGGCGAACTCCCCCTGGCCGCCGACCTCACCACGGTCGCCGCCGCCGAACTCGATCTGCACCCGGGCGCGGAGGTCTGGGCGACGGTGAAGGCGACACAGACCCACGCCTACCCCGTCTGAGAACGTCAGCCAGGTGCGTCCGTTCCGGCGCGGTCACCGTCGCCGCCCACGAGGCCAGGACGCAGCGGGTCGGACGCAACGTCCTCCAAAGGGCCACGGACCGTTTGATCATCGACGGTCTCCTCGAAGGGCGCGCCGGCTCCGGCACCTACGTCGGCGTGCCGCGCGAGCGCCTGCGGCTGGTCCGCTCGCGGCGCGGCGAACAGACGGGCAGCGGCTCCCCTTCCGTCGTCGGCCTGAAGGAACGGGGCAAGCCGACGCCTGGGATGCGCACAGCCAGGTACGCGTCCCCGCCCCTGAGGGCATCGCCGAGCGACTCGCCATGCGTGGAGGCTCGCAACGGCTGACTGACACATGAGGCGGATCGGTCCCGTGGGCTCCGGGGGGCCTCGCCTCAGGACTGACGCCCGCCGAACTGCCAGTCGTGGACCTCGACATCGGCGTACCGCTCGGGCGTCAGTACGGCACGTGCCGTCGCCGCGTCCGGTGCCCGTACCAGTGCCGCCGTGCCCAGCCAGGCGGTGCCGTCGTCGGACAGCAGGGGCCCGTAGGCGATCAACTCCTCCTGCTCGGGCGGCAGATCGTGGTCGGCGGCCGGTCCCGAGCCGAGGCCGAGCACCAGGTAGCGGTTGCCCTCGGTGGCCCCGCCGGGGAAGTCCCACATGGTGCGCCCGAGCAGGTTCTGCCAACGGCGCAGCAGGACGTCCCGGTACACGCCGGCCTGGTAGTTGGGCTCGTCGAAGGCGAACGCGCGGGCGGCGGCGGCATCGGGCAGGTCGACGATGTGCACACTGCCGGACGGCGTGTCACCGTCGGCGGCGAACGTCGGCCCCCGGGCGATCATCTGCGCGGCAAAGAGGTCCATGTACGACCAGTGCTCCTCCAGCAACTGGTCGCGCAGTTTCAGAGAGCCGGGCCGATCACGGTGGTAGCAGAAGAACTCCATGCCCACAGTCTTCACCACCTCCCTCGTACCGCGCCGGGAGCGGAGTGGAGATCGCCACTTCCCGTCGGCGAGGGCCCATGCCTCACTCGCTGTGGCATGATCCGCTCCCATGCCGTCGTTACCCGCGTGGCCGTCAAGGGCCGTAGGCCGTCTCCTGGTTGTCCTGCTCGCGTTGCTCGCCGCGCAGGGCGGCACCGGCGCCGATGCCGTCACGGCAGCCAGGTCCGAGGCCACGACCACGACCACGCGCGCTGCGACACCGGATCGGCTTCGCTACGACGTGACGCTGCGCGGCAACGCCGACGGCTCCCGCTGGACGGGCAGGCAGCGGGTGTCGTTCCGCAACTCCTCCGATCGGCCACTGCGTGAGGTGTACGTACGCCTTTGGGGCAACGGCGTGGACAGGTGCGGCACGCCCGGCGCGCCGCCGCCCGTCGAGGTGTCCGAGGTCAGCGGGGGCACTGCGGGCCGGCTCTCCGTGAACTGCACGGCGCTGCGGATCGCCCTGCCGAAGCCGCTCGCGCGCGGGGAGCGTGCGGTCGTCGCCTTCGACGTCTCCATCGCCGTGCCCGAGCGCAACAGCCGCTTCGGCCGCGAGGGCGCCTTCCGTTTCCTGGGCAATGCGCTGCCGGTGCTGGCCGTGCACGATGCCAAGGGCTGGCATCTCGATCCGTATGTGTCGACCGGGGAGAGCTTCTACGCCATGGCGGGCGATTTCCGGGTGGCCATCGACCACCCCAGGAGCCTCAAAATCCCTGCCACCGGTCGCACTTGGACACGTCCTGCCAAGCCTGGTCGCAGTCTGACAGTCAGCGTCGCGCGCCAAGTGCGGGACTTCGCGTGGGCGGCGGGCCCGTTCCGCACCGCCACCGAGACCACGCCCGGCGGCGTGCGGGTCAAGTCCTACTGGGCGCCGGGCACGTCCGGGGAGGGGGTGCGCCTCACCCGTCAGGACGGTGCCGCCGCCGTCGACCGGTTCGGCGAGGAGTTCGGCCGCTATCCGTACGGTGAGATCGACCTCGTGATGACCAGCGGGTTCGGCGGCGGGATGGAGTACCCCGGCCTGGTACTCCTCGGCACCACCGAGGAGGGCAGCGCCGTCGTCCACGAAGTCGCCCACCAGTGGTGGTACGGCATCGTGGGCAACGATGAATACAGCGCGCCCTGGCTCGACGAAGGCTTCGCCCAGTACGCCAACGCCCGCTTCTACGGCTGGGAAACCCGCGACTGCTGGTCAGAGGTCGAGTGGCCGAGCGACGAAACGGCGCTGACCAATTCGATGGCGTACTGGGCCGGACACCCAGGCGAATACCACTTCCTCTATACGGCCGGCTCCTGCGCCCTGGCGGACCTGGAACGCACTCTCGGCGCGGACAGCATGGTCCGCCTTCTCAAGCAGTACGCCCGCGACCACTGGTACGGCATCTCCACCACCGCCGACTTCAAGAAGGCCGCACAATCCGTGACGGACAAGGACCTCAATCCGTTCTGGAAGCTGCATCGGATTCGGTGAGGGACGGTCCGGCCGAATCAGTCCTTTGCGAAGCGGCGCTGTACGTCGGGCCGGGACTTCAGGTGGTCCGGGTAGCCGGGGCCCATCCGTGCCGTCGTGTCGTCGGCGTGCAGCGGCTCGCGGCAGGTGGAGCACACCACCTCCGCTTGACCGTCGTGACCGCAGGCCTCGTGGTGCAGGGTGACCGGAGGCCCCTCGGGCCCGGCGAGCCAGCGGTCGCCCCAGCTCGCCATCGCGGCGAGGACCGGGAAGAGGTCCTTGCCCTGCTCCGTCAGCAGGTACTCGTGGCGGGGCGGCTCGCTCTCGTAGAGTCGTCGCTCCAGCAGCCCCGCCTCGACCAGGCGGCGCAGCCGGTCGGTGAGCGTGTTCCGGGCGATGCGCAACTCCCCCTGGAACTCGTCGAAGCGGCGGCAGCCGTAGAACGCCTCCCGCAGGACCAGCGGGGTCCAGGCGTCCCCCACCACGTCGAGGGTCCGCGCGATGGAGCAGGGCCAGTTCGCGAAGGACGTCCGCGCGCTCATGGCCGTACTCCGGCCTCGTGGACCAGCTCGATCGCACGGCCCAGAGTGTCGAGCCGGGCGGCCAGGTCCGCGCCGGCCGGGTACAGGCGGACGGTGTCCACGCCCGCGTCGCGCCAGACGCGCAGCCGCTCCCGGACCATGGTCTCGGTGCCGATCAACGTGGTCGCGAGGACCATCTCGTCGGTGACCAGCCCGGCCGCCCCGTCCCGGTCGCCTGCCTGCCAGCGCTGCCGTACCTCCGCGGCGACCTCGGCCCAGCCCTGCCTGCTGTAGGCGCGGTTGTAGAAGTTGGTGGACGTAGAGCCCATGCCCCCGAGGCTGAAGGCCAGTTCCTTCTTGCGCCCGGTCACCATGGCGCTCAGGGCGTCCTCGTCGGCGGCGAAGGCCACTTCGGCGCCCTGGCAGACGTCCAGATCCGCCCGGACGCGCCCGCCGTGCGCCAGCCCTTCGTCCAGGTGGGCGAAGTAGGCACCCGCCGCCCCTTCGGGCACGAAGCTGGTGCCGAGCCAGCCGTCGGCGACCTCGCCGGTCAGCCGGAGCATGGCCGGTGACAGTGCGGCCAGGTACAGCGGCACGGGGTGCTCGGCCCGCATCGACAGTTTCATCGGTACGGCGTCGCCGCCGGGCAGCGGGATGCGGTACTCGGTGCCGGAGTGGTCGATCTTGCCGCCGGCCAGGACCTGCCGCACGATCTCCACGGTCTCGCGGACGCGCGCCAGCGGGCGGGCGAAGGGAACGCCGTGCAGCCCCTCCATCACCTGCGGGCCCGAGGGGCCGAGGCCGAGCAGGAAGCGTCCCTGGGACAGGTTGGAGAGGGTGATCGCGGTCTGCGCGAGCGCGACCGGGCTGCGCGTCCCGACCTGCATGACTCCGGAGCCCAGCAGCATGCGTTCGGTGCGGGCGGCGTAGTAGCCCAGGGCGGAGGGCGCGTCCGAGCCCCATGCCTCGGCCACCCAGCAGATGTCCAGGCCCAGCTTCTCCGCCTCGACGACGAAGTCCGCCTGCCGGGTCCAGGAGCCGAGACCCGACGCCTCGACGGTGATCGCGGCCCTCATCACGCCTCCGCCAGTTTCTTGATCTGCCCCAGCGTGACGGTCATGTTGCGCTCGAACTCACGCAGGCGTACGAACACGATCTTCTGTTCCTTGTCCGGCATGCTGTCGATGGCGAACGACAGACCGGACCGTCCGGGCCCCATCTGCATCCACTCGGCCAGTTCGGTTCCGCCGTCCTTGGACTCCAGGCGGAAGCGCCAGACGGCGGAGGGGCTGGCAGGGTCGGACACGGCCCAGGCGAGGACGTGCGGAGGCTCGCACTCGATCACATGCGAAGTGGTCTCCCACTCCCCCAGGGACTCGTGCCTGCTCCTGCCGACGAACCGAGCACCCACGGCGGGCCGGACCGCGCCGTCGAGCCAGTGCACCGACTGAAGCTCATCGCTCATGTCCGGCATCAGCGTCACATCGGAGACGATCTCCCACACCCGGTCCGGCGGCGCGTCCACCCACGTCCGCACCTCGACCGTCGGCGTATCCGCATAGCGTGCGCCCGTCCACTCCACTCCGCACCCACTCCATCCCCGACGAAACACTCGTGACCTTCAGAGTTTCGTAACGAGACTGACTGCGTCAAGAGTTCCGCGGAGCCAGGCTGTGCGGATCTTCGTCCCTTGCGCGTCGGCTACGCGCCGACGTCGCCCGGCTCCCGCTGCAGGAGGGCCTTCCTCACCTGCGCCTCGACATCGCTGCGCGGCTCGCCCTGCGCCTTCGCGTAGTCGGCGACGGCGGTCCGCAGATCACGAGCCAGGTCCCGCCAGGCGCGCCACGCCGTGTTGTACGTGGTGGTCTGCCGCGGGCTCCAGCCGCCTTCCTGAGCGGGCGGCCCGTACATGCCCCGCAGCTCCTCCACGCGATGGTGCGCCTGCTCGGCCGCGCGCTGCTTCTCCACGAGCTCATCGAATATGTTCGTCACACAAATGGAGCATAGGGAGGTAAATGCCGCACCGCTCGTCGAGCCGGGTCCCGGCTGGGGCGGAGGCCCACCGGGGCATGGCCCGGCTCAGGCCGGGGGCATGCCCGCGGCCCGCTCCGCCCACTCCCGCGCCGAGAGACCGAGCAGCGTTTCCAAGTCCTCCGGGTCGGGCAACGGCCCGTGGTCTCCGGTCACTTGGAGGGCGGAGGCGGCGGTGATGTGGCCCAGTCGGAGGGCGCGTGCCGTGGTCCCGCCCCGCAGCAGCCCCGCGAGGAAGCCGGCCGCGAACGCGTCTCCGGCGCCGACCGCCTCCACCACCGTCGTGCGCGGCGTCGGCACCGTGACCGTTCCTTCGTCGCTGAACGCGGTCGCGGCGTTCGCCCCGTCCTTGACCACGAGGATGTGCGGGCGCGGGAGGAGCTCCCGTACGTCCGCCGGTGTCAGCTTCTCGCCCCACAGGGCCTGTGCCTCGTCCAAGCCGACGAAGACGACGTCCGCCCGGTCCGCCAGCTCGTGCAGCACCGTCGGGGCCGACCCGTCCGGCCACAGGGCGGCGCGGTGATTGACGTCGAAGCTCACCGCGTACGGGCGTGCGTCGCCCTCGGCGGTCAGCGCCCTTGTCACCAGTTGACGGCACGGCTCGGACAGCGCCGGTGTGATGCCGGTCAGGTGCAGCAGGGAGGCCGTGCGCAGGGGCTCGCTGTCCAGGGCCTCGGGGCCCAGGGCGGAGGCGGCCGAGCCGCGCCGGTAGTAGTGCACGCGGGTTCCGGCTGGGCCCGGGTCCTTCACCAGCAGGCCGGTCGGCCGGTGGGGGTCGGTGCGCACGTGCGACACGTCGACACCGGCGGCGGCGACGGCGGTGCGCACGCGGTGCCCCAGGGGATCGTCGCCGAGCGCGGAGAGCCAGGTCACCGGGATGCCGTGGTCGGCGAGGTACATGGCGACGTTCGACTCGGCTCCCGCCACCGACAGCCGCAGGTCCGCCGCGCCCACCAGCGGGGTCGGTGGGTCGGGGGCCAGAGCCGCCATCGTCTCGCCGACACAGACGACCGGGCCCGGGGTGGGGCGCCAGGGGGCGGTCGTGCCCGATGCCTGAGGGGCGGGAGTGCCGGATGCCTGGAAGGCCGGCGTGCCGGATGCCCGACCGGATGGCGACGCGGCGGTCATGCCGGACGCCTCAGCGGGTGCAGTCGCGGATGCCCCTACGGCTGCCGGACCGGACGGACGCCCGGCGATCACGCCTGGTCCCCGACGGCAGTGGGCCTTGCCGGGGCTGCGACGGTGGTCGGCCTCGCCGGCCCCCCGCCGGTCGCAGCAACACGGGCCAGGTCGATCCGAGCCGCGGGCGTCGGCGTGCCCGGTACGGGCACCCGGGCGCTGAACGGGGCTCCGTCGTCCGGGCCCGGTGCGGCAAGGCCCACCCGGGCTGTCGTGATGTGCAGGACGTCGTGGGCGAGGCACAGCCCGGCCGGCTGCCGCGCGGGCAGCCGCAGGGTGCGGTCGAGCGTGCCGTCGGGCAGGTGGCGGCGGACGGTGCCGGTGCCCCAGGCGGCGATCCACACGGCGCCTTCGACGTCGACGACCATGCCGTCGGGGCTGCCCTCGCCGATCGTGACGAATTCCTGGGGTGTGCCGAGGTCCGCCGTCACGGGGTCCACGGGATAGCGCCGGACCACGCCCCGCGCACTGTCGGCGAGATACATGACGCTGCCGTCCGGCGTGAACGCCGGCCCGTTGGGCACGGTGATGCCCTCCAGCACCCGTACGACCGTGCCGTCCCGGTCAAGGCGGTACAGCGAACCGGCGCCCTCCTCGGCGTCGTAGGCCATGCTGCCGGCCCAGAAGCGGCCGAACGGGTCGGCGACGGCGTCGTTCATGCGCATGGCGGTCCGGGCGTTGTCCTCCGGCCGGGCCAGCCAGTCGACCGTGCCGTCGGGGCTCAGGACGCAGATGCCGGTGTCCGCGGCGGCGATCCAGGTGCCGTCGTGCCCGGCCAGGGGTGCCACCGCGCCCAGGGGGAAGGGGAGTTGGGCCACCGTGTGCAGGGGTGCCGTGGGGTCGTCCGGGGCCGACAGGAGACGGCCGGCGAGGATGTCGACGAGGACGATGCCGGAGCCGGTCCAGCGGATGCCCTCGCCGAGTTCGAGCCGGTCGGGTCGGGTGGGGCGCAGTTCTGCGGTCATCGCGTCGCCTCTTCCACGACCTTGCGGAAGGTGCGGGCGCGTTCCCTGAGGGCGGTGATGCTGCCGCCGTCGGCCGCGTCGCCGACGAGGGGGGAGCCGACGCCGACCGCGATCGCCCCGGCCGCGAGGCAGGCACGGGCGACGTCCTCGTCGACTCCGCCCACCGGAACGAACGCGGCGTCGGGGAACGGGCCGCGCAGGGCCTTCACATAGGCCGCTCCCCCGGCCTCGGCGACCGGGAAGACCTTCAGCGCGGCCACTTCCATGGCCTGGGCTGCGATGATTTCGGTCGGGGTCAGCACGCCGGCGAGGACCGGCGTGCCCAGCTCGCGCGCCGCGCGGACGCCGTCGCCGAGTCCGGGGGTGACGGCGAAGTCGGCTCCGGCGCTGTGGGCGGCGCGGGCGTCCTCGGCGGTGAGGACGGTGCCGGCGCCGAGGGGTCGGTCCGGGCCGAGCGTGCTCCGGGCGCGTTCGATGACGGAGAGGGCGTCCGGGGCGGCGAGGGAGACCTCGATGAGTTCGACGCCCTCCTCGGCCAGGGCCAGCACGGTGCGCAGGGCGGCGTCGGGGTCGCCGCCCCGCACTATCGCGACCAGGCGGTGGGTGGCGAGCGCGGCGGTCAGGTCCACGGACGGTGCTCCTTCTGTGCCGGGGTCGAGGGGCAGCGGCAGGCCCCGGTGAGCGTGAGACGCCAGTGGACCTCGCCGGACGCCGGCACTCGTGCGGCGTCGTCGGGGCCGGCATCGGCGAGGTCGAAGACGCGGCCGAGCATGGGTTCCACGCCCGTGCTCCGGTACGGGTGCGGCTGGGGGTACCCGGCGAGGTTGCGCCACAGGGCGGTCGACACGGGCTGTCCGTCCGCGACCAGCTCCAGGGCGAGCCGGTCGCGGTCGTCGTGGACGCAGCAGCGTGCCGAATCGACGATCGCCCCGACCGCGGTGCCGTCGTCGGGACCGAGCCGGTCGAGGGGAAGTCCGTGGGGCGCGGGCCAGCTGCCGGTGATCCAGGGTGCCCCGGCGGGCCAGGCCCGGGCCAGGAGCGGGGCGGCCTCGGGGAACAGGCGGGTGGTCGCGCCGGCGGGCATGCGCAGGGTGGCGTGCGGGGAGAGGTCGAGCAGGGCGTGCGCGGCCCAGACGAAGCGGAAGCCGGGCCGTGCGGTGAGCGTGTAGTCGACCCGGGTGCCGTCGGGCGTTTCGCGGATGGACCGTGCGAGGGCGAAGGACTCGCACTCGACGTGTTCGGTGTCGCCGGTGCGGGTCCAGGGGCGTGACCAGACGTCGCCGTGATCGGGGAGGCCGCGGACGGTGGGGATGCACTCCTCGAGGCCGCCCGCGTCCACGAACGCGTCACCCGGTACGGCCTTGTCCCGTTCCGGCGCCGAACGGTGCCAGAGCCATTCACGGCCCGCCGAACGCAGGGACGTCCAGCGGCCGCCGTGCGCGGGGTCCGTGGTGATGGCCGGCACGGTCGTCACCACTCGGCGAAGGAGCCGTCGGCGTGCCGCCAGAGGGGGTTGCGCCAGGCGTGGCCGGTGCGGTCGGCCGCCCGTACGGCCGCCTCGTCGATGGTGATGCCCAGGCCCGGGGCGTCGTTCAGCGGTGCGTGGCCGGCCACGAAACGGAACGGCGCGGGGTCGGCGAGGTAGGACAGCAGGTCGGCGTCCTTGTTGTAGTGGATGCCGCGGCTCTGTTCCTGGATCAGGAAGTTGGGGGTGGCGAAGGCGACTTGGAGGCTGGCGGCCAGCGCGATCGGGCCGAGCGGGCAGTGCGGGGCGAGCTGGGCGCCGTAGGTGTCGGCGAGGGAGGCGATGCGGTGGACCTCGGAGATGCCGCCGGCGTGCGACAGGTCGGGCTGGGCCACGGCGACGCCCGCGGTGAGGGCGGGCAGGAACTCGGCGCGGGAGTAGAGGCGTTCGCCGGTGGCGAGGGGGATCGGGGTCGTGGCGACCAGGCCGGGCAGGAGATGGCCGTGTTCGGGGACGACGGGTTCCTCGACGAACAGCGGGTGCAGCGGGGCGAGTTCGGCCAGGACCCGGCGGGCGCCCGCGGCGGTGAAGCGGCCGTGGAAGTCGACGGCGACGTCGCGGTCGGGGCCGAGTGCCTCGCGGGCGGCGGCCACGCGGGCGACGACGGCCGCGGTCTCGGCCGCGGTGCCGATCGGCGAGGTGGCGCCGGCGCCGTTCATCTTGACCGCGGTGAAACCGGCCTCGACCTGGGCGGCTATCTGTTCGGTGAGCTCGGCGGGTTCGTCGCCGCCGACCCAGGCGTAGACGCGGACGCGGTCGCGCACGGGGCCGCCCAGCAGGGCGTGCACGGGGGCGCCGTAGGTCTTTCCGGCGATGTCCCACAGGGCCTGGTCGAGGCCGGCGACGGCGCTGGACAGGACGGGGCCGCCGCGGTAGAAGCCGCCCTTGGTGAGGACCTGCCAGTGGTCCTGGATGCGCAGCGGGTCCTGGCCGACGAGGTACTCGGCGAGGACGTCCACCGCCGCACGGACCACCTCGGCCCGTCCCTCGACGACGGGTTCGCCCCAGCCGACCACGCCGTCGTCGGTCTCGATCCGGCAGAACAGCCAGCGCGGCGGGACCAGGAACGTTTCAATGCGGGTGATCTTCACTTACCGCCGTTGCCTTTCGTGTCGTCGGGTCCGTCGATCCGGTCCAGGTCGCGTCCGGCCTGGACGAGCAGGGCCCGCATCGCCGTCTCCGCGGCCTGCGGGTCCTGGTCGCGTACGGCGTCCAGGACGGCCCGGTGGGCCGGTACGGGGTCCTCGCTGTGCGGGTGGCTGTGCACGATGCGGTCGCGGTGGGCGAGGCCGGGCTCGATGACCATCTCCATGCGCTGGAGCAGCTCGTTGTGGGTGGCACGGAGCAGGGCGCGGTGGAAGGCGAGGTCGGCCTCCACGGCCTGCCCCGGGCCGGAGCCCCGCTCGCCCATCGTCTCCAGTGCCGCGTCCAGGGCGGCCAGGTCGGCGTCGGTGCGGCGCTCGGCGGCGAGGCGCACGGCGGCCGGTTCGACGATGGCGCGTACTTCGGCGAGGTCGGCCAGCAGCGTCCGGTCGGCGTCGGTGGCGAGGTCGGCGCCCTCGAACTGCCAGCGCAGCACATCGGCGTCGAGGAGGTTCCAGTCGGCGCGGGCTCTGACGAAGGTGCCGCGTTTCTGGCGGGCGTCGACCATCCCCTTGGCGGCGAGGACCTTCAGGGACTCGCGCAGGGCGGTGAGACTGACGTCCAACTCGCTCTGCAGCGCCACCAGGTCGAGCGTGGCTCCCTCGGGGATCCGGCCGCCCAGGATGCGGCGGGCGAGGGCCTCCACTGTCTGGCCGTGCACGCCGCGGCGGGCGTAGGGCGTCATGTCGTACAGCCTTTCTGCTGGGGAGTGGGGACGGCGGTGGTCATGCGGACGCCTTCAGGACGCTCCAGCCGCCGTCCACGACGAGGCTCGTGCCGGTGATGTAGGCGGCTTCGTCGGCGCTCAGGAAGGCGATGGCCGCGGCCACCTCCTCGGGGGTGCCGAAGCGGCGGGCGGCCGTCTCGGCGACGCTGCGCTCGCGGTCCTCGGGCGGCACCCGGTCCCAGGCGGCGGTGAGGATGGGGCCCGGCAGGACGGCGTTGACGCGGACCTCGGGCCCGTACTCGACGGCGAGCTGACCGCACAGGGACAGCAGCGCGCCCTTGGACGCGGCGTAGGCGGGGTGGCCGGGGATGCCCACGCGGGCGTGGACGGACGAGGTCAGCACGGTCGCTCCGCGCCGGGCCCGCAGATCGGGCAGCAGCGCCCGGAAGCCGAGGAAGCTCGCGGTGAGGTTGACGGAGAGCTGCCGCTGCCAGGACTCCAGGGTCATCTCGTGGGCCGGGACGACGTCGACGGTGTAGGCGTTGCCGACAAGGACGTCCACGGGTCCGAAGTCGTGGGCGGCGGCCACGATCCGCTGCCAGTCGTCCTCCGCCGCCACGTCGGCCCGCACGAACCGGGCCCGGCCTCCGTCCTTCACGATCCGTTCGGCGACCGCCGTGCCGCGTTCCTGCGACACGTCGGCGAGGACGACGGCGGCTCCCTCCGCCGCGAGGCGTGCGGCGGTGGCGGCGCCGATACCGGAGGCCGCACCGGTGACGACGGCCGTGCGGCCGGTGAAGCGGTCCATCGTGATCGACTCCTTCGTGAGCGTGTCGCGCATGCTCCGTGAGCGGGGACAGGCCGTGCGGGAAACATATGCGGCTCACTGACGTGTCAGTACCACCAGGTCCGCATCATGATCGGCACTCCAGGCGAACGGCAGCCCGTAGTGCAGCAGATGGGCGCCGCTGTACGTCGTCCCGGTGGCGGTGTCCCGATAGCGTGCCGTCGGCTCCAGTGCCCGCAGCCGAAGCCGGTCGGGGCGGCCGGGCACGAGCGGCGAAACGTCGAGCCGTCCGGTGCCGAGCGCGGCGACGACCGTGCGGTCCCCCGCGTCGTACTGCACCCCGCAGGTGGCGTCGGCCGGCGAGCCGAGCAGCCGGGCCTCTCCGTGGTGGATGACCTCGCGCAGTTCCTTGTAGCGGGCGACCCACAGCGCGGCCTCGGTCCGCTGCTCCGGCGTCCATGCCCGCAGGTCGGCCCCGATGCCCAGTACCCCGCACATGGCGTTCACGAAGCGGAAGGCGAGGCTGCGCGGGCGCGGGTCGAAGACGCCGGGCGCGTCGGTGACCCAGGAGCTCATGACGTGCGGGGCGTGGGCGTGCAGGAAGCCGTACTGGATGGACAGCCGGTCCAGCGGGGCGGTGTTGTCGCTGGGCCAGACGACGTCGGTGCGGGCCAGGGTGGCGTGGTCGACGCGGGCGCCGCCGCCCGCGCAGCCCTCGACGGTGACGTGGGGGTGGGTGGTGCGCAGGTGGTCGAGGACGCGCAGGTAGCCGTGGACGTGCTCGGCGTCCAGGTCGAGGCGGTCGGCGGGCCCGGCGCCGGGGCGGCCGCGCTCGGTGGGCGGGCGGTTCATGTCCCACTTCAGATAGCTGATGTCGTAGGTGCCGAGGAGCCGGTCCAGGGTGCGGATCACGAAGTCCTGGACGTCGGTGCGGCCGAGGTCGAGCAGGAGTTGGTTGCGGATCAGTCGGGCGGGCCGGCCGTCGATGCGGTAGACCCAGTCGGGATGTTCGGTGTGGAGGCGGCTGCCGGGGCTGACCGCTTCGGGCTCGACCCACAGCCCGAAGTCGAGACCCAGGCCGCGTACCTCGTCGACGAACCGGTCGAAGCCCTGCGGGAAGGCGGCCGGGTCGGGATACCAGTCGCCGAGCCCACCGGTGTCGTCGCCGCGGCCGGTGAACCACCCGTCGTCGACGACGAACAGCTCGGCCCCGATGTCCGCCGCCGCCTTCGCCAGTTCCAGCTGTCCGGCGGCGTCGACGTCGAAGCCGGTGGCCTCCCAGGAGTTGTAGAGGACCTTGCGGGGGCGGTGCAGCCGGTCGCCGGCGAGGTGGCGTTCGTAGCGGTGCCAGACGCGGGACAGCCCGTCGAGTCCGTCGGGGCTGAAGGCGCAGGCGAGGCGGGGAGTGACGAGGGTGTCTCCGGGCGCGAGGAGGACCGCGCCTTCGTGCGGGACCCGTCCGGCGCGCACGCGCACCGAACCGCCCGGCTCTGCCTCGGCGGTGATGTGCCAGTTGCCGGGCCATTCGAGTGCGATGCCGTACGTGGCCTGCGCGTCCCCGTCCTGCACGGCGAGCCAGGGCGCGTAGGCGTGTCCGGGGGCGCCCTGGAGGCTGCCCATGGTGAACGTCCCTCTGGGCAGGTCGAGTTGGGTGCGCTGGAACTCCTGCGACCACTGGCCGGTGAGGTAGGTGAGCCGGGCCGCGCCGGTCACCGGGATGTTCACTGCGCCGGAGTCGAACCGCTCGAGTCGTAGTTCCTCCCTGCCGGTGTGCTCGGTCCAGCGGAGGATCACGTCCGTGCCCGGCACGGTCTCGTAGCAGAGGACCGTACGCAGGCCGAGCGTCTCGTCGGTGAAGGCGAGCCGGAGCGTCCCCTCCTCTTCCTCCGCTCCGTCGAAGTCCCACCACACGCCCCGCTCCTCGCCCGGGCGGGCCGCGATGAGGTCGGTGCCGGTGAACGGCCGCAGTCCGTGCGGCAGATACTCGGCGGGGGCCGCGTCGGCGGGCGTGATGAAGTGGGTCCGCCTGGAGCGGTCGAAGGCACAGGGCCCGTGCTCGACGCCGAGCGGGCCCCAGGCGTCGAGTTCGGCCCACGGGCCCTGCGGAGAGAGGCGGACCGTGTAGCTGGTGTGCTCGGTGCGCAGGGTCCAGCGCAGGTGCGAGGTCACTTCACCGCTCCCAGGTTGAGGCCGGCCACGAAGTGCCGCTGGAACCGCAGGAACACGGCGACGGTGGGCGCGGCGGCGATGACGGAGCCGGCGGCGATCACGTTCCACATCGACACGTACTGGCCCTGGAGTCCGATGAGGGCGGCGGTGATCGGCATCTTGGTGTCGCTGCGCAGCACGGTGATCGCCCACAGCAGGTCGTTGAAGATCCACGTGAACGACAGGGCGCTCAGCGCGGCGAGGGCGGGCCGGGTCAGCGGCAGGATGATCCGCCAGAAGATCTGCCAGGGTCCGGCGCCGTCGACGACCGCTGCCTGCTGGATCTCGGCAGGCAGTGCCCGCATGAAGCCGTGCAGGACGAAGACGTAGAACCCGACACCGAAGCCGATCTGCACGCCGATGAGCGCGGTCAGGGTGTCGTGGACGCCCATCAGCTCGCTCAGCTTGGACACCGGGATGAGCAGGATCTGCGGCGGGAGCAGGTTGCCGCCGAGCATGAGCAGCAACAGCGAGCGGCGCAGGGGCAGTTCGTAGCGGCTGAGGGCGAACGCGGCCATGGCCGCCAGGGCCAGCGTCACCAGGACGCACGGGACGGTGACGAGCAGGCTGTTGATCAGGGCGCGCTGCTGGCCGCCGTCGACCCAGGCCAGCCGGAAGTTGTCCAGGGTGAAGGAGCGGGGCCAACTGCCCAGGCCGTGCGCGGCGATGTCGTCGAAGGAGCGCAGGCTGGTCACCAGGACCAGGACGATGGGCAGCAGCCACAGCACCGCGAGCGCACCGGCGCCGAGGTGGAATCCCGCGGTGGCGGTACGGCGGCGGCGCAGCGCCGCGGATCCGGTGGAGGTGCGCGTGGCCGGGGTACGGGTGGCGTCGGTACGGGTGGTCGCCATCAGTCGGCCTCCCGGAAGGCGCGCACGAGGTAGGAGGCGATGACGCCGAACGCCAGCAGGAAGATGACGACGGCCAGGGCGGAGCCGTATCCGAGGCGCAGGGACTGGAAGGCGGTCGAGTACATGTAGGTGCTCAGCAGTTCGGACGAGTGGTAGGGGCCGCCGCGGGTCAGCGACCACACGACGTCGAAGGAGCGCAGCGAGTCGATGACGATGACGGACAGAACGACCGCGTTGACGCTGCGCAGTTGGGGCAGGGTGACATGCCGGAAGCGCTGCCAGGCGCTCGCACCGTCGACCTTGGCGGCCTCGTACAGCGCCGGGTCGATGCCCTTGAGGCCGGCGAGGTAGAGGACCATCACGTAGCCGATCTGCCGCCACAGCGCGGGCACGATGACCGCGTACAGGGCGGTGTCCTGGTCGGCGAGCCAGGCGTGCCGCAGGCTGCCGAGGCCCACCGACTCCAGGAGTTGGTTGAGGACGCCGTCGGGCTGGTAGATGGCCTGCCAGACCAGGGCGGTGGCGACCAGGGAGAACACGACGGGCAGGAAGAGGGCGGCGCGGTAGAAGCCGATGCCGCGCCGCTCCTGCTGGAGCAGCAGGGCGGCGGCCAGGCCCAGCAGGGCGGAGAGGCCGCCGAACAGCACCAGCCACAGCACGGTGTGCCCGACCGCGCCGCGGAAGATGTCGTCCCCCGCCATCTCCCGGAAGTTGTCCAGGCCGACGAACTTCGGTGCCGACACGCCGTCCCAGCTGGTCAGGGCGAGATAGAAGCCCTGCAGCGCGGGCCAGAACACCCACACCGCCTCGGCGAGCAGCGGGACGAGGACGAAGGCGACCACCAGCGGGGGTGTGCGCCGCGGTCCCCGGCCCCGGCCGCCACGGGACGGCGCCGGGACCGGGAGCTTGCGATGGGGGGCGGTCAGGACGGCCATGTCAGGCGTTCCAGATCTTCTCGGCGTCGCGCTGCCAGTCGGTGAGGATGCTCCCGATCTCCTTGGGCTTGGCGAGGAACTTGGTCAGCGCGGTGTCGGCGGTGGGCTGGAGGGCGTCGCTGGAGTCGCGGTTGAAGTACTGGGTGATCTCGGCGGCCTCCTCGATGTGCTTACGGCCCTTCTTCACCAGCGCGGTGCCGGCGTCGGCGGCGTCGGGGTGGCAGGGCAGCGCGGTGCCGGACGAACCCTTGACGTAGATCTCCTGCGCCTCGGCCGTGGCGAGGTAGCCCAGCAGGTCGAGCACCCCGTCGCGGCGTCCGGTGCGCGCGCTGGCGAAGTAGCCGTCGGTGGGGGCCTCTTCGGCGAGCGGGACCTTCGCGTCGATGACCGGGAAGCGGAAGAAGTCGATGTCGTCGAGGGCGTCCTTGGGTGCCGCGTCGGCGAAGAAGGTGCCGATCAGCATCATTCCGCTGCGGCCGTTCAGCAGCGCGGTCGTGGCGTCCTGGAAGGCGCCGGCCGTGCCGTTCGGGTCGAAGTACGGCAGCACTTCCTGCCAGCGGTCGAAGACCTTGCGCACCTCGGGGTCGTCGAACCGGTGCTGTCCGGCGAGCAGTTGGCGGTGGTACTCGGCGCCGTTGATGCGGATGTCGAGGTAGTCGAACCAGGCGGAGGCCACCCAGGCGGTGTTGCCGCCGGCGCCCAGCCCGATCGGGGCGACGCCCTTGCTCTTGAGCTTGTCGCACAGGTCTAGGAAGTCGTCCCAGGTCTTCGGCTCGCGCACGCCCCACTTGGCGAAGTTGGACTTCCGGTAGAACATGCCCCACCAGTAGTAGGTGGTGGGCACGAAGACCTTCTTGCCGGAGCCGGCGGTGCACAGTGAGTTCAGTGCCTTGGAGTAGCGCCCCAGGTCAGGTGAGTCCCAGAGCTCGCCCAGGTCGAGCAGCAGGTCCTTCTTCGCGTAGGCGTCCGCCACCGAGCCCGGGTACCAGGTGTACACGTCCGGCGGGTTGGCGGAGGTCAGGTACGTCGGCAGCTGGGTACGGAACGTCTCCGCGGCGACCGTGTTGAGGCTGACACTCCCGGCGTCCTTCTTGCCGTAGGCGGCGACGATGTCCTCCATCGCCGCCTTGGCCTGCGGCGCCGACAGGTTGGACTGGAGGGTGACCGCGCCCGTGGACGAGGACTTCGAGGAGGAGGTGGACGTGACACAGCCGCTGAGCAGCGAGGCCGTCCCGGCGGCGCCGAGTCCGGCGAGGAAGCGCCGTCGGCTGGGCTGAGGGTTGGTCATGGAGGGCTCCCTGTGGGTCCGCGCGGCGGATCCAGGTTCGCGTGGCGCTTCCACCACGTCAAGATTAATTACTAATTTATTTGAACCGGGTCCGGTGGACGTATCCGTCGACCCCGCGGAACACGGCGTCGACCGCGCCGCCCTCCCCCGCGACCGCTCCGAGCGAGCCCTCGAAGGCGGCACTGGGGAACTCCTCCTGCTTCGACCAGCCCTGCCAGGCCGCACCGTCGTAGCGCCGCTGCCAGAGCGTGTAGTCACCGGCCCGCGCGTACAGCACAACTGCGTCCCCCACGGCGACAAGGGTGGGGCTGCCGCTCACGGTTCCGCCGAGCGAGGTCCACTGCGACCACTCCCCCGAGGCGTCCCGCGTCCGCGTCCACACGTCGTCCGCCGAGGTCCGCACGACGACATGGACCCGCCCTTGCGCGTCGACGACCGCGGACGGCCTGCCGTACGTCGGCCGGTCACCCGGCGCGCCCAGCAACGACCAGCTCGAAGACGGCCCGCGCTGCACGATCCGCCCGTCCGCACCGCGCGCGACGAGGGTCCAGTGCGTGGGGTCGGTGAACGCCACCGACGGCGCGTCGGTCACCCGTCCGCCCAGGCTCTGCCAGCCACCCCAGCGTCCGTCGGCGAACACCCGCCGGTACACACGGGAGTCGGCGCCGCGCACGAAGACGTCGATACGGCCGCCGACGGACGCGTAGGCGGCGGGCTGGCCGAGGATCCCGCCCCTGGCCGGGCCTTCGAGGTCCCTGGTACGCGGCGTTCCGCTGCCGTTCGTCGACGCCGAGTGCTGCACGAGGTTTCCGCGGGGTCCGCGGAAGAAGGTGCTGAGCGTGTCGCCGGCGCGCACCACGGCCGGGCTCGCGGTGGCCTTCTCCCCCAGGCCGGTGCCGGGCAGAGTGTCCGCGCCGGTCAGCTTCAGGAACGCGGTGCCGTGGGCGGGGACCTCGACGGTGTACGACCCGGTGTGCGTGCCACGATCGGCACGCGCCCGCAGGTCGCGCACCTTGACCGCACCGCCCAGCGCCGCGTCGGCGAAGTTCACGGTGCGCTCGACCGGTTGGTCGGAGCGGTTGAGGAGGACGACCGCGCGGCGGCCCTGCCCCGAGAGGACCTTGCTGTAGACGTCGCCCACGGAGTCGGTGGCGACACGGACGCCCTGGACGGCGAGCGGGTCCTGGTTGACGGCGATGATCTCGGGGTTGCGCAGGGTCCTGATCATCGACTCGGACAGGGTGCGCGGGTCGGAGCCGAGCACGAGCGGCGAGGCCATCTCGGCCCACATCACGAACTGGGTGGTGGACTCCTCCTGCGTCAGCTCGTACGACCCGTCGGTCATGCGGCGCATCGGGATGAGGTAGTCGGGGTCGTTGTAGTGACCGGGCCCCTGAGCCTCGGGGTGCCAGGCGTTGGCGTCCATGTTGCGCAGCACGTTGGGCCACTGGCCGGGGCTCGGGGTACCCCACGCGATGTCCGTTCCGGTGCGCCAGGAGTCCGCGACGGTCGGGGCGTAGGCGTAGGTGTTGTGCGCGTCCTGCTCGGGTGTGTGCGGCAGGCCCCAGTCGTCGGTGAGCGGGTTGCACAGGTTGAGCAGCATCCTGCGGCCGGACTTGGCGACGGCGTCGCTGAACTCCTTGAACGCGGGCCCGGGATCGAGCTTCGCCCCGATGCCGCACAGGAAGTCGACCTTGATCGCGTCGACCTTCCAGTCGGCGAACTGCCGTGCGTCCTGGTCGTAGTGGCCGCGGCTGCCGAGCCCGCAGGTCTTGCCGCCGTCGTAAGTGCCGGCGTCGGTGTAGATGCCGGCTTTCAGTCCGCGCCGGTGGAGGTAGGAGACCAGGGCCGGGATGCCGGACGGGAAGCGGTCGGGGTGGGCCGTCAACCGCCCCTGCGCGTCACGGGGGTTGTCGGCCTGCCAGCCGCCGTCCAGCCACACGATGTCGTAGCCGCTGTCGCGCAGCCCGCTGCTGACGAGCTTGTCGGCGACCGCCCTGACCTCCTTCTCGGTGGGGGCGCCGAGCCCGTAGTAGGTGTTCCAGCCCATGTACGGCGTGGGGGCGAGTCCGCTGTCGTAGTAGGCGGGCGCGCCCTGGTCCACGGCGGTGTGCGCGGTGGCGGTGGGGGTCGCGGACGCGGTCAGGACCACGGAGATCGCGGTCGCGAGGGTGAGTGAAGTCACGTGCCTCTCCAGGAGGTTGGGAAGCAGGAGGAGGTGTGACGCGGGCCGCGCAGGGGGCCGGGGCCGTCGGCGTCACGGCGATGACTGTGGCGCGCGGCCGGAACCCTGTCAATATTAATTACTAATTTAAAGAAACACGGATTCGGCCGTGCTGGAAGTCTTGACGGGCTCACGCCCGCGGTGCAGGGTTTGGCAACGTTGTCAGCCACCGCTCGACAACGTTGTCACAGCCCTGCTTACAGGTCGCCTCGTTCACCGGACATCCCTGATCGGAGCCCTTGTCCCATGCCGGATCAGCCTTCTGTGCCGTCCCGCCGTGCCGTACTCACCGCCGGGTCCACCCTCCTCGCGGGCTTCGGGATCGGCATGAGCCTGCCGCCCGGCGCCGCCGCGGCCGGAACCGGCCACCCGCGCCTGGCTCGCGCCCGAGGCGAACTCGCCGCGTACCGACCGGTGTCGGTCTCCTCCACCGACTATGCCCCCACGCCGGCCGAGTTCGCGGTGGACGGCCTCGACGGCGTGGGGGTGCGCGGGACGGGCTGGCGTGCCGCAGGCGGTGACCCGCAGTGGATCTGCGTCGATCTCCAGGCGCTGTGCGAGGTGGAGTCGATGCGGCTCACCTTCGAGGCGACGGTGGACGATCCGCCCTACGTCGACGCGCCCGGGGGCAATCCGCGGGACAACACCACCGGACAGGAGATCCTGTCCAGCTGCGCGGTCGGCTTCGTGATCGAGACCTCGCGCGACCGCGAGTCGTGGACGTCCGTGTACCGCACCGAGTCCGGCCGGGGCGGCGTCGTGGAGATCGCGCTGCCCCGGCCGGTCAGCGCGCGGTGGGTGCGCATGACCGTCCACAAGCGCTCCAACGCCAGCCCTCTGGGCCTCAACGGCCTCCAGGTGTACGGCACGTGCGGCGAGCGCCGCCCGGACGCCACCGGCTGGACGGACTGGGGCGTCCGGCACCGCACGCCTGAGGCGCTGAAGGTCGCCGCGGACGGCACCGTACCGCTGGAGTCCGGCTGGGACCTGACGATGGACGACTGGGCCGGCGGGGAGGGCACCGACCTGTCGGAGCCGTCGGTGGACACCAGCCGCTGGCTGCCGGCCACCGTGCCCGGCACCGTGCTGTCCTCCCTGGTGGACCAGGGGCATCTGCCCGACCCGGTCGCCGGCTTCAACAACCTCCACGTACCGGAGGCTCTCTCCCGGCACGCCTGGTGGTACAGACGTGAGTTCCGCCTGCCCAAGGGACTGCGCACCGGCATCGGGCGCCGCGTCTGGCTGGAGTTCGACGGCGTCAACCACGAGGCCGAGGTGTGGCTCGACGGCAGCCGGCTCGGCACCGTCGTGTTCCCCTTCGCGCGCGCCGCCTTTGACGTCACGAAGTTCCTGACCGGCGGCGGTGATCACGCCCTGGCCGTGCGGATCAAGCCCATGCCGTACCCGGGCAGCCCCGGCGACAAGGGTCCGGCCGGTCTGGCGTTCGTGGACGCCGGGGCGAACATGATGAACCGCAACTCGCCGACGTATCTGGCCGCTTCGGGCTGGGACTGGATGCCGGCGGTGCGCGACCGGGCCGCCGGGATCTGGAACCACGTCCGGCTCCGCTCGACGGGAGCGGCCGTCATCGGCGACCCGCGCGTGGACACCCGGCTGCCCGACCTGCCCGACACCGGCACGGCCGAGCTGACCGTGGTGGTCCCGGTGCGCAACGCGGCCTCCGCCGCCCGGAGCGTCACCGTCTCCGCCGCCTTCGACGACGTACGGCTGACCCGGACGGTCACGGTTCCCGCGGGCGAGACGGCCGACGTCGCCTTCAGCCCGGCCGATCACCCGCAACTGCGCATCCGCAAGCCGAAGTTGTGGTGGCCCAACGGCTACGGTGAGCCCGCCCTGCACCGCCTGACCCTCACCGCCTCGGTCGCGGGCGAGGTCAGTGACCGGCGCACGACCCGGTTCGGCATCCGCCAGTTCGGCTACGAGTACGACGTCCCGCTCACCTTCCAGTCCGGCGGCGACGCCTACGCACAGACCGTCGAGTTCGCCCGGCAGAAGGCACGTCACGTGCGGATCCTGTGCCACACCCGGGCCACCGAGTGGGGCGCGTCGATGTGGAACCTGTCGGTCGTGGACAGCACGTCGCCCGGCACCGACCTGGCCCTGCACAAGCCTGCCACGTCGTCGTCCGTGGACGACCCTGCCCATCGGCCCGGGAACGTGACGGACGGCGATCCGAAGACGCGCTGGTCGTCCGAGTTCGAGGACGAGCAGTGGATCGAGGTGGACCTCGGCGCCGCCGTGTCCTTCGACCGCGTGGTCGTCACATGGGAGCAGGCGTACGCGAAGACGTACACCGTCCAGGTCTCCGACGACGGCACCGACTGGCGGGAGGCCTCGGCCGTCGACAACACCGCTGCTCCGCTCCCCTTCCGCACCGCGGGCGCGGCGGCCCTTCAGAACGTGGAATTCGAGGCGCGGACCGCGCGCCACGTCCGGGTGCTGTGCCACAGCCGGGCGACGAGCTGGGGCGCGTCGATGTGGAACCTGTCGGTCGTGAACAGCTCCTCCCCCGGCACCGACCTGGCGCTGCGCAAGGCGGCCACCGCGTCCTCGGAGGAGGGCGTGGGGGGCAGAGCGGCCAACGCCGTGGACGGCGATCCGGGCACCCGCTGGTCCTCGGCGTACGAGGACGAGCAGTCGATCCAGGTCGACCTGGGCGAGCGGGTGACGTTCGACCGCGTGGTCATCCTGTGGGAGCAGGCGTACGCGAAGAAGTACACCGTCCAGGTGTCCGACGACGGCGAGGACTGGACGGACGTGAAGTCCGTCGACAACTCGACCGTGCCGCTCAAGATCAGCGTCAATGGGGTCCGGGTGTTCTGCCGGGGCGGCAACTGGGGCTGGGACGAGCTGCTGCGGCGGATGCCCGCCGAGCGGATGGACGCGGCCGTGCGGATGCACCGCGACATGAACTTCACCATGATCAGGAACTGGCTCGGGTCCAGCAACCGCGAGGAGTTCTACGCCAGTTGCGACGAGCACGGCCTGCTGGTCTGGAACGACTTCCCCAACGCCTGGGCCATGGACCCGCCCGACCACGAGGCCTTCCTGCGCGTGGCGCAGGACACCGTGCGCCGCTACCGCAGCCACCCCAGCATCGTCGTGTGGTGCGGCGCCAACGAGGGCAACCCTCCCGGCCCGGTCGACGACGGCATGCGCGCCGCGGTCAGCGCGGAGGCGCCCGATCTGCTGTACCAGAACAACTCGGCGGGCGGCATCGTCTCCGGCGGCGGCCCGTACGGCTGGGTCGAACCGCAGCGCTACTCCTCCGCGACCACCTACGGCAGCGGCAGCTTCGGCTTCCACACCGAGATCGGCATGCCGGTGCTGCCGACCGCGCAGACCATGCGCCGGCTCGTGGGCGTCGAGCCGGAGTGGCCCGTCAAGGGCGCCTGGTACTACCACGACTGGAGCACCCGCGGAAACCAGGCACCGCAGAACTACCGGGCTGCCATCGAGGCGAGACTCGGCGAGGCGAAGGACCTCGACGACTTCTGCCGCAAGGCGCAGTTCGTCAACTACGAGAACTTCCGGGCCATGTTCGAGGCGTGGAACGCCCGGCTGTGGGACGACGCGAGCGGGCTGATGCTGTGGATGTCCCATCCCGCCTGGTACAGCACGGTGTGGCAGACGTACGACTACGACTTCGACGTCAACGGTGCCTACTACGGGGTCCGCAAGGCGAGCGAGGCCGTGCATGCGCAGGCCGATCCGGTGAGCGGGGAGGTGATCGCGGTCAACCACACCCCCCGCCGTATCTCGGGTGCGACCCTCTCGGCGCGCCGCTACGACCTCTCCGGACGCCGGCTCGGCGCCGAGCAGCGCGCGACCGTGGACGTCGCCGCCTCGTCGACCGCGCCGGCGTTCACCGCGAGCCGTGCGGACGACCTGCCCGGCCTCCATCTGCTGCGGCTGCGCCTGGTGGACGCGCGCGGGGAGCTGCTGGCCGAGAACACCTACTGGCGGTACCGCGAGGCCGGCGACATGCGCGCCCTGAACCAGGTCGCGCGGACGAGGGTGTCGGTGGAGATCACCGACACGGACCACTCGGGCGACCGCCACGGCCTCACCGCCCGCATACGCAACCGCGGCACGAC
The DNA here is from genome assembly GCF_036173045.1 of Streptomyces sp. NBC_00299. Taxonomy (GTDB): domain Bacteria; phylum Actinomycetota; class Actinomycetes; order Streptomycetales; family Streptomycetaceae; genus Streptomyces; species Streptomyces machairae. The sequence continues at coordinate 655,448 of NZ_CP108039.1, forward strand.
GGTCGCGGCGATGGTGCGGCTCTCCCTGCTCGACGCCGGGTCCGGGCACCGGGTCCTGCCCACGCTGTACGGCGACAACTACCTCTGGCTGCTCCCCGGCGAGTCCCGCACCGTCACGCTGTCCTGGCCGGCCGCTTCCCTCGCCTCGGGCAGGCCGGCCGTACGGCTGGAGGGCTACAACGTGCCGACGACGACCGTGGGCCGGGCCCGCGCGTGAGGCCGGAGCGCCATTCAGAAACGGCATCGCTGAATCCGATGAAAAGGATGCGTTGGACGTCAGAATCAGGCAGGAGCACAGTGAACACGTCCTCACCTGGACCGAACCACCCCGACCCTGCGGAGAACACTCGATGAACCACGTCGCGGATCCCGAGCGGTACAGCGGCACCATGCGATACCGGCGCACCGGACGCTCAGGACTCGACCTTCCCGTGCTGTCCCTGGGGTACTGGCACAACTTCGGTGACGACCGGCCCTTCGAGACCCAGCGCGAGATCGCCCTGCGCGCCTTCGACCTCGGCATCACCCACCACGACCTCGCCAACAACTACGGCCCGCCGTACGGCTCCGCCGAGATCAACTTCGGCCGGCTGATGAAGCAGGACCTCGCGCCGTACCGGGACGAGCTGGTGGTCTCCACCAAGGCCGGCTGGGACATGTGGCCCGGTCCGTACGGCCAGGGCGGCGGCTCTCGCAAGTACGTGCTCGCCTCGCTCGACCAGTCGCTGCGGCGGACGGGGCTGGAGTACGTCGACATCTTCTACTCCCACCGGCTCGACGCGAGCACGCCGCTGGAGGAGACGATGGGGGCGCTCGACACGGCCGTCCGTCAGGGCAAGGCCCTGTACGTCGGCATCTCCTCCTACGACGCCGAGCGTTCCCGGGAGGCGGCCGCCATCCTCCGGGAGCTGGGCACACCGCTGCTCATCCACCAGCCGTCGTACAGCATGCTCAACCGCTGGATCGAGAACGAGGGCCTGCTGGAGGCCGCCGGGCAGGAGGGCTTCGGCGTCATCGGCTTCACCGCGCTCGCGCAGGGGCTGCTGACCGGGCGCTACCTCGACGGCGTCCCCGCCGGCTCGCGTGCCACGCAGGGCAAGTCGTTCGACGAGACGTGGCTGTCGGAGGACATGCTGGGCAGGCTGCGTGCGCTGAACGACATCGCGGCGCGCCGCGGCCAGAGCCTCGCCCAGATGGCGCTCGCCTGGGCCCTGCGCGACCCGCGGGTGACCTCGCTGGTCATCGGCGCCTCGCGCACCGAGCAGCTGGAGCAGAACGTGGCCGCGCTGGAGAACCTCGACTTCAGCGACGAGGAACTGGCCGAGATCGACAAGTACGCCACCGACGGCGGCGTCGACCTGTGGCAGGACGCGCGGACCGGAAACCTCGGCTGAGGCATCCGGGCTGCCCGGCCCCCACTCGAACCCGGTCGCTGGTATGGACCTGATGTGCCGTCAGGGCTAAGCTCTGCCCGACCCTGAATGAGAGCGCTCTCAGATTGCGGTTGTTCCACCCCACCTTGTTGGAACGACGAAGGGCAACTCCCTTGAGACGCATCAGACTCACGTACGCCGGCCTCGCCGCGCTCCTGGTCCTCGGCAGCTGGACCGCGGGCGGAACCGCGCAGGCCACGGCGGACGACTCCCCCACGGTGGCGGATGCCGAACCGGCCTCCCCCGCACTGCTGCAGGCGATGCAGCGCGACCTCGGCCTGTCGAAGGAGCGGGCCGAGGCGCGTCTGGCCGCGGAACGCACCGCCATGGACGTCGCACCGAAGGCCCGCAAGGCCGCCGGGTCCGCCTACGGCGGCTCGTGGTTCGACGCGAAGAGCGAGCGGCTCACCGTGGCCGTCACGTCGGACGCCGCGCCCGCGACCCTGCGGGAGGTCCGCGCCACCGGCGTGACGGTGCGCACCGTCACGCACAGTGCGCGCGACCTCGACGCGGCCAAGGCACGCATCGACCGTCTCCCGGCGCCGTCCGGGGTGAGCAGTTGGCACGTCGATCCGGTGGCCAACACGGTCGTCGTGAAGGTCGTCCGCGACCAGCGGTCGGACAACGATGTCCGCGACTTCGTCTCCCGTGCCCGTGCGGCCGGACCCGTCACCGTGGACACGGTCGCGGCGGCCCCGCGCACCTTCGCGGCCGGAACGGTCGGCGGCGATCCCTACTACACCGGCAACGTCCGCTGCTCCATAGGCTTCTCGGTGCACGGCGGCTTCGTCACGGCCGGGCACTGCGGTGGACAGGGAGCGAGTGTCCGGGGCTGGGACGGCAGCCACATCGGAACGTTCCAGGGCTCCTCGTTCCCGGGCAACGACTACGCCTGGGTGAGCGTCGGCAGCGGCTGGTGGACCGTGCCGGTGGTCCTCGGCTGGGGTACGGTCCCGGACCGGCTCGTGAGCGGCTCGGCCGAGGCGCCCGTCGGCACGTCCATATGCCGCTCCGGCTCCACGACGCACTGGCACTGCGGAGCCGTGCTGGCCAAGAACGAGACGGTCAACTACAGCCAGGGCGCGGTGCACCAGATGACGAAGACCAGCGTCTGCGCCGAGGGCGGCGACTCCGGAGGCTCCTTCATCAGCGGTGACCAGGCCCAAGGGGTCACCTCGGGCGGCTGGGGCAACTGCTCCGGCGGCGGGGAGACCTGGTTCCAGCCGGTGAACGAGATACTCGGCCGGTACGGGCTGACCCTGCACACGGCCTGATGCACCGGACCTGATCCACCGGACCTGATTCGTGGCGCCACACCTGTGCAGCACGAGCCGCCGCGCCTCTGCCGGCGGCCGTGCGGCAGGATGAGGACCATGAGCGTAGTCAAGATCAACGTACTGACCGTGCCCGCCGAGCAGCGCGAGACGCTGGAGAAGCGCTTCGCCTCCCGTGCCCACGCCGTGGAGAACTCGGACGGGTTCGAGTGGTTCGAGCTCCTCCGGCCGGTCGAGGGCACCGACACCTACCTCGTGTACACGCGCTGGCGCGACGAGGAGTCCTTCCAGGCCTGGATGGAGGGCCCCATGAAGTCGGCCCACCAGGGCGGCGGCACGGAAGGCGCCGAGCGCCCGAAGCCGGCGGCCAGCGGGTCCACGCTGTGGTCCTTCGAGGTCGTGCAGCAGGCGGGGCCGAAGGGCGAGTGACAACGAGCGGCTGGCGGTAGGCGGCGGGGGCTGTGGCGAAGCCCCCGCCCGTGTTCGCCTCCGGTCGCGCGCACGATGCGAGAATGCAGCGATGGTGTCCTCACCCGGCGTCCCTGCTTCCTCCGACAGCCGTCTTCGGGCCCGGCTGATCGGCCTGGTCAACGGCATCGCCCCGTGGGACGATCTTGAGCGGGCCCACCTGCGCCTGGCCGGTGCGTGGCTCTCCAGCGGCGCACCCGTCCACCGGACGCGCAAGCCCGACGTCCCGGAGACGCACCTTGTGAGCTACTTCGTCGTGCTGGATGCCGAGCGCGGCGAACTGCTGCTGGTCGCGCACCGCAAAGCCGGCCTGTGGCTGCCCCCAGGCGGGCACGTCGAGCCGGGTGAGGACCCGTGGGCGGCGGTTGAACGCGAGTGCCGGGAGGAGTTGGGTATCCCGGCGGTCGCCTCGGACATCACGGGTGAGCACCCCCTCTTCCTCACCGTCACCCGAACCCGCGGTCAGGGGGAACACACCGACGTCTCGCTCTGGTACGTCATCACCGCGGACGCGCGAACCCTCACCTCCTACGACGAGGAGGAGTTCACGGCGATCCGGTGGCTGACTCACGAGCAGGTGCTCGCCGAGTCGCTCGACTCGATGGACCCCCACATGCATCGCTTCACTCGCAAGCTGATGCAGGCCGACGGTGCGACCGGGTCACCGCCGCGAGGACGAACGTCACACTGATCAGCAGGGCCCAGGCGCCGAACTTCTCCACTCCCACGGGCTGCCAGCCGTCGAGTTGGTAGGGGTAGCGCCACGCGCCCAGGTAGGTGGCGAGGTTCTCCGCGACCCACAGGAAGAAGCCGATCAGGACGAAGGACAGCGCCAGGGGCATCCGGCGGCGGGTGGTGCGCACCGTGTAGCGGACCGAGGTGCCCGCGGTGACGGCCAGGAGCAGGGCGGCGAGGAGCCAGCGGGCGTCGGGGAGCCAGTGGTGGCTGAAGAAGTTGACGTAGATGGCCGCGGCGACCACGGCCGTCGCCCGCGGGCGGTACCGGACCAGCTCCAGGTCGAACAGGTGCCAGGCGCGGCAGACATAGCTGCCGACCGCGGCGTACAGGAAACCTCCGTACAGCGGGACGCCCGCGAATTTCAGTACGGCGGGCTCCGGGTAGCTCCACGAGCCGAGGGACACCTTCACCAGCTCGAAGGCCAGGCCGATGACGTGGCAGACGGCGATGACGGCGACGTCCCGCCCGTTCTCCCAGCCGCGCAGCCAGAACAGCAGCGTCAGCAGCACGCCGTAGACGACGAGCAGGTCGTATCGGGCCACGGGAAGGCCGGGCAGCAGGGCGGAGGCGGCCACGCCGGACATCAGGGCGATGGCGAAGGCGCAGGACCGTGTCTGTATCCAGGCGAAATCGAGCAGCTGGCGCAAGGATGCCGTCAGGGTGCCGGCGATGCTTGTGGTGACCATGATCCCGAAGACGGGTTCCGGGCCCTCTCGGTTGCCGCCGGCCCCGACCGTCCGCGGTACCGCCCTCGTCGGCGCCCGTGCGCTGGCTCTGCTCGGGCCGCTCACCGCCGCGACCGCCGTGGCGGCATCCGACGCGGACGCAGGCGGGGCCCGCATCATGGCCGCGCCCTACGCCGTCGTACCGTACGAGACCGTCAACGTCCGCTCCGGACCTGCGCGTTCGTACGACAAGGTCGGCAGTGTCGCGGCGAACCAGCCGCGCGGCGCGTACTGCTGGGTGCGCGGCGAGACCATCCGCGACAACGGCTACACCAACAACGTGTGGGTCAAGCTCGTCGAGGGCTACGTGAGCGCGGTCTACCTCAAGGGCAACGAGTACGGGGACCTGCCCGCAACCGCGACCTGCTGATCGGCCTCGGGTCAGTGGAGGGGAGGGCGGGCGGTCACCGAAAATCCGTTGCGGCCGGCCTCCCCTCCCCCGACCCTTGGCCCATGCCCTATGCCCTTCGGCCGGCCGGCCTCACCGACGCGGCCGCCATCACCGAACTGCTCAACGAAGTCGACCGCATCGAGATAGGCAGGCCCGAGACCGACCTGCACACCGTCGTGGCCGACCTGAAGCGGCCCGACGTGGTTCTGGAAAGCGACTCTTGGCTGGCCTTCGACGGCGACCGGCTGGTCGCGTACGGCCTGCTGTGGGACGAATCGGCCAGTGAGCGCGTCGACGTCGACCACTATGTGCTGCCCGACCACCAGCAGGCCGGCGAACTCATCCTGGACCCGCTGGAGGCGCGTGCCCTGGAGAAGGCCCGTGCGAACGGAGCGGCGAGGGCGGTGGTGCATCTGCACCTCAACACCGAGCCCACGCTCGACACGGAACTGATCGAGCGACGGGGCTGGTGCGTCGTACGGCGCTATCACGTGCTGCAACGGCCCGTTGACGCCGCCGTGGACCTCGTACCGGAACTCCCGACCGGCATACGGCTGCGGGCGTGCGCCGAGGAGGCGGACCGTGCCCGCGTCCACGCGCTGTACCAGTCGAGCTTCGCCGAGCACTTCGACTTCCAGCCGCGCAGCTACGACCAGTGGCTGCACGACGTCGACGCCGAGGGGCTCGACTGGTCGCTGGTGTGGATCGCCGGTACGGAGGATCTGGGGGACGTCGGCTTCCTGCTCGCGCGCGACGACCGTGAGGCGATGGGCTGGATCCGGAGCATCGGCGTGCTGAGCGAGGCACGCGGCTCCGGTCTCGGCGGTCTGCTGCTGCGGCACGCGTTCGCCGCGTTCGCGGCGCGAGGGCGGGACACGGTGGGGCTGGGCGTGGACACCGCCAACCCCACGGGGGCGCCCGCGCTGTACGCCCGGCACGGCATGGCCGTGCACTACGCCGTCGACACCTGGGAGACGGTGCTCAGCTGACCCCGACCTCGACCTGGCCGGAGCCCGCCGCGCGCCGGCTCTCCAGGCGCAGGGCCGCGCCCGTGGCCACCGCGCCGATCCCCTCCCACAGGCCCACGCCCAGGAAACCGGCGGGGGCGCGGCCGCTGATCACCGCCAGCGTGAAGACCGTGCAGGTCAGCAGGCGGAAGGGGACCGTCCAGCGGAAGAACGCCTTCCAGTCGGAGAGCGCGGCCAGCACGTAGTAGACGCCCATGTTGAGCGCCGCCATGGAGGAAGCGGTCAGGAAGACCAGCGTGTGGTCCCCTTCCGCGCGCCGAGAGCCCGCCTCAGGGGCGAAGCCCATGACGGTGAGCAGGGCGTCCGGGGCGACGAGCCCCACCGCGCCCATGACGGCGGCGAGGACGCCGAACACCGCCATGGTCCAGCCGGACGGGGAGCGGGGCAGGCGTCGCACGCGGTCCTCCATGGGTGACGGGTCAGCGGCCTCTCGCGCCCGGCTGGGCGCCGCTTCTACGGGTGTTGTTGTACAGGCGTAGCAGGTGTTTGGCGACCGCGCACGCAGCCGAGTCGGCGTAGCACTGCCGGCAGGTCTGCATGTGGTGTTCGTAGTCGGCACGTGCCTGTTGCAGGGCATCGGTCTGAGACGACATCGAGGTCCTCGGATTTGACGACGGAAGGGGGGCGGTGGCGGAGCGGGTGCCGCGGTGACTGCGAGGTCCACCTGAGGACAAAGTTGATCATGTTACTTGTGGTACGGGAAAGTCGTGATTCCCGTGCGACCGCATGCTCCGGCGCGGGTCACCGAGCGCTCCCTGTGAGCCCCTCACCGACCGGAAAACGCTTGGACTCCGCGGTCGCCGCCACGGGACACTCGGGACGAAATGGGAACTCCTGAATCGCACAAGGTTCAGCCGGGCAGGCGCTCGGTACTTCTGGCACTTCGTTACTACGGACGGGAGTTGGCCCGGCTCCGCCTGCTGACGGCTCCCGCGATGGCGCTGTCGGCGCTGGGCAACATCGGCATCAACTACGTCGCGCCACTGATCGTGGCCAAGCTCGTCGGCGACATCGCCGACGGCGGGGACGTCACGGTCGGTTCGACGCTGCCGTACGTCCTCGGCTTCGTCGGTGTGCTGCTGCTGGCCGAGGCGCTGTGGCGGGTCGCGCTGCACTGCCTGAACCGGCTGGACGCCCTCGGCATCGAGCATCTGTACGTGATCGGGATGGACGAGCTGTTCGCGAAGGACGCCGCGTTCTTCCACGACAACTTCGCCGGGTCGCTCACCAAGCGCGTGCTGAGCTTCGCCTCGCGTTTCGAGCAGTTCGTCGACACGCTGACGTTCCAGATCGTGGGCAGCTTCGTGCCGCTGGTGTTCGGCGCGGTGGTGCTGTGGCGCTACGAACCGCTGCTCGTCGTCGGGCTGCTGGCGATGATCGCGCTGACGGCGGGGTGTGTGGTGCCCCTCATCCGGCGCCGTCAGGCCCTCGTCGACCAGCGGGAGGAGGCGATCGCCCGGGTGTCGGGGCACGTGGCCGACAGCCTGATGAACATGGACACGGTGCGCGCGTTCGGCGCCGAGGAGCGCGAGGCGGCCGAGCACCGCTCCCGGGTCGCGGTGTCACGCCGGCTCACCCTGCGGGCGTGGGACTACGGCAATCTGCGCATCGACACGCTGGTCGCGCCGATGTCGGTGCTGACCAACGCGCTGGGGCTGCTGCTCGCGGTCACGCTGGCCGGGGGCGCGCACGGTGTGGAGGCGATCGTGGTGGCCTTCACCTACTACAACAACGCGACGCGGATCATGTTCGACTTCAATCAGATCTACCGTCGGCTGGAGAGCTCGATGACGGAGGCCGCGCAGTTCACCGAACTGCTGCTGACGCCGCCGACCGTGCTCGATCCGCCGTTGCCGGAGCCGCTGCTGCCCGCGCCCGCCGACGTCCGCTTCGAGAAGGTCACGTTCGCCCACTCCGGTGGCCGGCCCCTGTTCGAGGGCCTCGAACTGGCCGTGCCCGCCGGGGCGAAGATCGGCCTCGTGGGCCGCTCCGGCGGCGGCAAGACCACGCTGACACGGCTGCTGCTGCGCATGACGGACATCGACGGCGGCCGGATCCTGATCGGCGGTCAGGACATCAGCATGCTCCGCCAGGCGGACCTGCGCGGCCTGATGGCCTACGTGCCGCAGGACCCGGCGATGTTCCACCGCACGCTGCGGGACAACATCGCCTTCGCCCGGCCGGACGCCACGGACGCCGAGATCCGCCACGCGGCGGAGGCCGCGCACGTCACGGAGTTCGCCGACGCGCTGCCGTACGGCTTCGACACCATGGTGGGCGAGCGCGGCATCAAGCTGTCCGGGGGCCAGCGCCAGCGGGTCGCCCTCGCCCGGGCGATCCTGCGCGACGCGCCGATCCTGCTGCTCGACGAGGCCACCAGCGCCCTGGACTCCGAGAGCGAGATCCTCGTCCAGGAGGCACTGTGGCGGCTGATGGACGGGCGGACTGCGCTCGTGGTGGCGCACCGGCTGAGCACGGTCGCGGGCATGGACCGGCTCGTCGTCCTGGATCGCGGACAGATCGTCGAGCAGGGATCCCACGACGAACTGCTCACCCTGGACGGTGCCTACGCCAAGCTGTGGCAGCACCAGTCGGGAGGTTTCCTCGACGACTCTCCCGCGCGGGCCGAGCTGCCCTGAGCCCGGCCCGCGCGCGGGGTGCTATCCCCGTGCCGTACGGCGTCGGCGCACCAGCAGGAAGGCGCCCGCGCCGATGCCCACGGCTGCCGCAGCGGCGCCCGCGATGGGCAGGACCGAGCCGGAGCCGGTGCTGGCGAGGTCGCCGGAGACCCCGGCGTCGGTGGAACCGGTCGCCGACCCGCCGGTGGCGGAGGAGCCCCCGTCGCTGCCGGAGGAGCCTCCGTCGGTGCCGGATCCTTCCGTTGCGCCGGAACCGCCGGTGGAACCACTGCCCCCGGTGGACGAGGAGCCGCCGCCGGAGGACGAGCCACCACCGGTCGCTCCGGCGCCGGTCACGTCGAGCGTGATGGCAGCCTTGTCGTTGGCCTTGTCCGGGTCGAACGGCCGGGGCTCGTCCGGCAGGGTCACGGAACCCTTGGCTCCCGCGACGGCTTTGTCGATCCTCAGCTTGAAGGGGTAGGACGTGCTTTCGCCCTCGTCGAGCCAGACCTGACGGAAGCCGCACTCGTAGGTCCCGGAGGCGACCTTCGTGCAGCTGCCCTTCTTCGTCACCGTCGTGCCGGGGGGCATCTTGACCAGGACCTTGGTCGACGGGATGCCGCCCTTGTCCTCGTTCACCCAGGCAGGCCCGGCGTTGGTGAACCCGACCTTCAGATCCACCGTCTGTCCGACGCGTCCCTTCAGCCCGGCACCCGTCACCTGGAAGTCGGCGGTGTTCGCCGCGGTCACCGCGACCTGCTGCACGTTCGCGTCCTCGCCCACCGCGGAACCGGGTTCCGTGGTGGGGGCGTCGGGCTGCTCAGCCAGCTTCAGGGCGGGGCCGGTGCCCTGCACGGGACCCGAACTGGCCTCGTCCCCCGGAACGTTGTCGTAGTCGGTGACCACGACACTGAGCCTCTCGTAGAGCGCTCGGTCCAGGACATCGACCCGCAGACCACCCTGAGGTGCGTACACCACGCCGGGCTTCACCGTCTGGTCGAACGCGCAGAGCGCTGTGGCGCCGGTGGGGACCTCGTCGTAGCCCCAGGTCTGCCAGGAACGGCAGTTGGAGGGCACGTCCCCCACGCTCATCCCGTGGCTGACCGTGTACCGCACCCACACCTTGTCGAGGGCTTCGGAGCCCGTGTACGTGAAGCGGCCGGGCACCTTGAGCGTGCTGCCCGGCTTCACCCCTTCGTACGGGGTCATCTCCTCCAGCACCAGTCCGGGGGTGGGGTCTTCGGCGGCGGCGGGTGTGGCGCCCAGCGCTATCAGGGCGACGGCACCCATGGCGCCGGCGGTCTGGCGGAACACGCGGAGCCCGGGGGCGGTGTGGAGCATGAGGTCCTCTGATCGAACGACAGTGACGGTCGGGTGAACTGTGGGGGAACACCGGTCCTCCACAGGAGACGCCCGCCGCGGCCGAAGGGTTGTACGGGAGACTCGAATTCGATGAGCATGCTGAGCCTGCTGGTGTGCGCCCCGCCCGCCGGTGACCGCGAGACGCACCGGCGGGCGCGGCGGCGCCCGCGCGGTGGCCGGGCACACGCACCGTCGTGGTGGGAGATCGCCGACGACGCGGCCGCCCCCGTTCGGGCGAAGCCCCCGCCACATTCGGTGAACCCATGGGGGCGGTGGGCCTGCGGGCCTGACCGTGGATGTCGCTCCGTGTTGCTTCAGGGCTAAGATTTCTCCGGGGGTTGCGCGAGGCCACGGAGCCCGCGTTTCCCGACAGGATTCCGCGAAGGGACGACATGGCTCAGCGCAGGGCGAAGCGGCCGGATGCCGTGGCGCGGATCGTGGAGGACTGGGCGCGCGAGCGACCGGGACTGGACACCTCGCCGCTGGAGGTGCTCGCCCGGCTGCACCGTGCCTACCTGCAGTACCAGTCGCGGCTCACCGCGCAGATCGAGAAGCATGGGCTGTCGGTCGCCGGGTTCGACGTGCTCACGGCGCTGCGCCGGGCCGGCGCCCCCTACCGGCTCACCGCGGGCCAGCTCGCCGCGTCCGGTCTGATTTCCTCGGCGGGCGTGACGCTGCGTCTGGACCGGCTGGAGAACGACGGGCTCCTGGTGCGCGAGCGCGACGCGGTGGACCGGCGCGTGGTCTACTCGCGGCTCACCGACGCCGGGTTGAAGAAGGTTGACGAGGTGTTCACGGAGCACCTGGAGAACGAGCGGCGGATGCTCAGCGGGCTCACCCTCACCGAGCGCCGCCAACTCGCCCGGCTGCTGTCCGGGCTGGAACTCTCGATCGTCGAATCCGACACGGCGGGGGAAGGCGCGGCGGGCTGACGAGCGGGCCGCGCCCTCACCCGGGCGTCTCGAAGGCTACGACTGCGGCGCCGCCTTGGACTGCTGTGCCGCCTGGCCCTGGTAGAGGCGTCGCAGGCGGACCACGCCGAGGTCGTGCTGGTACAGGTTCTCGTACTGGTCGGCGTCGGCGGGCATGGCCTCCAGCATGACGCGGTCCTGTTCGAGGACCTGCCAGTGACGTTCCTCGATGAGCGTCTTGTAGAGGAACCGCCAGGTGTCGCGCTGCCAGTCGTCGACCCTGCGGTAGCGCCAGAAGAAGACTCCGGTGCGTTCGGCGTCCACCGGGCAGGCCATGCCGACGATGCCGAACGGGCCGCCAGGTCCCGCCGACGGCGGGTACGGGATGGACAGGTCCACCCAGTCGACGCCGGTCCGGCACAGCTCCACCCAGTCGAAGTTGACGCCCCGCTGGTCGGTCTTCTCGAAGAAGTAGCCGCGCTCGGTCTCCCGGATGCGGAACTTCGCCTGGGTGTCGCCGTCGTACATGGTGTGCGACTCGTGGTGCAGGAACGCGCCGTGCATCGGGTCGAGGAGGTTCTCCATCGCGTAGCGCCACGGCACGTCCCACTCGGCGTAGCACAGGAAGGCGGAGACGGCGGGGTCGGTGAGCGGCTCGGGGAGGGTCAGGTCCGCCGGCTCCGGGTGCTCGTCGTCGCCGAAGTAGGCGAGGATCGCACCGCCGACCTCGCGCACCGGCAGGGACGTGACGAGTGTCTTGCCCTCCAGGTTGCAGCCGGGCAGGCCGGGGACGGAGGTGACCGTGCCGGAGCCGTCGACCTCGACGCCGTGGTACCAGCACGCCACCCGGTCGCCCAGGTGCTTGCCGAGGGACAGCGGCGCTCCGCGGTGCGGGCAGCGGTCGGCGAGCATCGACAGCGTGCCGTCGGCCTTGCGGAACAGCAGCCAGTTCTCGCCGAGGGCGGTGAGCTTTCGCAGACCGCCGGGCGCGACGAAGTGGGAGGGGACGACCGGGTGCCACTGGTTGCGCAGGCCGTGGGCGTAGACGTGGTCCGCGGTGTCGGATACGGAAAGTGGCATCTCAGGCTCCCAGGCGGTGCATCTCGGTACGGAAGGTCTCCTCGGTCCAGGGCTCTCCGGACGGAGTGCGGACCTGGCGGGCGTTGAGCCCGCCGACGACGTCGGCCAGTTCGTGGCCGTCGTGGGTGAAGATCTCCTCAAGCGTCCGGGCGAGTTTCAGCTCGTAGGGGGTGGGCTCGTGGTCGCGGGTCTGGTGCGGGGTGAGGTAGGGCCACATGGTGGCTTCGGTGGTCATCAGGGTCTCCGTACGGGTCACAGGTCGAGGACGAGGCGGTCGGAGGCGCACCGGGAGACGCAGAGCATCATCGTCTTGCCGGTGGCGCGTTCGGTCTCGCTGAGCAGGAAGTCGCGGTGGTCGGGGGTGCCGGCCAGCACGCGGGTCTCGCAGGAGCCGCAGATGCCGTCGCGGCAGGAGGAGCTGACGTTCAGTCCCGCGTTCTCGGCGGCCTCCAGGATGGAGGTGGCGGCGTCGACGGTCAGGGTCACGCCCGAGGTGCGGCACTCGACCTCGAAGGCGGTGTCCTGGCCGGTGCGCTCGACGACGGGGGCGGCGAACCGCTCCACCCTCAACTGCCCCGCGGGGCACGCCCCTTCGGCGGCCTTGAGGAGGGGTTCCGGCCCGCAGCAGTAGACGAGCGCGTCGCCCGGCAGGTCCCGAAGGGCGGCCGCCAGGTCGGGGTGGCCCCGCTCGTCCTGCGGTACGAGGGTCACGTCGCCGGTGAGGGCGGACAGCTCGGCGCCGAAGGCCATCGAGGCGCGGGACCGGCCGCCGTGGACCAGGCGGTACGGGATGCCGACCCGTTCCGCCTGGCGGGCCATCGCCAGAATCGGCGTGATGCCGATGCCGCCGGCGAGGAACACGTACGAGGAGGCGGGCTCCAGCGCGAAGTGGTTGCGCGGGCCGACCGCGCGGACGCTCTGCCCGGGGCGGAGCTTTGTGTGCACGTGGCGCGAACCGCCGCGCGAGGAGGGCTCGTTGAGGACGCCGATGCGGTACGTCGTCGAGTCGGCCGGGTCGCCGCAGAGGCTGTACTGGCGGACGAGACCGCCGACGTGCAGGTCCAGATGGGCGCCCGGGGTCCAGGCAGGCAGTGGCTTGCCGTCCGGCCGGGTCAGTTCGACGGAGAGCACGCCGTCCGCCTCCCAGGTCATCCGGCGGACGAGGAGGTCGAGTGCGTGCTCGTCGGCAGTGGTGGTCATGACGGTGGCCTCCCTACGCGGTGGGGATCTTGACGGGCGGGGTGAACGGGTTCTTCATCGGGCCGAGCGCTGCAAGGTCGACCTCGACGAGGGTCGGGCCCTCGGCGGCGAGGGCCGCCTCAAGGGCCGGTGCGGCGTCCGCCGGGGCGGCGATGCGGGCGTACGGCAGGGCGCAGGCGGCGGCGAGGGGGCCGAAGTCGGGCGTGAACAGGTCCACGCCGGAACGGCGTTCGGCGTACTTGTCCTGCATGTTGCGCAGCACTCCGTACCCACCGTCGTTGAAGACGATCAGAGTCAGGCGGGGCCGTTCCTGTGCGACGGTGAGGAGTTCGCCGAAGTGCACGGCGAGGCCGCCGTCGCCTGCGATCACCACGGTCGGCTCGTCGGGGCGGGCGAGCGCGGCGCCGATGCCCATGCCGAGGCCCTGTCCGATGCCGCCGCCGCGCGGGAAGACGTTGGCGCGCGGGTCGTGGATCGGCAGGAGCCGGTTGCCCCAGGAGGACGACGGGATGGTGACGTCACGGGCGACCACCGTGCCGCGCGGCAGGGCGGCGGCGAGGGCGTCGCAGATCGCGGCCTGGGGTCCGATGCCCTCGTGCAGGGCGGCTCGGACCTCCTCGCGGACGGCGGTGACACGGGCCGTCCAGTCGGCGTCCGCGCGCACGGCGGCCCCGGTCAGGGCGGGCAGGACGGTGGCCGCGTCGCCGTGCAGGGCGTGGTGTGCCGGGTAGACCCGGCCGAGTGCGGCCGCGTCCACGTCTATCTGGATGTGGGCGTCGGGGAGCTTCAGGCCGTAGTCTGCGGTCTCGTTGGAGCGGAAGTGGGTGCCGACGGTGACGAGGGCGTCGGCGTCGGCCAGCAGTGCGCGGGCGGCCGCAGTGGTGGCGAAGTTGCCGATCACGAGGGGGTGGTCCTCGGGAACGGACCCACGCCCGGAGTTGGAGGTGAGCAGGCCGGCCCCGGTCGTCTCCAGCAGTGCGAGGAGTTCCGGTCGGGCACGGCACGCACCACCGCCGGCCCAGATCAGCGGGCGACGGGAGCCGCTCAACAGCTGCTGAGCGGCGGCGAGTTCGGCGGCATCCGTGGAGGGAGCCGAAGCACCGGGGACTGTCTCTTCGGCATCATCCTGTGCCGCGTACTGCAGATCGATCGGCCACTCCACGCTGGCGGGGCCGCCGGGCACCGAGAGTGCCGCCGACGCAGCCTCACGCAGGATGCGCCCCGCATCACGAGCGGACGTGACGGTGGCCGCGTACGCCGAGACCGCGCTCAGCATGCCGAGCTGGTCCTTGGTCTCGTGGATGAAGCCCCGCCCGCTGCCCAGGTACGCCGACTCGACCTGCCCGGTGACGTGCAGGACGGCCGTCCCGGACGCCAGTGCCTCGATCAGCGAACCGGCGGCGTTGCCCGCCCCCGTGCCGGTCGAGGTGAGGGCGCAGCCGATCGAGCCGCGCGCCCGTCCGTAGCCGTCGGCCGCGTTGACGGCGGTCGCCTCGTGCCGGACCGGCACGAAGCGCAGGTGCCGGTCGACGGCCTCCACGAGGGGCAGGTTGTGTACGGACACGACGCCGAAGACGGTGTCGATGCCGAGGGATTTAAGGTGGGCTACGAGGAGTTCGCCCCCGTTGTCGTACTGCATGGGAAGAGTCCTCACAGGATGCCGCGGCCGACTCCGCCGCAGACGTCGATGCTGGTTCCGGTGATGTACGAGGCGCGCGGGGAGAGCAGCGCGACGATCACGTAGGCGACCTCCTCGGCGCGCCCGAGGCGTCCGAGTGCGACCCCGCGGTCGGCGGCGAGGCCGGCCTGCCACTCCTGGTACGTCCGGCCGTCGTCGGCGGCGGCGTGGCGGCGGGTCCACTGGCCGGTGTCGATCAGGCCGAGGCAGACGGAGTTGACCCGGATGCCGTCGGCGGCGAGTTCGGCGGACAGGGACTTGGAGAGGTTGAGGATGCCGGCGCGCGCGGCGCTGGTGGTGATCAGGCGGGTCTCGGGCTGCTTGGCGAGGACCGCGTTGACGTTGACGACGGCGGCGGTGTCCGAGGCGCGCAGGTAACTCCGGGCGGCGGAAAGGGGGTTCAGTACCCCGGCGAACTTCAGCTCCAGTTCGTCGCGCCAGTCCTCCTCGGTCGTCTCGTCGAGGCGCTTCATGCGGGACTGCCCGGCGTTGTTGACCAGACCGTCGAGGCCCGCGCCGAAGTGTTCGGCGGCTTCCTCCGTGAAGTGCCGCACGGCAGCCGCGTCGCGGACGTCGCACGCTCCCGTGAACAGCCGGTCGGGGCCCGCGCCGAGCCAGGCGGCAGCCTTGGCGAGCCGTTCGGTGTCGCGTCCGCAGGTGGCGACGCGGGCGCCCTCGTCGAGCAGGGCGCGGACCGTGGCCAGGCCGACGCCCGAACTGCCGCCGGTGACCAGGACGGTGCGGCCGGCGAGGCCGAGATCCATGACGTACTCCTTGCAGATGGGGTGGTTCAGTGCATGGTGAAGCCGCCGTTGACGGCGATCACTTGGCCGGTGAGGTACCGGGATTCCTCGGAGAGGAGGAAGGAGACGAGGCCGGTCAGGTCGGCGGGCTGCTGCGGCCGGGAGATCGCGCGGCCCTCGGCGTAGAGCGCGTGACGCTCGGGCGGGACCGTCTCGGTGGCCTCGACCTCGGTGAGGCCGGGGGCGAGGGCGTTGACGGTGATGCCCCGCTCCCCCAGTTCGCGGGCCATCGCCCGGGTGAGGGAGATGACCGCGCCCTTGGAGGCGATGTAGTGGGCGAGGCGCGGGGAGCCGTAAAGGGCCGCGTCCGAGGCGATGTTGACGATCCGGCCGGGCCGGGTCATCAGCGGCAGCAGATGCTTGGCGACGAGCCAGGGCCCGCGGGCGTTGACCGCCATGAGCCGGTCCCAGGTCTCGACGTCGATGTCCTGGAACTCCTTGCCGCCCACGCCGTTGGCGAGCGCCGCGTTGTTCACCAGGCCGTACACCGGGCCGGAGGCGGCCAGCCGGTCGGCGAGCGCGGTGACCGACTCCGGGTCGGCGACGTCGAGCGGTACGAACTCCGCCGTGCCGCCCGTCTCGCGGATCGACGCCGCCGTGCGCTCGCCCCGGGCGGCGTCGATCTCGGCGACCACGACGCGATACCCGTCGGCCGCCGCCCGGCGGGCCATGGCCTCCCCCAGGCCACGGCCCGCCCCGGTCACGACGACCGTGCGCGCAGTGCTCTGCTCAGTCACGGGTGACGCCGTGGAGCGGCGAGTACTCGGGGTAGGTCGGCACCTGCGGCTTCTGCGTGCCGATGATCACGCAGAACAGCGCGTCGGTGTCGCCCTCGTTCTTCAGGGAGCGGGTGACGCCGGCCGGCACCACGATCATGTCGCGGTAGCCGAGGGTGCGGTACTCGACCTCGTCGGGGCCGCGGTGGATGCCGACGCGGACCTGGCCCTCCAGGACGAAGAACGCCTCCTCGACGTCGTGGTGCGTGTGGGCGGGGCCCTCGGCGCCGGGCGGCAGCAGCATGTTGGAGAAGGTGAAGCCGCCGGAGGGGAGGATCCGGTTGTCGTTCTCGTGGTTGCCGGTGGCGCCGGAGCCGACGTAGCGGATCTGTGCGCGCTTGAACTGCGGGCCGGCCTTCTCCTGGAAGGACAGGGTGCCCCAGTCGGGTTCGCGGGAGTCCTTGGTGGCGATCAGGGCGTCGGTGTACTTGGCGAGGTCGCCGTTGCTGTCGTAGTCGTCGGTGGTCAGCGGCATGGGATTCGGGCCTTCCTAGCGGTGGGTGACGATGTGCAGATGGGAGGCGAGCCAGGCGTTGACGTGCTCGGGCTGCTCCTGGTTGGCCAGGTGACCGGCGTCCTTGACGATCACGTACGCGGTCCTGTGCAGACCGCCGGCCAGGACCTGTGAGGCGTCGGGACCGGTGATCCGGTCCTGGTCGCCGCACAGGACGAGGGTGGGCGCGGTGACTTGGTGCAGTTCGCCGCGCAGGTCGGTGGCCGCCATGGCCTCGGCGGCGTGGCCGTAGCCGGGCAGCCGGACGGCGGCGGCCATGGCGGCGGTGACGCGCTCGACGAGGCCGGCGGGCGCGGCGGCGGACAGCAGGCGCGGACCCCGGGCGGCGGCGAAGGCGTCAGGGCCGAGCCGGGCGAGCTCGTCCGCCCGGGCCCGCATTGCTGCCGCCTTGTCGGGATCGGTGCCGGAGCCGGGCGTCGAGGCGACGACCATCAGCGACTCGACGAGGTCCGGATGGCGGGTGGCCAGCCGCAGCGCGATCACGCCGCCCCAGGAGACGCCGAGGACGTGGGCGGCACCGCCGCGGGCACGGATCACGTCTGCGGCCAGGTCGGCGTAGTCGTCCATCGTCAACGGGCCGGTCGGGTCGGCCGACTTGGCGTATCCGGGGGCGTCCCAGGCGACCATCCGGTACGCCCCGATCAGCGCCGCGAACTGCGGGGCGAAGGCGGCCGAGGACGAGCCGATGCCGTGCAGGCACAGGACGAGCGGGCCGCTGTCCCCCGCCTCCTCCAGGTGGAGCCCCGCCGGGTCGTACGCGGCAGCAGGAGCCGTCACAGGATCTGTCCCGTCCGGCCGGCGAGGGCGGCCAGCGACCGCAGTACCGCGTACGGGACGACCTGGCTGGTCGCCGGGTTGGCGGCGTCGGGCAGGTGGCGTACCTCGAAGCGGTAGGTGCCGTGCGCGCCGCTCGCCTCGACCACGTGCGAGGTGTGCGCGGCGGCGGGGTCGGCGACGACGCTCACCCGCACCGCGTCCAGGTCTCCGATCGCGAGGGCCACGGACGCGGCCACGTTCGTCGACTTGGGGAACTTCACGGGTACGTCCCGCGCGGTGCCGGCCATCACCTCGACCGGCCCGGTCGCCGACCGCATCCGGTCCAGCAACTCCTCGTCCATCCACGGCTGTTCGAGGGTGGAGGGCAGCTTGGTGGTGGTCAGCTGCACCCCGTCGAGGGGGCCCATGGCACGAACGGCCTGGAGCAGGTCGAGGCCGCCGACCGCGCCTCCGGTGAAGTACACCCGGCCCGGCCCGGCGTTGAGGAGCTCCTTCGCCAACTGCTCGTCCGTGAGCGCCCCGGTCGAGGCGACGAGCAGGTCCGTGCCGGAGGCGAGGATCGCCGTACCCCATTCCCGTACGACGCCCTGCCCGGCGGCCTCGACGATCAGGTCGCAGGAGTCCAGGGCCTGTTCGAGGGTGCGCTGCGGTGCCGGGACCGAGTCGCCGAGCGGCCGGTTGTCGACGACGCAGACCAGTTCGGCGCCGGGTATCTCGCCCGCGGCGAGGGCCCCGCCGACGATGCGGCCGATGGCGCCCCAGCCGATGAGGCCGACTCGGCGGGAGGTGGCGGCCCGGCTCGGTGCGGTGCTGCTCATGCGGGGACTCCTTCGGCATCGGCTGCGGCATCTGCTGCGGTGTCGGATGCGGTGTCGGATGCGGTGTCGGCTTCCGCGTCGACGGGCGGGACGACAGGACTGCCGTCGGGTGTGCCCGCCATGTGGGCGCGGATCTGCGGGGAGGGCGGGCCTGCCGTGCCCCAGACGTCGGAGAGTTCGGGCGTGCGCCGCCACACCTTGCAGATCCAGGCGTCCTCGACGACCTGGGCGACCTCGGAGGTGTACTCGCAGACGAGGCCGGTCGGGTCGGTGAAGTAGGAGAAGGTGTTGTTGCCCGGCCCATGCCGCCCGGGACCCCACTCGGGGGTGACTCCGTGGTGCCTGAGCCGGCCGAGGCCGCGCATGAAGTGGTCGACCGAGCTCATCTCGTACGCCACGTGGTTGAGCGACACCCACGGCGCCTGGTTGAAGGCGATGCAGTGGTGGTCGGCGTTGCAGCGCAGGAACGCCATCTGGTGCTCGGACCAGTCCGAGACGCGCATGCCGAGGACGTCCCGGTAGAAGGCGACCGAGGCGTCGATGTCGGGAGTGTTGAGCACGGCGTGGGTGACGCCGACCGGCACGGCGCCGTCGCGCCCGCGGGCGGTGACGGCCCAGGTCTCGGCGGAGAGTTCGATGAGCCGTCCGTCGATGTCGTGGAACCGCAGGCCGTAGCCGCCCCCGACCTGGTCGAGCGGGCCCGGTCCGCAGACCGGCGTGATGCCGCGCGCTTCGAGGCGCCGTGCGCCGTCGTCGATCTCGGCGGGGGTGGCCACGGCGAACGCGAGCCGGCCGAGGCCGATCCGGTCGGCGCGGGTGAGCTGGAGGGCGTGGTGCTCGTCGCCGGTGCCGCGCAGCCAGCTGGTGCCGGGCTCGGCTTCGACGACCTCCAGTCCCCACACCTCCTCGTAGAAGTCGGTGGCCTGCGTGAACTCCGGGGTGAGCAGCTCGACCGAGCGCAGGGCGCGCAGCCGGGCTATCGGGGGGTGAGTCATGGTGAGGGTCTCCGGGATGCGTTTCAGTTGGCCCAGGGCAGGGGCGTGGATTCGGTGCCCCAGTACAGGGACTTCTGCCGCTGGTAGGAGCGGATGAGGTCGCGGCCCTTCTCGGTGCCGAGGCCGCTGTCCTTCATCCCGCCGAAGGGGGTGGAGATGGAGAACTGCTTGTAGGTGTTGATCCAGACGGTCCCCGCGTCGATGCGCCGGGCGAGCCGCCAGGCGGCGCGGGCGTCGCGGGTCCAGATGCCGCAGGCGAGCCCGTACACGCTGTCGTTGGCCTGCCGCACCAGGTCGTCCTCGTCGTCGTAGGGCAGTGCGACGAGGACGGGGCCGAAGATCTCCTCCTGGCAGGTCCGGGCGGAGTTCGGCAGGCCGTCGATGACGGTCGGCAGGTAGTAGGCGCCGTCGGCGTACGCCTCCCCTTCCGGGACCGCGCCGCCGCACAGGACGCGCCCGCCTTCCTCCCGGGCGAGGTCCACGTACGCGGCGACCGCGTCCCGGTGCCGGTGATGGACGAGCGGGGCGACCTGGGTGTCGGGGTCGGTCCCGGGTCCGACGCGCAGCTTGCGTACGCGCTCGACGAGCTCGGCGACGAAGGAGCCGTACAGGGACCGGTGGACGAAGAGCCGGGAGCCGGCGATGCAGGACTGTCCGCTGGAGGAGAAGACCCCGAACATCACGCCCGCGAGGGCCTGCTCGATGTCGGCGTCCTCGCGGACGATCGTCGGTGACTTGCCGCCGAGTTCCAGCGAGGCGGGGGCGAGCTTGTCGGCGGCGGTCCGGGCGATGGCACGGCCGGTGGTGGTGCCGCCGGTGAAGCCGATGCGGCGGACGAGCGGGTGGGTGACGATCGCGTCCCCGACGACGCGCCCCTTCCCCGGCAGTACGGACAGCAGCGCGGTCGGCAGTCCCTCCTCGGCGAGCACCCGGTGGACCAGCCGCCCGAAGGCGAGGGAGACGAGCGGGGTCCACTCGGCGGGCTTCAGCAGCACCGCGTTCCCGCCGGCGAGGGCCGGGGCGACCTTCTGGGCGTCGGAGGCGATCGGCGAGTTCCACGGGTTGATCGCGCCGACCACGCCGATCGGCTCGTGCACGCTCATCGTGACGTACGGCCCTCGGGCGGCGGTGAGCGAGTCCTCGGCGGTCTCCAGTGCGGCGGCCGTGTACCGGAAGGTGGCTGCGGCGCTCAGCGCGAGCGCTCGGGTCTCGGTGAGCGTCTTGCCGGTGTCGGCGGTCTGCAGGGCGGACAGGTCGTCGGCGTGCTCCTCGATCAGGTCGCCGATGCGGTGCAGGACGCGGGCGCGCCGGTGTGGGAGCAGGTCCCGCCACGCGGGCGTCGCCACGGCCTCGGCGGCGGCCTCGGCCGCCTCGTCGACATCGGCGGGCGAGGCGGCGTGGACGGTGGTGATCGGGGTGCCGTCGGCGGGGTTCACGGTGTGGATCGGCGCGCCCGCGCCGCGCCTGGAACACCCCGCGATGAGGATCTCGTCGACTGGCGTGCGCGGCATGGCAGGACCTCCGGATCGGATGTATCGAAGTCCTGAACATCTAAGGGCTTAACTATTTTGGCCGCAAGGGGAACCGGCGAAGTTTTTTTGCACGACGTGGGGACGAACCCTTGACTGGCCGCTTCACAGGCGGGATAAAACTTGAGCACTGAAAGATTTAGCACTTAGCCAGATGGCCTGGTGACCCCCGATCTCCGAGCCCCGTCCCCCTCTGTCGCCGAGCCGGCGTACGGCTGTCCAGCCACCGCCGACCGGCCCGAACCGTCCCGTGCGTATCCTGTGCCTTTCCCAGCACCCCGTGCGCGGGTCCGGAGGACCCCTCCATGACGACCGACACTCCCCATGCCACCGCGGGCCGGCCCGCGGACACCGCGGCGCTCGTCGCCGCGATCGGCGCCCGCTTCGAACGCCTGCCGCTGTGCCGGTGGCACGTCACCGTCCGGCTCATCATCGGCGCGGTGACCTTCTTCGAGGCCTTCGACCAGTTGCTCATCGCCTACGCCCTGCCCGAACTGCGCGCCGAGTGGCAGCTGACCACCGGGCAGACCACGTCCCTGATCACGGTCGGCTCCCTGGGCATGCTCGTCGGCGCGCTCCTCTCCGGCCGCCTCGCCGACCGCATCGGCCGGGTGAAGGTGATCGCGGCGTGCATCGCCCTGTCCAGCATCGGCAGCCTGCTGCTCACGCTGTGCGACTCACCGGGGCCGTTCATGGCGCTGCGCTTCGTGCAGGGTCTCGCCATCGGCGGCGAGGTACCGGTCGCGGCCACCTTCATCGCCGAGATCACCCGCGCCCACAAACGGGGCCGCTTCGTCCTGCTGTACGAGCTGGTCTTCCCGGCGGGTCTCACCGCGTGCGCCGTGCTGGCCTGGTGGCTGATGCCGATCCTCGGCTGGCGCTGGATGTTCGGCCTCGCCGCGATCCCCGGCGTGCTGTGCGTGCTGGTCGCCCGCTATGTGCCCGAGTCGCCGCGCTGGCTCGCGGACCACGGCCGGCACGAGGACGCACTGGCGACGATGGCGTCGATCGAGACGAAGGTCGAGCGGATCACCGGCGAGCCGCTGCCGCAGCCGGCGCCCGCGGCGCCCGTCGCGCACAAGCCCGCCGCCGAGGGAGCCCTGCGCGAGCTGTTCTCCGGCCGCTACCGCAAGCGCACCCTGGTCGTCTGCGTCCTGTGGTTCTGCGGCTACTTCGTCAATTACGGCATCTCGTCCTGGCTGCCCACCATCTACGGCTCCCGCTTCCACCTGAGCCTGTCCGACGCGCTGCTGTACTCGACCGTGACGTCCTGCGCGGGCTTCCTCGGCTGCCTCGCCGTCGCCCTGACGGTGGACCGCGTCGGCCGCCGGCACACCGTCACCTGGTGTCTGGGCGGCGCCGCCCTCAGCTTGCTGTTCCTCGGCCTCTTCGCCGGCGGCTCGGCGAGCAGCGTGCTGATCTGGACGTCCCTGTCGGCGGTGTTCTTCTTCGGCGCCAACATCTGCCTGTACCTGTACACCCCCGAACTCTTCCCGACCCGGATGCGGGCCCTCGGCACCAGCCTCGGCGGCGCGGTGAACCGACTGGGCGTCATCCTCGGCCCGATCGTCGTCGGCGCGGTGTACGCGGGCGGCGCCCTCGGCACCGTCTTCGTGACCCTCGCGGTGGTCGCCCTGGTGGGGGCGGTCACGGCAGGGGTGGCGGCGGAGGAGACGACCGGGCGGCGGCTGGAGGACGTGGCGCCGTAGGGCGTCGGCACGCCGGGACACGCCGCGGTACGCCGGGATCCAAAGGGTCCCGGCGTGCTTCGTCGGGCTCCGGCAAATCTGCCTTATCTATAGGAATACTCAGAAATAGCCCATAATGCCTGCAAGGAGAACCCTTGTGAGCAACCCCGCCGACAAGCTCGACTACCGGACCCTACGGCTCGACCGCACCGGTCAGGCCGAGGCTTTCGACGCCATCGGCCGGCGCTATGACGAGGCCTTCCCGCACAAGGAAGGGCAGGTCGCAGCCGCCGAGTGGCTCATCGGGTCGCTGCCGCCCGGATCCCGGGTCCTGGACCTCGGGTGCGGCACAGGGCTCCCGACCGCACGCCAGCTGGCGGAGGGGGGCCTCGACGTCGTCGGGGTGGACCTGTCGGAGCGGATGGTGGCGCTGGCCCGTGACCATGTGCCCGGCGGCGAGTTCCACCGGGCGGACATCGCCGACCTGCGGCCCGGCGGCTCCCTGGACCTCGGCCGTTTCGACGCACTGACCGCCTTCTTCGCCCTGCTCATGCTGCCGCGCGCCGAGATCCCCCTCGCCCTGCGGACCGTCCGCCACCTGCTGGTTCCGGGGGGACTGTTCGCGCTGTCGATGGTGGAGGCCGACGTGGACGACTTCGCGATCCCGTTCATCGGCAGCAGCATCCGTGTCTCCGGCTATCTGCGGGACGAGCTGCGCGAGGTCGTCGAGGGTGCGGGCTTCGAGATCGTCGGGGAGTCCTCGTACACCTACGCTCCGTCGGTCGCCGACATCCAGCCCGAGGTACAGATCTTCCTGCGGTGCGGACTGGACGGCACGCCTGACAACCTCTGACCCGCCCGCCCCGGCACAGGCCGCACGGCCGGAAGGACAGGCATGACGAAGCAGCTCGGAGGTGGTGATCCCGCACCGCCGGCCACACAGGCTCCGCCCGGCACCCCCCTCGCCGCGGGACCGGACGACGCCGAGCCGCACACCGACAGGCTCCGCTACCTCGACGAGGCGACCCGCCGGATCGCCCGGGGCATGAACCTCGACGAGACCCTGCGCGAACTGTGCCGCGCGGCGGTACCGGCCTTCACCGACACCGCGTTCGTGCACCTGTACGCCCCGCTGCCGGTCGGCGACGAGGCGGGCACCCCCGGCGTGCTGCGGCTGCGCAGCGCGGACCGCGCGTCACCTCGGGACCCGGACGCGCGGGACTCCGGACCGTCCCCGGCAGACCCGCACGCCCTCCCGGCGGCAGAGGTCGTGACCCCCGCCGCCGACGGCCTGCTCAGCAAACTGCTCCAGGACGGGCGACCGGTGTTCGGAAACACCCCGGGCGTCACCTCCGCGGCCGCCGAGCTGCTGGGGACGAGCGCTCCGGCGGTGCCGCCCGGCCGCCGGCTGATCATCGCCCCGCTGCACGGCCGCAGCCACGTCCTCGGCAGCGCCGTCCTCATCCGCGGACCCGGCCGCCCCGAGTTCACCGCTGACGACCTGATCGTCGCCTCCCAGCTCGCCACACACACCGCTCTCGGGCTGGAGAAGGCGATGCTGTACGAGCGTGAGGCGGCCATCGCGGACACGTTGCAGCGCACCATGCTCCCGCCGTCGCTGCCGGAACCGCCCGGTGTCCGACTGGCCAGCCGCTATCTGCCGTCCTCGCGGACCGCGCAGGTCGGCGGTGACTGGTACGACGCGATCCCGCTGCCGGGCAACCGGGTCGCCCTGGTCATCGGCGATGTGATGGGCCACTCCATGACCTCGGCCGCGATCATGGGCCAGCTGCGCACCAGCGTGCAGACCCTGGCCGGGCTCGATCTGCCCCCCGACGAGGTACTGCACCACCTCGACGAGCAGGCGGGCCGGCTGGGCAGCGAGCACACGGCGACCTGCCTGTACGCCATGTACGACCCCGTGCAGCAGCGGCTGCTGGTGTCCAGCGCCGGCCATCTGCCACCGGTGCTGCTGCATCCGGACGGGCGAGCGGAGGTTCTCCAGGTCCCGCCCGGGGCGCCGATCGGCGTCGGCAGCGGCGGATTCGAGTCCGTCGAGACACACGCACCGGCCGGGGCAACCCTGCTGCTGTACACCGACGGCCTGGTCGAGTCCCGCGACTCGGACGTGCTGACCGGGGTGGAGGCGCTGCGCGCACGGTTGCGGGCGGCCACGTCCGGGGCCGCGCCGCCGACGCTGGAGAAGCTGTGCGACGAGGCGCTCGGCGCGCTGGGGGCGGGTGGCCGCGACGACGACATCGCGCTGCTCGCCGCCCGCTTCGAGGGCATCCTGCCGGAGACCGTCGCCTACTGGTACATGGCGCCCCGCCCGCAGACCGCGGGCCAGGCCCGTCGGCTGACCCGCCGGACGCTGGGCCACTGGGGACTGGAGTCCCTGGTGGAGGCGACCGAGCTGATGGTCAGCGAGGTGGTGGCGAACGCCGTGCGCTTCGCGTCCCGGCCGATCACCCTGCGGCTGCTCTGCACGGACGTGCTGCGCTGCGAAGTGGGTGACGACTCCCCGATCGTGCCGAGGATGCGGCACGCCCGGCTGAGCGACGAGGGCGGCAGGGGCCTGTTCCTCGTCGACCAGCTGTCACAGAGCTGGGGCGCGACGAGGGTGAGCACGGGCAAGGTGGTCTGGTTCGAGCAGCCCCTGCCCGACACACCCACGAACGGCTGAACCCGTCAGTCGGCGCAGCAGTCCCCCTCGGTGCCGCCCGCGGTGATCGCGTCGAGCCGGCAGAAGCAGGAGGCCTCGACCGGTACGTCCGCCAGCGCGGCGGCGAGACGCAGCTGCTGGGCCACCACCTGTGCCTCCCCGGTCCTGCCCAGGCGTGTCAGGCACTCGTGCAGGCCGTGCAGGGACCAGACGTTGTTGGGGTGCTGAAGGGCGCGCGGGAGGGTGCCGTCGAGGCCGAGGTCGGCGCGGTAGACCGCCTCCGCTTCCTCGACGCGGCCCTGTTCGAGGAGGAGGGCGCCGTAGGCGTGCCGGGTGGGCTGCATCCAGCCCCACGGTTCGTCGTAGGGGAGGTTGTCGTCCAGTTCGATGGAGCGTTCCAGTGCGGCGAAGGCGGCGGCGTGGTTGCCCTTGCGGTACTCCAGTTCGCCATCGAGCATCGCGGAGGCGATCGCGAGGATGTCGGCGCAGGTGTTGTTGAAGAGCATGCGGGTCTCGGGGACCCGGCCGACGGCCTCGCGGAAGAGCCGGCGTTCCGTCTCCGCCTCCGGGACGCGGTGGGTCGAGGAGAGGGCGACGCCGCGGGCGTAGTGGAGCATCGCGGTCGTCACGCAGTACAGCCCGGGGTCGGCGGGCATCGGCAGGGCGAGGATGTCGTGCCAGCGGCCGAAGCGGATCAGGGCGTGGAACCGCATACCGAGGAAGGCCTCGAGCCAGTCGGCCATGGGCGGGCTCGGCACGCACAGCAGGTCTTCGGGGATGGACGCCTCGAGCTCCGCGGCGGTCCTGAGGGCGACTTCCGACTGGCCGAGGAACATCGCGCCGTAGATCTTGAAGTGGTAGTTGTGCGAGCGGTACAGGGTGTAGAAGTTCATCGCGCCGGCCCGGGCGTGGTACTTCTCGTCGACCGCGATCGCCGCCGTGTTGTCCGAGACCACCCGCCGGTAGTCGCCGCAGAGCACCTCCAGGTGCGACGGCATGTGACGCAGGTGCCCGGCGTCGGGCACCAGCCCGCGCAGCCGGTCCGCGATCGGCAGGGCGACTTCGGGGGTCGGGGACATCTCCATCAGGTGGATGTACAGGTGGACCAGGCCCGGGTGGTCGCGTCCCGTGTCGGTGGCGAGGGCGCGTTCGAGGACGGCCCTGGCCTCCGCCGTGCGCGCGCCTTCGGCCGGCTCGCCGGTCCTGAGGTCCCACAGCTGCCAGGGGGTGAGGTTCATCAGCGCGTCGGCGGCCAGGGTGGCCACGTCCAGGTCGTCGGGGGCGAGCTCGTAGACCGCGCGCATCCTGTCGGCGTAGGGGGCGTTCCAGACCGAGCAGTCGTCGACGGCCTTCGCCTGGGGGTAGCGGGCGCGCAGTGCGCCGATCAGGGCCTGTTCGACGGGGGTGGCGGCTGCCGCCTTCTCGTGGGCCTTCTCCACGGCGGCGTGGGTGCGGTCGACCGTGCGCACCAGGTCCTCGTCGTCGAAGAACTCCCACGGCTTGTTGTAGTTCGGGCCGAGTGCGTAGGCGATGCCCCAGTAGGCCATGGCACAGTCGGGATCGGCCTCGGCAGCCGCCTGGAAGCAGGCGACGGCCTCCTCGTGGTGAAAGGCGTACGTCCACATCAGCCCCCGGTCGAACCAGAGTTGGGCCTGCGCGGAGGATGTGGTCACTGAGCGGGTGTAGGTGCCGAGGTCGTAGTACTCCATGGCTCTGTCTCCTGCCTGTGCGCCCCGCCGGTCCGTTCCCGAGTCTTCCCGAGAGCACCGGGTCTCGCACCGACAACGGGGACAGGCCCTGCCCGGTTGCGGGGGCTGCCGTTTCGGGTGCCGGCGTCGGTCCGCGTCATCCTGGGTACTCGGCGGGGTGACGCGCCCGGTGCCGCGACCGGGTGAGTCGGTTCGCGCCGCCCAGGTGCGGGCGGGGGGCCTCGTGGCGCATTCTTGCTGTGTCGCGCGCGTGACGGCGTACGGACGAGGTAGGGCCGATGACTGGGAGCGCCGAGGGCGCAGAGCGGGCGCCGGGCAGGCTGGCGGCGCTGCTGATCGACGCCTCGGCGGAGGCGATCAGCGCGGCCGGTGGCCATGCCGGTGGGGTCTATCTGCGCTGCAGCACGCCCGGACTGCTGCGTCTGGCGGTGCTGGAAGGGCTGCCCGGGCCGTTGTTCCGGCCGTGGTGGCGGGTGCATGTGGACCGGCCGTTCCCCGTCGCGGACGCCTTTAGGCTCGGGGTCGAGGTGGCGCTGCCCAACGCGACGGAGACGATGCGCCGCTATCCCCAGTTCGCAGCCAGTCTGCCGTTCCCCTTCGGGTCCCTGTACGTGCCCGTCGCGGGTGCGTCGAGCGTCTTCGGTGTGCTGACCGTGCTGCTGCCGTCGGCGTCGGACCGCACCGAGTTGCTGCCCCTGCGCGAGCGCGTCGCGCAGTTGGCCGAGGAGCTGGGGATGGCACTGGAGAAGCTGGAGGACCAGGACGCGTCGGCGGTGTCCTGGGAGAGCGGGCCGCTGTGTGTCCGCCCGCCGGCCGCCCGCCCGCCGGCCGGGCACCTCGGTCGGTTCACCTGGGATCCGGTGACGGGCGTCCTGGCGGCGGACGAGCGGCTGAACGCCGTGCTCGGTATGGCTGCGGCGGAGGCCCACAGCACCGCGGAGGCGTTCGCGGACGCGGTCGCTCCGGCTGACGCGGTGCGGATTCTGGCGGCGCTGCGGGAGGCAGCCGGTGGTCGGCCGCCGGCGCTGCCGCTGTACGTGCGCACCGCGGACGGCGCCCTTCGCCTGGTCGAGGTCTGGGGGCCGTACGACGACTCCGCCCGTCCCCGTGCGACGAACGTACGGGGCGTCGTCCTCGACCCGGGTCCGGGCACGGTGGGGGACGCCGCGGCCGATCTGCTGCCGGACGGCGTGCTGTGCCTGGACCGGCTCGGGACGGTCGTCTACGCGAATCCGCACGCGGCGCGGCTGCTGCGCCGGCCGCGTACCGAGTTGCTGGGCCGGGCTCTGTGGGAGGGCGTGCCGTGGCTCAACCAGCCCACTCTCGAAGACCATCTGCGCGGCGCGCTGCTGTCCCCGGATCCTGTGCACTTCCATGTCCGAAGACCGTCCGCCCACGGGCGTGAGCGCGCCACCCAGCCGTTGGCCGGCGACTGGCTCGCCCTGTCCGTCTACCCCGGCCCGGACATCCTGACCTGCACGGTCCGTCTGGGGCACCGGGTCGCGGACAGCCCGTCCGGTGCCCCGGAGGGGCACGGCACCCCGGCGACGACCGGTGCGCCCTCGCTCGCCCCGCTGTACCGCCCGATCGTGCTCGCCATCGCGCTGACCGAAGCGGTCACCGCCCGTCAGGTGTCGGCGGTGGTGATGCGGGAGCTGCTGCCCGCGTTCGGCGGCCGACGGCTCGCCATCTACCTGCTGCAGGAGCGGCATCTGTACCTGGCCTGGGAGACGGGCTTCCCCAAGGGGTTCCTCGCCCCGTTCGAGGGTGTCGGGCTGGACGAGCGGCTGCCCGGGGTCGAGACGCTGACCAGCGGGCGCCCGCTGTTCTTCGACTCGATGCAGGAGCTGTCCGACGCCTATCCGGGCATCGCGCTGGATGCGACGGAAGGGGCCCGGGCCTTCCTGCCGCTGATCGCCTCCGGGCGACCCGTCGGCTCGTGCATCCTGGGCTTCGACCGGCCGCGCAGCTTCACCACCGAGGAACGCACGGTGCTCACCGCCATGGCCGGACTGATCGCCCACGCCATGGAGAAGGCGCAACGCTACGAGAGCGAGGCCGCCCTCGCCCGTGGGCTGCAGCAGGCGCTGCTCCCCCGGCGGCTGTCGCAGCACCCGCTGATGGAGACCGCCGGACGCTATCTGCCCGGCACCCAGGGCATGGAGGTGGGCGGTGACTGGTACGACGTCGTCGCCGCCGGGGACGGCCTGGCGCTGGTCATCGGTGATGTGCAGGGGCACGGCGTGCAGGCGGCGGCCACCATGGGCCAGCTGCGCAGCGCCGTGCGGGCCTTCGCGCTCGGCGACCGGCCGCCCGACGAGGTCATGAGCGGCACGAATCACCTGCTCATCGACCTCGACGCCGGCCTGTTCGCGAGCTGCTGCTACATCCGCCTCGATCCCAGGACCGGCGTCGCCCAGGCTGCCGTGGCCGGGCACCCGCCGCCGCTGCTGCGCCGCCCGGACGGCCGTACCCATGTCCTCGACCTGCCCGGCGGGATCGTGCTCGGCGTGGATCCGCAGGCCACGTATCCGGTGTCGGAGCTGCGGATGGAGCCGGGTGCCGTCCTCGCGCTGTACACGGACGGGCTGGTCGAGCGGCCCGGGGTGGACATCGACGACGGCATCAGCGGTCTGCGGGTGGCGCTGGCCAAGGCGGGTGCCCCCGGCGCCCGGCCGGGCGGGCGCTCGCTGGCGGGCGTGGCCGACCGGCTCACCGCGACGGCCCGGCACATGGCGGACCGCCCCGACGACATCGCGCTGCTGCTCGCCACTCGGCGCGCCACGCCCCTGCGCCCGAGCTGAGGCCCGCGCCGACGGCGCTGTGGGCAGCCTCGGCGTCGTATCCCTGTTGCGGGGACGGGAGTTGCCCCAATCCGGGCATCACGCCCGTGGCCGTGGTGTGGGAGAGCCGGCAAGTCCTGTCACGGTCCGTGACGTCTCTCGCCTCCCGGGGCCCGGCAGTGTAGACATGGGCACATGGTCCGACTATTGGGTCGATCCGGGGCCCGGTCGGCCTCTCGTCCCAGCGGTCTGCGCACACGCGGTGCGTCCGACCGCTTCCTTGGAGTGCCCGAACGAGGGGTCCCGAGCGACGAGCCGGCTCAGGGGCCGCGCACGGGGTGGTTCGCCTCGTTGCGGGCGGCGGTGGGCGAGCGCAGTGTCGCCGGGCAGGTGTTCCTGCTGCAGGTGGTGATCGTGCTGCTGCTGGTCGTCGCCGCGGTGGTGGCGCTGGTGCTGCAGGTGCGGCACGACACCACGCAGGAGGCCCGCAACCGCTCGGTCGCCGTCGCCGAGTCGTTCGCCAACGCGCCCGGCACGCGGGAGGCGCTGAGCAGCCCGGATCCGTCCGCCGTGCTGCAGCCCCGGGCCGAGGCGGCGCGCAAGGCCACGGACGTGGACTTCATCGTCGTCATGAACATCGACGGCATCCGCTACACCCACCCCAAGCCGGACCGGATCGGCAAGCAGTTCGTCGGGAACATCGCACCCGCGCAGGCCGGCCGGGTGGTGACCGAGGAGATCACGGGCACCATCGGACCGCTCGTACAGGCCGTGGTACCCATCAAGGCACCCGACGGGCAGGTCGTCGGGCTGGTCTCGGCCGGGGTCACCAAGGCGACCGTGGGCGGGACCGCGGACCGGCAGCTGCCGCTGGTGCTGACCGCGGCGGCGGTGGCGCTCGCCCTGTCGACGGCGGGCACGGCGCTGGTCAGCCGTCGGCTGCTGCGGCAGACACACGGCCTCGGGCCGCACGAGATGACCCGGATGTACGAGCACCACGACGCCGTCCTGCACGCCGTGCGGGAGGGCGTGATCATCGTCGGCACCGAGGGCCGGCTGCTGCTCGCCAACGACGAGGCGCACCGCCTGCTCGACCTGCCCGCCGACGCCGAGGGACACCGGGTGCTCCACCTCGGTCTCGCCCCCGACACCGCCGAGCTGCTGGACTCCGGCCGGATGGCCACGGACGAGGTGCACCTGGTCAAGGACCGGCTGCTGGCCGTCAACCAGCGCCCCACCACCCTGCGGGGCCGCCCGTCCGGCAGCGTCGCCACCCTGCGCGACTCGACCGAGCTGCGGGCCCTGTCCGGCCGGGCCGAGGAGGCCCGCGAGCGCCTGAACATGTTGTACGACGCCGGTGTGGGCATCGGCACCAGCCTGGACGTCACCCGCACCGCCGAGGAACTGGCGGAGCTGGCGGTGCCCCGCTTCGCGGACTTCGCCACCGTCGACCTGTACGAGGCGGTGCTGGGCGGCGGGCAGCCGGAGGCGGCGACGCGGCTGCGCCGCACGGCGAGCAGCGGCATACGCAAGGACGCGCCGCTGTACCCGGTGGGCGAGCAGCTGAGGTTCGTCGACTCCTCGCCGCAGGCCCGCGCGCTGAAGGACGGACACGCCGTCATCGCGCCGCGGCTGGACGAGGCGCCGGGCTGGCGTGCCCAGGATCTGGAGCGCTCGGCGCAGGTCGTGGAGTTCGGCATCCACTCCCTGATCGCGGTGCCGCTGAGGGCGGGGTCCCTGGTGCTGGGCGTGGTCAGCTTCTGGCGGTCGCAGAAGGGCGAGCCGTTCGACGCGGACGAGGTGGCGCTGGCCGAGGAGCTGGTCGCCCGGGCCGCGGTGTCGATCGACAACGCCCGCCGGTACACGCGCGAGCACAGCATGGCGGTGACGCTTCAGCGCAGCCTGCTGCCGCGCCGGCTGCCCGAGCAGAACGCCCTGGACATCGCCTACCGGTATCTGCCCGCGCAGGCCGGGGTGGGCGGCGACTGGTTCGACGTGCTGCCGCTGTCCGGCGCCCGGGTCGCGCTGGTGGTGGGGGACGTCGTCGGCCACGGGCTGCACGCGGCGGCGACGATGGGCCGGCTGCGTACGGCCGTGCACAACTTCTCCGCCCTGGACCTGCCGCCCGACGAACTGCTCGCGCTCCTCGACGAGCTGGTCGCCCGCATCGACCAGGACGAGGCACAGGAGGGCGACAGCGCCCCGGTGACCGGCGCGACCTGTCTGTACGCGGTCTACGACCCGGTGACCCAGCAGTGCACGATGGCCCGCGCCGGCCATCCGCCGCCGGCACTGATCCAGCCGGACGGCAGCGTCGGCTTCCCCGACGTGCCCGCCGGTCCCCCGCTGGGCCTGGGCGGGCTGCCGTTCGAGACGGCAGAGCTGGAGCTGGCGCAGGACAGCCGGCTCGTGCTCTACACGGACGGTCTGGTGGAGGACCGCGAACGGGACATCGACGAGGGTCTCGAACTGCTGCGCGAGGCGCTGTCCCAGGCCGGCCCGTCGCCGGAGGAGACCTGTCAGGCGGTGCTGGAGGCCCGGCGCCCGACCCGGGCCGGGGACGACATCGCGCTGATCGTGGCGGGCACCCGGGCGCTCGGGGCCGACCTGGTCGCCGAATGGGAGGTGCCGTCCGATCCGGCGGCCGTGGGCCAGGTGCGCTCCGACGTGACTCGGACGCTCGAGGCGTGGGGCCTGGAGGAGCTGTCGTTCACCACGGAGCTGATCCTGAGCGAGCTGGTCACCAACGCGATCCGGTACGGCGGTGAGCCGATCCGGGTGCGGATGCTGCACGACCGCAGTCTGATCTGCGAGGTCTTCGACAGCAGCAGCACCTCGCCGCATCTGCGCTACGCGACCATGACGGACGAGGGCGGGCGCGGTCTGTTCCTCGTCGCGCAGCTGGCCGACCGCTGGGGCACGCGGTACCTGCCCGCGGGCAAGGTGATCTGGGCGGAGCAGCCGCTGCCGTAGCCGGCCGCTGTTTGTACATAGGTACGAACCCTCGACGCAACCGGTGCCTCTCATACGCGCCTTCTGATAGGAAACCTTCCTATCAGTGTCAGGTAATGGCCAACACCCCACCCCCCACCTCCACTTGGAGCCGCCGTGAAGCACCCAGCACGCACGTCGCGCCGAACCCTGCTCGCCCTCGTGGGCGCGTCCCTCGCGTCAGCCCCACTCCTCAACTCCCCCCAAGCGTCCGCGGCCGCGGCGGGACTCGACGACCCGGCGAAGAAGGAGATCGCCATGAAGCTGGTGTCGAGCGCGGAGAACTCCTCGCTCGACTGGAAGGCGCAGTACAAGTACATCGAGGACATCGGCGACGGCCGCGGCTACACCGCCGGGATCATCGGCTTCTGCTCCGGCACGGGCGACATGCTCGACCTCGTCGAGCTCTACACCGACCGCCGCCCCGGCAACGTCCTCGCCCCGTACCTGCCGGCGCTGCGACGGGTCGACGGCACCGACTCCCACGACGGACTCGACCCGAACTTCCCGCGCGACTGGGCCCGGGCCGCACAGGACCAGGAGTTCCGGCGGGCACAGGACGACGAACGCGACCGCGTGTACTTCGGTCCGGCCGTGCGGCAGGGCAAGACGGACGGGCTGCGCGTACTCGGCCAGTTCGCGTACTACGACGCGATCGTCATGCACGGCGACGGCACCGACCCGACCAGCTTCCGCAACATCCGCAGGCGTGCGCTGAACCAGGCCCGGCCGCCGGCGCAGGGCGGTGACGAGGTCACCTACCTTCACGCGTTCCTGGACGCGCGGGTGTGGGCCATGAAGCAGGAGGAGGCCCACAGCGACACCAGCCGGGTCGACACCGCCCAGCGGGTCTTCCTGCGCGCGGGCAACCTCGACCTGGACCCGCCGCTCGACTGGAAGGTGTACGGGGACAGCTACCACATCGGCTGACCCGTCCACGGGGTGCCGTACCGCCGTCGCGCGGTGCGGCACCCCGCGTCGTCCTCACACTTTTCAGCCCATAGAATTGATTTATGAGCTCATAGGTCGGACCCGCGTACCGACTTAGGCTTGCCTTAGTTTAGGCTTCCCGACGAGATCGCTTGTCATCGCTCGAAGGGACCCTGATCATGCCCCGCCCCCTGCGGGTAGCCATCGTCGGAGCCGGCCCCGCCGGGATCTACGCCGCCGACGCCCTGCTCAAGTCCGACGTGGCCGCCGAACCCGGTGTGTCCATCGACCTCTTCGAGCGCATGCCGGCGCCGTTCGGACTGATCCGGTACGGCGTCGCCCCCGACCACCCCCGCATCAAGGGCATCATCACGGCCCTCCACCAGGTCCTCGACAAGCCGCAGATCCGCCTCTTCGGCAACGTCGACTACCCGACCGACATCAGCCTGGACGACCTGCGCGCGTTCTACGACGCCGTGATCTTCTCGACGGGTGCGACGGCCGACCGGGCGCTGTCGATACCGGGTGTCGACCTCGACGGGTCGTACGGCGCCGCGGACTTCGTCTCCTGGTACGACGGCCACCCGGACGTTCCGCGCACCTGGCCGCTGGAGGCCGAGAAGGTCGCTGTCCTCGGCGTCGGCAACGTCGCCCTCGACGTGGCCCGCATCCTGGCGAAGACGGCGGAGGAACTGCTCCCGACGGAGATCCCGCCGAACGTCCACGAGGGCCTCAAGGCCAACAAGGCCCTGGAAGTCCACGTATTCGGCCGCCGCGGCCCGGCGCAGGCGAAGTTCAGCCCCATGGAGCTGCGCGAGCTGGACCACTCCCCCAACATCGAGGTCATCGTCGACCCCGAGGACATCGACTACGACGCGGGCTCGATCGAGACCCGGCGCGGCAACAAGCAGGCCGACATGGTTGCCAAGACCCTGGAGAACTGGGCGATCCGCGACGTCGGCAACCGGCCGCACAAGCTGTTCCTGCACTTCTTCGAGTCGCCCTCCGAGATCCTCGGCGAGGACGGCAAGGTCGTCGGCCTGCGCACCGAACGCACCGTCCTCGACGGCACCGGCAACGTCAAGGGCACCGGCGAGTTCAAGGACTGGGACGTCAGCGCGATCTACCGCGCGGTCGGCTACCTCTCCGACAAACTCCCCAAGCTGCCCTGGGACATCGACTCGGGCACGGTCCCGGACGAGGGCGGCCGGGTCATCCAGGAGTCCGGCGAGCACCTGCAGTCGACGTACGTCACCGGCTGGATCCGGCGCGGCCCGGTGGGGCTGATCGGCCACACGAAGGGCGACGCCAACGAGACGGTGTCGAACCTGCTGGCCGACTTCGCCAATGGACGTCTGCAGACGCCGGGTTCGCCCGAGCCGGAGGCGGTGGAGGCCTTCCTCGCCGAGCGCGAGATCCGCTTCACCACCTGGGACGGCTGGTACAAGCTCGACGCCGCCGAGAAGGCACTGGGCGAGCCGCAGGGCCGTGAGCGAGTGAAGCTCGTCGAGCGCGAGGACATGCTGCGGGAGAGCGGCGCGTAAGACGCCGTAGCCGAAGCTGAGGCTGAAGGCTGAGGGCCGGGGTTCCCACCCTCGCTGAGGGCCGGGGGTTCCAACCCCCGGCCCTCTCGGTCTTTATCGGCCCGCTTCCGGTGATCAGTACCTGTTAGCGTCCCCCGGTGTTCTCCCTCCTCGAGCCCCCTTTCTTCACCCGGCTGCGCGATGCGCGCCGCGTGCTCGTCGCCGGTGGGCGGCGGTTTCGACGTGTACGCCGGACTGCCCCTGGCGCTCGCGCTCCGCGCGGCCGGCAAGGAAGTCCAGCTGGCCAACCTGTCCTTCTCGGACCTGTTCGGGCTCTCACTCGACGCGTGGGTGGACCACGACGTCGCGGCGATACGCCCCGACACGGCAGTGCGGGGCGACTACTTCCCGGAGCGGACGCTCGCGCGGTGGCTCGCCGTGCATGACCTGCCCGACACGGTGTACGCGTTCCCCCTCACAGGGGTCCAGCCGCTCAGGGCCGCCTATCGCACGCTCCTGGAGCACCTGGGCGGCGCCGACGCCGTCGTGCTGGTGGACGGCGGGACCGACATCCTGATGCGCGGCGACGAGCACGGGCTGGGCACGCCGGAGGAGGACATGGCCAGCCTGGCCGCAGTGTCCGGGCTGGCCGAGGTTCCGGTGCGGCTCGTGGCCTGCCTCGGGTTCGGCGTGGACTCCTACCACGGGGTCAACCACTCCCTGGTGCTGGAGAACCTCGCCGCGCTGGACCGCGAGGGCGGCTACCTGGGGACGTTCTCGCTGCCGCGCCACAGCGAGGAGGGGCGCGCGTACCTCGACGCGGTGGAGCATGCCCAGCGGGCCACGCCGGACCACCCGAGCATCGTCCAGGGTTCCGTCGCGGCCGCCGTGCGCGGCGACTTCGGGGACGTCCGGTTCACCGAGCGCACCAAGAACAGCGAACTCTTCATCAATCCGCTCATGACCCAGTACTTCTGCGTCGACGCACCCGCCCTGGCCGACCGCAACCTGTATCTCGACCGGATCGAGAACACCGCGCTGATGCGCCAGATCAGCTCGGTCATAGCGGAATTCCGCGACGAACTCGCCCATCAACGACCACCGCGCGCATACCCCCACTGACGCGCCCGCGTCTCACATTCGGTGAAGCCTCCTCATCGCGCGCGGGAGTTGTCTACACTCCTGATCTTCACACAAGCTCCACACAGGGGGGATGTTTCTCCATGCGTATACGCATCGTCGCCACAACCGCCGTCGCCGTCGGCACGCTCGCCGTACTGTCCGCCGCACCGGCCCAGGCCACCGAGTACTCGTCCGCGCTGAAGATCCGCGGCATCCAGTACGACGCACCCGGCAGCGACTCGAACAACTGCCGGACCGGCAACACCGACGAGGAGTACCTGACGATCAAGAACCACTCGTCCGGTACCACGGTCAACCTCAAGGGCTACGTCGTGAAGGACAAGGCCGGCAACCGGTTCGCCTTCACCGCCAACCACTTCCTCCAGCCCGGCGACTACGTGAAGCTCCGGGGCGGCAACGGCAGCGACTCCGACGCGAAGAACGTCGTCTACCGCGACAACTGCAACTTCATGTGGAACAACGACAAGGACTCGATCTACCTGAACAAGCCCTCCGGCGCCGGGGCGGACTCGCACTCCTACACCAAGAGCGGGAACGACCGGGACGGCAACGGCTACATCACGTACCACAACTGAGCGGACCCCGAGCCACGAGCAGGACCCGCCCCAATGCGGATGGTGGGCGGGTCCTGCTCACCGAGTCATTGTCATGACCGGACGCGGTACGGACCACGAGTGAGGGACGCCGGCCGGTGCGGATGGCGCACACCCCGTGTGCGGACCCCGCCCGGCGGGCAGGCATCTGCGGCGACGATACTGATACGAGCACGTGCTCCCGCCCACAGATGGACCCCATGCCCAGCTCCTCCAGCCCCCGCCCCATGACTCCCCCCTCGGTGTGGTTGGCCCGTGGCCGACATCTCGGGCCCGCCGCGGAAGAGGTACTCCGGCTCAGCCTGCGCCGGCTCAAGGACAGCCGGACCATCGACGACTTCCTGGAGCTGCCCGAGACCGAGGGCTCCCAGGAGTGGATCTTCGAGGCCCGATGGCGGGTCGCGGGCTCGGTGACCGTGCGAGCCCGGCTCACCGTGGAGCACGACTCCGGCAGCGGCCAGGACTGGATGCTGGCAGCGGAGGCGGAGGCGCCGTGGGACCCCCGGTGGCCGTCGCCGGCCGCCCTGTTCTGGCCGCAGGAACCCGATGCGACCTGGGACCACACGCCGGTCTCGGACCTGCGCCTTACGGACATCAACCCCCTGCCTTCGGACGACAAGGCCGTACGGCAGCTGCTGCGGGACTGCGCGCGAGACGGTTGGGGCATCCATGTGGTCGTCCACGAGGCCATGACCACGGACCAGCGCGGCCGCACGCCACTGGCCGGGATGCTGCCGCCGGGCCTGCGGCACCGGCTGGTCGAGCACCGTGCCGCCCCCAGCCAACTGCGCGTCGTGAACTGGGCCCTGCGGGACCTCGGCGTGCAGGTGCCGCGCGGGGGCGCCGTGGTGCTGCCCGGCAGTCCGGCGCCGTCCGGCTACGACGCGGACGACTTCGCCGTACGCAGCGTCTTCCTCGACGGCACCGAACCGGCCGAGCTCATTCACGCCGTGACGCGGTTCGCCGCCCTGTCGCGCCCGCTGCCGGACGGTGCCGAGGAGGCGCTCACCGCCCTGCGGGAGGACTGGCGGCTGCTGACGCTCGAGGAGGAACTCGATCGTGAGCGTAAGCTCGTGGCGATGTACGCCGAGGCGCTCGAGGCGATGACGAGGTCCCGCGATCTGTACCGGGAGGCCGCCGAGCAGGCGCACGCGGCGCTGGCCGCCTTCCGGGAGTCCGCCGACGCCGCGCCCGAGAGCCGGCCCGAGACCCCCGCGTCCCCGGCGGCGTCCCCGCTCCAGCAGCTGACCCGGACCTTCGAGCGCCTCAAGGTCTCCGGCCGGACACGCAGGCCCGCGGCCGAGTCGGGGGACGCGCAGGAGGCCAGGGCCGTCGAGGAGCAGCCGCAGATCCCGGGCCGCCGCGGGGCGTAGGACGGCTGCGCCGGATCCGTGGAGGGGGCGTACTGCGTCCTGCGGGCTCGCTTCGGCGCGCGGGTGGACGGATCGTGCGCCTGCGCGAGCAGGTGACCGGGCCGATCCGTGCGTCTTCCGTCCTGACGGGTGACGGGGTGCGGCCGAGTGAGCGCTGCCATGCAATGCACAGGCCGCAAGGGGGAATCCGACCGGCAGGTGCACATGGTGCGCGCCGCCGGCAGGAGGAGGGTCCATGGAGTCGACCACCGCGGTGATCGTCGTCGTCGCCCTCGCGGCCGTCGTGCTCGCCGTCGCCGTCTGGGTACTGGCGCGGCTCGTGCGGACGCGGCGTGTGATGCGGCGTGCCGGACTGCCGACGGGGCCGCGCTGGGTGTTCTGGGGCGCGGTTCTGTACTTCGTGCTGCCCACCGATCTGATGCCCGATCCGGTGTATCTGGACGACATCGGCGTGCTCTTGCTGGCACTGCGTACCCTGCGCCGTTCTCCCGATGCGGGACCGCCGGACGCCGTTGATTACAGAAAGTAAGGAAACCAATCACTCGTTCGATTCGTTTAAGTAAGTGGAGACCGAGGGGTGTCGGCGGGCCGAAGGGCGCCCCTGGGTGACCAAGCTCGATCGGAGCAGCACCTGTGAGGGAGAGACGATGCAACCGTTCGCGCTCAACTATGCACGGCCGGCAGCGGAGTTGGAGGTCGCCGCTGCATATGCTTACGACTCCGGTCTGCAGTTGAACGTGCTGCGTGACGGGCGAATAGCCGCCTGTGATCACGCGCTCTTGCGGGAGTTGGGGACCACGACATCCACGGCGGGCTCGAAGACCCACTTCGACGACTGAACGCAGGTCGCCGACGATGACGGTCTTGATTGTGACCAACGAAGAGGACGTGACGGCGGACATGGTGGTCGTGCACCTGAACGCGTCCGGCGTTCCGGTGGTCCGGCTCGATCCCGCCGACGTGACCGACGGGGTCGCTCTGTCGGGCGAGTATGTGCACGGCTCTTTCCGTGGCCATCTGTCGTCCGCGGGACGCCTGGTGAGCGTCAGTGGCCTGCGGTCGATCTGGATGCGCAGGCCGGGGGCCGCGGCGGCGCGGGCCGCCGTGCCCTCCGCCTGGCTGACACAGGAGGCGGAGCAGGCGCTGTACGGCATGCTGCGCGGCTGTGACGTGCGCTGGATGAACCATCCCGACGCGGCGCGCCGGGCTCGCTACAAGCCCTGGCAGCTGCGGCTGGCGCAGCGCTGCGGTCTGCCCGTTCCGGCCACGTTGATCACGACTTTCCCGCAGGCCGCCCGTGAGTTCGCCGAGCGGTATCCGGATCTGGTGGTCAAGCCGGTGTCCGGCGCGCATCCACAGGATCCGCCGCGCGCGGTGCCGACCAGCAGGGTGGGGCCGGACGCGGACTTCTCCGCTGTCGCGTACGGGCCCACGCTGCTGCAGCGGCGCGTGGCCAAGTGTGCCGACATCCGTCTCACCGCGGTGGGCGAGCAGCTGCTGGCGGCCCGCAAGGCGACCGGTGCCGAAACCGAGGTGGACGTCCGGTTCGCCGCGTCCGACGCGCCGTGGTGTCCCGTCGAGGTCGCGCCGCGTGTCGCCGAGGGCGTCCGCGCCTATCTGAGGGATGCGGAACTCGCCTACGGCGCCTTCGACTTCGTCGAGGACGCCGACGGGACGTGGTGGTTCCTGGAGTGCAACCAGTCGGGGCAGTTCGGGTTCATCGAGGTCGACACGGGCCAGCCGATCGCCCGCACCATCGCCGAGTGGCTCGCGCAGCCGGCCTCCGAGGAGCAGCCGCACGCCAACGGGGCGAGCGCGAAGGTGCCGTGACCGGTCCGCCCGGCCGTCCGGGGCTCAGAGCGACTGCGGCCCCGGCGGCAGTGCGCTGCGCTGCCAGGTCGGGGCGGGGGGTGCGGGACGTCCGGGAGGGGGTGCGTGGCCGCTGGACTGCAACAGGGGCTGCATGGCGAACTCGATTTCCCTGCTGACGCGTTCGGCCTCCCTGCGTACCTGGGTGGGGATGTCGCCGCGCTCCGCGATGAGCCGGTCGTAAATGGGGGAATCCTGGAACACCCGTCAACGCGCCTTTCATGTCGTGGCCCTGTGTGCAGATGGGCACGGCTGTCGAGTGTAGGCGCCGACGCACACTGAAGTACGAATTCTGCCAGAGCGCTTGACGTGCGACGAACGGGCGGTTCCACCCCGACGCGTGGTCTCGGTCCCGCCCCTCCCCCGCTGCCCGCTGCCCGGGTCAGGCGCCCGTCGTGGAACCGGGCCGGACGATCATCAGCACCGTGACGGTCGCCCACAGGAGGTTGAAGATGCCGGTGAACATGGCGAGTTGAACCGTGGCCGAGCGCTCGACGGGCTTCTCGGCGCTCAGTTGGCCGACGAGGTCCTCCTGGCGGGGCAGGACGAAGGCGATCAGGATGCCGGCGGCCGCGGCGGTCAGGGCGATGGACGTGATGAGCCATCCGCTGCCCAGCACTCCCATCGACAGGCCGGTGGCCAGGCCGAGGACGGGGACCGACACCCCGACGGCGCCGTAGACACGGCAGATGCGGTGCAGGAGCCGGACGGTGCCCACCGCCACCGCCCCGTCGGTCGCCGGGACGCGGCGCGCGGCCGGGGGGAACATGCTGGCCGCGACGGTGACGGGGCCGACCGCGATGATGGCGGCCAGGACGTGAAGGGTGAGGAGGATCTTGGTCACCCGCCCCACGCTAGGGATCTTCCGGGTGATCGCACAGGGGCTGAAACGACAGCTTCCAACGGGTTCTCGCCAGCCGCGCTCTCTGCCCTTTCACCGCCCCTCACCGGAGCCACCTGCACTTATGCCGGTGGCGGGAATCCGCCTAGGGTGTCCTTCATGCACACCGTGGCGATCCTTGTTCTCGACAACGTGGTGCCGTTCGACATGGCGACACCGTTCCAGATGTTCGGCTGGACACGGCTGCCGGACGGCCGCCGTCCCTACCGGGTCCGGCTGTGCGCCGAGTCGCCGGAGGTGCGCACGGAGGGCTTCGCCCTGCGGATCGACCGGGGGCTGGACGGGCTGGAGGACGCGGACACGATCATCGTGCCGGGCTGCGACGAGACCGGACCGCCCTCCCCCGCCGTCGTGGCGGCCCTGCGCGAGGCGGCCCGGGCGGGCACCCGGATCGCATCCGTCTGCGTGGGCGCCTTCGTCCTGGCCGAGGCCGGACTGCTGGACGGACTGCGCGCCACCACCCACTGGATGGCCACCGACGAGCTCGCACGGCGCTTCCCCGACGTCCACGTGGAACCGGACGTGCTGTACGTCGACAACGGGCAGATCCTCACGTCCGCCGGGGCCGCAGCGGGACTGGACATGTGTCTGCACATGATCCGGCGGGACCTGGGCTCGGCCGTGGCCGCGCACACCGCGCGCATGTCCGTCGTACCGCTGGAACGTGAGGGCGGACAGGCGCAGTTCATCGTGCACGAGTATCCGCCGGTGCCGCGCGGCTCGGCGCTCGAACCCCTGCTGGAGTGGATCGAGGACAACCTGGCCGGGGAGATCACCTTGGCAGCGTTGGCGGAGCGCTCGGGGATGAGCGAGCGCACCTTCAGCCGCCGGTTCCGTGAGCAGACCGGCACCACGCCGCTGCAGTGGCTGCTGCGGGCGCGCGTGCGGCGGGCCCAGTATCTGCTGGAGAACAGCGACCATCCGATCGAACGGATCGCGCGTCAGGCGGGGTTCGGGTCGCCGACGGCGTTCCGTGAGCGCTTCCGCCGGGTGGTCGGCACCACGCCGCACTCCTATCGGGCCGCGTTCCGGGCCAAGGCCGTGGTCGCCGCCGCGTCCTGACCGGGGCGAGGCCCGCTGTCAGGTCACGGTGGGATAAATCACCCGAGTCCACACGGGCCGTCAGCAGTTGGACAAGGGTATCGATCCCGCCCCAAGGACGGTGTACGCCCATGAACTGCTCCAGCCGCCTTCTCTGCGTCCTCTACATCGCCACGAGCGCGGGGCTGGCCTGGACCTCGGTCCTGGAGATCCGGTACGGGCCCGCGTGGGCGGCGTGCCTGTTCGCCGCCGCCAGTCTCGTGCCGGTCATCGCGGTGGTGCGGGAGACCGTGATCGGCGACCAGCGACGGTGGCTCCTGGAGTTGGTGACACGCGCCGGGCGCGCCGGCGACGCCGCCGAGGCGATTGTCCGTGCGGAGCTCGACTCCGCGTGCTGCGAGCGCTGGTGGACGAGCCTCGGCAGTGAGCACGAGGTGACGTGCCGGCACTGGATGCCGAGGAGCAGCAGCGCCGCGTGAGCGTCCGTGACGCCGACCCGCGCGCCGGGGGGGCGCGGGGCGGGGCGGCGTCACGGACGGGTGTCACCGCCCGAGCGCCCGGTCGGCCTCCTCGCTCAGCAGGGCGACGTAGTCACGCGTCCAGCCCTCGATGGTGGCGCGGTCCCACAGGTCGGCCGAGTACTCCACGAAGCCCTTCAGTTCGTCGCCGGCCGGGACGAGCCCGAAGGTGAGTTCCGTGCGGGCCGCCGCGGGAGCGAGGTCCTCGATGGCCGTTGTCAGACCGGGCAGTTCGACCTCCGCGTCCAGAGAGCTCTGGTAGGCGAAGCCGACGTCCAGCCGGTCCGGCACGTCGACGCCCTTGCGCTCCCTCATCGCCGGGGCGATCCGGCGCACGGGCAGGGCCTGGTCCATGCACTCCACGGTCGTACGGGCGACCTGGTCCGTCAGGGTCGCGAAGGAACCCGTCACACCCTGTCGCACCGGCAGTGCGAAGCCGGTGACCGTGCAGGCCAGCAGGGACTCGAACGCGCGGCGCTCACGGTTGGCGTAGGAAACGTTGAACACGACGTCGGACTGCCCGGACTTCCGCGCGAGCATCCTGCCCAGCGCCGCGGCCGTGACCACGAACGGCGTCGTCCCCCGCTCTCTTGCCAGCCGCTCCACGGCGGCCCGGGTCTCGGCCGGCACGGTGAACATCACGGCGCCGCCCCGTCCGCTCGCGCTCTGCGGCCGGGGCCGGTCCAGCGGCAGGCCGACGGTGAACGGCACTCCGTCGAGTTCGCGCAACCAGAACTCCACCTTCCGCTCCTCGGCGGCCTCGTCCACCTGCTCCTGCTGCCAATGGGCGTACGCCGCGGGCTGGCACTGCACGGGCGTCAGGGCATGGGGCTCGCCTTTCACGGCCGAGCCGTAGAGCGCGGCGAGTTCCTTCAGGAGCAGGCTGACGGACCATCCGTCGCAGGCGGAGTGGTGCAGGACGAGGAGCAGTGTCCAGTTGCTCTCGCCCGTGCGCAGGAGGCGCAGCGCCATCGGAATCCCGCCGGTGGGGTCGAGTGGCGTCTCCGCCGCCTCGGAACTGGCCCGGTCCAGGGCCTCCTGCCGTTCCCGGGCGGGCAGCCCGGTCAGG
The DNA here is from genome assembly GCF_036173045.1 of Streptomyces sp. NBC_00299. GTDB lineage: Bacteria > Actinomycetota > Actinomycetes > Streptomycetales > Streptomycetaceae > Streptomyces > Streptomyces machairae. Next base: position 699,359 of record NZ_CP108039.1, read on the forward strand.
TCCACCACCGGCAGCTCCGCCGGGCGCGCCCGCAGCACCTGCTGCTCCCAGCCGTCGCCGCTGCGGGCCAGGCGGGTCCGCAGCCCCTCGTGCCGCTCGACGAGCCCGGTCAGGGCGGTGCGCAGTGCCGCCACGTCCAGGTCGCCGGTGAGGGTGATCCGCAGGGCTACGTTGAAGACCTGTGGGAGTTGGTGGTCGGCGTGCACGGTGGCGAAGCGGGACTGCTGCACGGTGGCGGGGGCGCGGTGCTCCACCGTGCCGGGTCCGTCGTCGTCCGCCTCAGGTGAGGCACTCGCGGTTCCCGGCGCCGCGGTCTCGCCCGCCGCCGCGGCCAGTTGGGTCGTCATGGCCCGTAGCGTCGGTTCCTGGTAGAAGCTCAGCATCGGGTACTCGGTGGCGAAGTCCTCCCGGACCCGGTTGACCAGCCGCATCGCGGTGATCGAGTGGCCGCCCAGGTCGAAGAAGGAGGCGTCGGCCGCGATGCCGTCGGCGTCGATGCCGAACTCTTCGGCCCACAGCTCCCGTACCCGCCGCTCGATGCCCGTCAGGTGACCGGCGGTGGGAGTTTCGCCGCCGGCACTCGGCGTGCGGGTCGGTGCCGAGGTGACGAGGTCGGGTGCCGGCAGCGCGGAGCGGTCCAGCTTGCCGTTGCCGCTCACGGGCAGCGCGAGCAGGACCCGCCAGGCGCGCGGCACGAGGTACTCCGGGAGCCGGGCCCCCAGTTCCTCGGCCAGCAGATCGGCATAGGCCTGCCGGTCGTCGGCCGCATCGCCGATCGGGTCGGCGGGGACGGCATAGGCCGCTAGGTACGCGTCGCCGCGATCGTTGCGCCGGGCGAGTACCGCCGCCTCACGCACGCCGTCCAGGGCGTTGAGCGTGCGGGAGACCTCCTCCGGTTCGACCCGGAAGCCCCGGATCTTCACCTGGTCGTCGGCCCGGCCGCAGAACTCCAGCGTCCCGTCGCCGGTCCAGCGGACCAGATCGCCGGTGCGGTACCTGCGGGCGTCCGGGCCGCCGTCCGGGTCCGGCAGGAACCGCTCGGCGGTGAGTTCGGGGCGGTGGAGGTAGCCGAGGGCCACGCCCGGTCCGCCGACGTACAACTCCCCCACCGTGCGGACGGGCACCGGGCTGCCCGACTCGTCGAGCACGCTCAGCCGTACGTTGTCGGCCGGGCGCCCTATCGCGATCGGACGGGCGGAGTCGTCGCTGTGCGCGGCGACGGTTTCCGCGGTGCACAGCACGGTGGTCTCGGTGGGCCCGTAGACGTTCACCGTCTCGTACGGCGCCTCGGGGCGCGGCCTGGTGCGCAGTACGTCTCCGCCCAGCAGGAGGTGACGCAGGGGCGGCTGCTCGTGCGGTGGCAGCCGCAGCAACTGTTCGCCCAGGGCGGTGGGGAGGATGGAGAAGGTGACGCGCTCGCCGGCGTACCACCGGGCCAGGGACAGCGGGTCCCTGCGGACTTCCTCTTCGGCGATGGTGACCGACGCCCCCGCGGTCAGTGCCGGCCAGACCTCCAGGATCGAGGCGTCGAAGCTCTGACTGCACACGGCGGCGCAGCGGTCGGCCGAGGTGAACGCGAAACGCCGGTGGTGCCATTCGCACAGGTCGACGACCGCGCGGTGCGCCAGCACCACGCCCTTGGGTGTGCCGGTGCTGCCCGAGGTGTAGATGACGCAGCACGGGGACTGGTTGTCGGTGCCGGACGCGGGGCGCGGCGGGTGGGGTGCGGTCGCGGTCGCGTCGGGGGGTACGACGGTCACGCCCGGCGGCAGCTTCAGGACGGCCGCCCCGGCAGGCGCCGACACCACGGTCCGCGCCCCGCACTCGGCGATGACCTGCTCGGCGCGCACCCGGCCGAGGGACGGATCCAGCGGCACGTAGGCGCGGCCCGCTCTGAGTGCGGCGAGCATGGCGACGACGAGGTCGGTGGAGCGCGGCAGCCAAAGCGCAACGACCTCGGCACCGCCGTCCGTGGCGGGCTGTTCCCGCAGGACGGCGGCCAACTGCTCGGCGCGGTCGTTCAGTTCGCGGTACGTCAGTCGGGTGTCGCCGCTGATCACGGCGGTGCTGTTGGGCCGAGCAGCCGCCTGCCGGGCGACCAGGTCGTGGACGGTGGTGTCCGCGAGCGGGCGGGACGGGCCGTGCTGCCAGGACCTCGGAACGGGCTCCCCGTCGGCGGCGGTGTCGACGGCCGCCGGAGCGAGCCGGGACAGCGGCGTGTCAGGGGTGTCGACCGCTGCGGCGAGCAGTGTCCGGAAGGTGGCGAAGAAGTCGTCGACCGTCTCCTGGTCGAAGAGGTCGGTGTTGTACTCCAGGTGGCAGCGGATGCCCTCGGGCTGGTCCGTGAAGTAGACGGTGAGGTCCGTCAGGGACTTGTCCGGGCCGGCGTCCAGCGTTGTGGCCTCGATGCCGGGCAGGTCGAAGCGGAACGGTTCGGCGCGCTGGAACTCCGCGAATGCCTGGAACACCGGTGTCCGGTCGACCGCCCTGGGCGGGGCGAGCTCGCGCACCACTGTCTCGAAGGGCACGCGCGCGTGGTCGTACGCGTCGAGAGCGACCGTGCGCACGCGGTCCAGCAGCGTGCCGAACGCCGGATCGCCGGACAGGTCGAGGCGCAGCGCGAGGGTGTTCACGAAGAACCCGAGCACCTGCTCGGCCCGCTCGGGCCGGTCCGAGATGGGGGTGCCGACGACGATGTCCGTCTGCCCGGTGATCCGGTGCAGCATCGCCCCGTAGCCGGCGAGCAGGGTCATGAACAGGGTGCTGCGGCGGGCGCGGCTCAACTCCCGCAGCCGTCCGGAGAGTTCCGCGTCGAGCGTGTGGAAGACCGCCCGGCCGTTGGAGGTCATGGTCGGCGGGCGCGGCCGGTCGGTGGGCAGGGCGAGGACGGGCAGGTCGCCGTCGAGGGTGCGGCGCCAGTAGGCCAGGTCCTCGTCGGCCTCGGGGCTGTTCGCGGACGCCGCCTGCTCCCTGGCGTGGTCGGCGTAGCTCCAGGTGAGCGGGGGCAGGTCGGGGGTGGTGCCGTCGCGTTCGGCGCGGTAGAGCGCGGAGAGGTCGCGGGCGAGGACCGTGGCCGAGGCCGCGTCGACCACGATGTGGTGGAGGGACAGCACGAGGACGTGTTCCGCCTCGGCGAGCCTGACCAGGCGGGTGACGAACAGCGGTCCGTCCGCCAGGTCGAAGCGGCGTGCGCTCTCCGCGGCCAGGACGTCGCCGAGCGCGGTCCGGGGGTTGCCGGTGCCGTCGACGACCTCGAAGTCGGGCTCGACCGGCGCCGCCCGCACCACCTGTCGTGGCTCGCCTCCGCTCTCCCGGAAGACGGTGCGGAGCCCCTCGTGCCGGGCGACGAGGCCGCGCAGTGCCGCGCGCAGTGCGGGTACGTCGAGAGGGCCTTCGAGGCGGATCGCCTTGACCTCGTTGTAGGCGGTACGGCCGGGGAGCAGGCGCTCCAGGAACCAGATCCGTTCCTGGCCGGGCGACAGCGGCGCGTCGGCAGGGGCGGGCGCAACCGTCCGCCGGTATGTGCGGCGCAGCGCGTCCAGGTGTGGCAGGCCCTCGCGCAGGTCGTCCGGGGCGACACCGAAGTCGACGAGGGCGACGATCTCGTCGGCGCCCGCCGCGGTCACCGCGTCGACCACGGGGCGGACGCTGTCCACCGTGCCGATCAGGGCGCGCTGGTCGCAGTAACGGCCGTAGGCCCGGCGGAACACCGCATCCAGGTCGTCCTCGCTCAGCTCGGCCAGGTCGACGTTGTGTCCGAGGCTGTTGGTGACGCCGCTGAACACGGACAGGGACGCGCGCATATAGCGGGAGAGCGGTTCGTACGCCTCGGTCCTCGCGATGTCGTGGTCGGCCGCGAGGTAGGTGTGCAGCAGGACGGCGACCCGCCCGGTGTCCGGGTCCAGGCCGTGCTGGGCCCGGGTACGCCGGTAGCGGGCGATGTTCTCCCCGAGCTGTTCGACGCTCTGGGTCATCAGGTTGGTGACGATGCCCAGGTCGTGACGGGCGGCGAGTTCGAAGGATGCGGGGTTGCCGACCACCGCGGTGTACATGGGCGGGGCGTCCTGCACCGGACGCGGGAAGAGGTGTACCTCGGCCTCTCCGGCCCCACTGGCCCGGCGCACGGGTTCGCCGCGCCAGAACTTCCTCACCTCCTCCAGCTGTTCGTACATCAGCTCCTTGTGCCGGCCGAAACGGTCGGGGAAGAACACGAAGTCCTTGGCGCTCCAGCCGCTGGCGACGCCGATGCCGACACGCCCGCCGGAGAGGTTGTCCACCATCGACCACTCCTCGGCGACCCGGATGGGGTCGTGGAGCGGCAGGACGACGGAGCCGGCGTTGAGCCGGATGCGTTCGGTCTCCCGGGACAGCGCGGCGGCGAGCACGGCGGGGTTGGGGAAGAGGCCGCCGAAGGAGTGGAAGTGGCGCTCGGGCATCCACAGCGCATGGAAGTCGTGCCGGTCGGCGAACCGGGCTACGTCCATGAGGAGTTCGTACGGGCCGCCCTTCGCCGGCCCGGAGGCCTCCTGCGGGTAGTCGCCGAAGAAGTAGACGCTGAAGTCAGCGGTGCGGGCGGCGGGTTCGCTCACGGGTGCGGTGCGGGAGTCGGTGACGGCTGCGGCGTTCCAGGCCATGGCGGCGACCGGGGCGGGTGTCGCCGCGGGAACGGCCGGTTTCGGTTCCGCGGCCCGGCCCGGTGCGAGTCCCGGTGCGAGTGCCGGTTTCGGTTCAGGTGGCGCAGCCTTCGGCGCAACCGGCCGCCCGCCCGGGAAGAAGCCCGCCGTCCGCAGCTCGCGCAGCGAATCCCGTACGGCGTCCGCCACGAACTCGGTGTCGCCGTCCGTGTGGGCGGTGGACAGGAAGAAGTTGCGCCACTCCCAGACGTGCACGCCGCGCAGCATCAGGTGGTGGTAGAGGAGCTCCATGTCGGCGCGGTGCTCGAAGCGGAACTGGGAGCCGAAGTGGCTCATCCGCAGCGGGAACTCCTCGGCCTCGAAGAAGCCGTTGAGCGTCGCGGCCAGTTCGGCGGTACGCGTGTTGAGCCGCTCCTGGAGGCGCGGGCTGTGCTCCTTGAGGTGGGTCAGCACGGCGCGCGCGGCGACCATCGACACCGGGTGCTGGATGTACGTGCCGCCGAAGAACGTGGTGTCGGCGGGCGGGTAGCTGTCGTCGCCGTAGGACCAGTGGCCGCCGTCGACGCCGTCCATGATGTCGGCGCGGCCGGCGATGGCCCCGATGGGGAAGCCGCCGCCGAGCAGCTTGCCGTACGTGGCGAGGTCGGGTGTGACGCCGTACAGCTCCTGCGCGCCGCGCAGGGCCGGGCGGAAGCCGGTCAGCATCTCGTCGAAGAGCAGCACGATGCCGTGCCGGCGGGTCAGCTCGCGCAGCTTGCGTACGAACTCGACGGGCCGCAGGGAGGGGTGTCTGCTCTGCACCGGCTCCACGACGACCGCGGCGATGTCGTCGGCGTGCCGGGCGATCGCTTCCAGGGCGGCGTCGGTGCCGTAGTCGAGGACCAGCAGATCGGAGACCGAAGCCTGCGGGATGCCTCGGGAGACGGGCACGGTGACCTGGTCGGTGCCGCTGCCCGAGGCGCGGCCGAGGACGTTGTCGGCGTGGCCGTGGTACGCGCCCAGGAAGGTGACGATCTTGTCGCGGCCGGTCGCGGCGCGGGCGAGGCGGATGGCCGCGGAGTTGGCCTCCGTACCGGAGTTGGCGAAGGCGACCCGCTCCAGGCCGGTCAGTTCGGCGAGGAGTTCCGCCGCCTCGCCGGTCTCGACGTTGCGCGGGCCGAGCTGGATGCCCCGGGACAGGTGCTCGCGCACGGCCTCGGTGACGAAGTCGGGCTCGTGACCGAACAGGAGGACGCCGAAGCCCATCGTGATGTCGACGTACTCGTTGCCGTCGACGTCCTGGAGCCGTGCGCCGCTCGCCCGGTGGCCCGCGATCGGGTACAGCATCTCCTTCGTACCGCTGCGGAAGCCCACGACGGCACGGCTGTCGGCCAGGACGCGGCGGTAGCGCTGGGCGATCCGCTTGGAGGTCGGGGTCCTTGCGGTGTAGCGGCGTACGAGATCGGCGAGGTGCTCCTGCTGGGAGTGCGGTGACACGCCCTGCACCATTCCGGAGGTCTTTGCGACCGTCACGCGCGGTCCGTGGACGCGCGGTGCCTCCGGCGACCGCTGCTCCGGGACGGAGGCGCCGGCTCCGCCCATCTGCTCGGCGATGCGCTGCGAGAGTTCCGCCATCGCCGCCAGGTCCTGGTCCAGTGCGGCGGATATGCCGTGCAGCCCGGTCACTTGGCCACCTTGCCGTTGAGCCGCTCGGTCACCGAGGCCGTCTGGAGGGCCAGCAACTGGGAGAGCTGGGACATCATCTGCAGCTGTATCTGGGATATCTGCTGGAGTTTGCGGGCGAGGTCCTCCAGCTCCACGCGGGTCGCGTACTCGGGGGCGGGTGCGGGGGTGGCGGGCGCGGGAACGGAGGGCGCGGGTGCGGGAACCGGCGCGGGTGGAGGTGTGGGTGCAGGTGCGGCAACCCTGGGCGGCGCGATGGGCTGGGGTGCGATGGGCTGGGGTGCGGTGGGCTCGGGGACGATGGGCTCCGGAGCGGGCTCGCGAGCGGGTGCTTCGGGAGTGACCGGCTGTGCCGACCCCGCCCGTTCTGCCGGGAGTTCCACCGGTGCCGTCCCGCCTGTCGTCCCCGGCATGCGGGCGACGATGAACTCGGCGAGCCGCCGCGGCGTACCCGTCTCCTCGAACAGCTGCCGCATCGTCACCTTGACCCGATGCTCCTGCTCCAGCTCCCGCAGCACGCTGATCATCTGCAGCGAGTCGGCGCCGAGGTCGAAGAAGGACGCGTCGCCGACGATCGCCGACGGCTCCTCGCCGAGGTGCCGGGCCGTCGCCTCGACGATGCTGTGGAGTACGCGCGTGACCGCTGCCTCTTGCTGAACCACTTCGGCTCCCCTACTCGCTGTTGTTCCTGTGCTGAGGGCCGTCAACTCCGGCCCTGTCCAGTGGTTCCTGTGCTGGAACCGGTATCCGGGCAGCGGGACCCGCCTGCCGCCGCTGCCGGCCAGCAGGACCCGCCAGCCGACGTCCGCCCCGGCGCAGTGCAGCCCCGCCGCCGCGCCCCACAGGGCGCCGAGCCCGGCGCCGCGCCGCATCGACGGGAGGGACTGCACGGCGGGCAGCGCCCGGCGCGACAGGCCGCTGAGGGTGGTGTGCGGCCCGATCTCCAGCAGGGCGTCGGGCCGCCCGTCGCCGATGTCGCGCAGCGCCTCGTCGAAACGGACGGGCTCGCGGGTGTGCCGTAGGAAGTAGTCGGCGTCCGGGGTCCAACCGGGCGGGCGGGTCCCTCCGTCGAGGGCGCTGACGAACGGGATCCGTACCGGACGGAAGTCGACGTCGTCGAGGATCTTCCGGAACTCCTCCAGCATCGGTTCCATCAGAGCGGTGTGGAAGGCACGGGTCACCGTCAGCCGCCGGCCCGGCGTGCCGCGCTCGTCCAGCAGGGCACACGCCCGTTCCACGGCCTCGACCGGCCCGGCGAGCACCTGTGCGCGTTCTCCGTTGGTCACGGCCGGTTCCAGGCCGGGCACTTCGGCGGCCAGGGCGAGGGCCGCCTCCCGGTCCACCGCCACGGCCACCATCGCGCCGGGGGCGCAGCGTTGCTGCATCAGCCGGCCGCGTTCGGTGGTGAGACGCAGACCGTCGTGGAGTGAGAGGGCTCCGGCCGCGTGGAGCGCGGCGTACTCCCCGACGCTGTGCCCAGTGACGGCGTACGGTTCGATGCCGGTGTCGCGCCAGAGCCGCACCAGGGCGCACTGGAGGGCGAACAGCGCGGGCTGCGCGGTGTCCGTGCCTGCGAACGGCCCGTCGGGCGTGTGCTCCGGTGTCCCCTCCCTTGATGCGTCTGCCGTTCGCAGCGCGGCGAGCAGTGAGTCGCCGGTGAGGTCGCGGTAGTGGTCGTCGCAGGCGTCGAGCACCTCGCGTACGACCGGAAAGCGTTCATACAGGGCGTCGGCCATACCCGCGTACTGGCTGCCCTGCCCCGTGAACTGGAACGCCACGCGCACGCGGCCCTCCGCAGGCGTCGTCCCCGCCGTGGCCGTCGCCCCGGCCGTGCCGGCGAGCCAGGCGTCGAGGGCGTCGGCGAAAGCGGCCGGGGTGGTGCCACGGACTGCGAGCCGGTGGCGGCCGTGGACGCGGCCGAGCGCGGCGGTGGTGACCAGGTCCGCCAGGTGGTGCTCCGGCAGCTGCCGTAACCGGTCGCGGAAGGCGCGGGCGTTGTCCGCGAGGGCGGCCTCGCTGCTCGCGGAGACCAGCAACACGTCCGCAGGGGCGGCGGCGTCGGTCCGGGGAGCGGGCTCGGGAGCCTGTTCCAGGACGAGGTGGACGTTGGTGCCGCCGACGCCGAGTGAGGTGAGGCCCGCGCGGCGGGGCCCGTCGCTCCCGGGCCAGGGCCGGGCGGTGCCGGGAATGTAGAACGGGCTGTGGTCGAGGTCGAGGGCGGGATTGGGCTCGCTGAAGTTCGCCATCGGCGGGATGACGCCGTGCTTCAGGACCAGCAGGGTCTTGACGAGTCCGGCGAGCCCGGAGGCCGCGTCGAGGTGGCCGATGTTGGCCTTGGCCGAGCCGAGGGCGCAGTAGCCGGTGCGGTCGGTGTCCTCGCGGTAGGCGCCGGTGGCGCCGTCGAACTCGATCGGGTCGCCCTTGAGCGTGCCGGTGCCGTGGGTCTCCAGGTAGCCGATGCTGTCCGCGTCGACACCGGCACGGCGCAGGGCCTGGCGGATGGCGGCGCGTTGCCCATGGGCGCTGGGGGCGGCGAACGCCTTCTTGTCGGCGCCGTCGTTGGCGATGCCCCAGCCGCGGACGACGCCGTGGATCGTGTCGCCGTCGGCCACCGCCCGGCCCAGCCGCTTCAGTACGACGGCCAGGACGCCCGTGCCTCCGACGGTGCCGTCGGCTCCGGCGTCGAAGGCCCGCAGGCGGCCGGACTTGGAGAGGATCGAGCCCTTGACGTGGCGGTAGCCGACGACCTGCGGCACGTGGACGGCGGTGGCGCCGACGAGGGCGATGTCGCAGTCGCCCATGAGCAGGGACTGCGCGGCGGCCTGCACGCCGACCAGCGAACTGGAGCAGCCCGTCTGGACGTTGACCGCGGGACCGGTGAGGCCCAGCCGGTAGGCGATCCGGGTGGCGGTGAAGTCGGCGTAGTTGCCGACGGTGATCTGCATGCCGGCCATCCAGTCGGAGGCGGCCTGGCTGGGCAGGACGTTGTTGAGGAGGTAGTTCTGCAGGGTGTACAGGTGATATCCGGTGCTGGCGTACACGCCGACGCGGCTGCCGTCCCGTTCGTCCGGGTAGCCGGCGTTCTCCAGGGCGTGCTGGGCGCACTCCAGGAGCATGCGGTGCTGGGGGTCGGTGATCTTGGCCTCGCGGGCACTCATCGCGAAGTGCTGGGCGTCGAAACCGGCGATGTCGTCCAGCACCCCGGAGGCGCCGACGAAGTCCGCGGCCCGGTACTCCTCGGCGGGTACGCCGGCGGCGTCGAGCTCCTCGTCCGTGAACCGGGTGATGCAGTCCGTGCCGTCACGGATGACACGCCAGAACTCCTCGGGCGTGTTCGCGCCGGGCAGCCGGAAGGCCATGCCGATGACGGCCATCCGCGGGTCGGGGTCGCTCATGGCCATCAGCTGCGTCCCTCCGTCACCGTCGGTTTGTCCTGGCTGACCGTTTCCTCAGCGAGATGGTCACGTGGGCCGCCCCGGCGCAGAAGCAGCAGGAGCAGCGTTCCGCACAGGACGATGGCGAGGCCGTGGAAGGAGGCCACGACCTGCAGTGGCGAGAACGTCTCCAGCAGGGCGCCGCTCACGAGCATGCCGAGGCCGAAGCCGGCGTTCTCGGCCGACGCGGAGAGCCCGAAGAGGCGGCCGCGCTGCTCGTCCGGGGCGGCCTGCAGCCGCGACACGTAGACGATCTCGGTGAACCCGTCGGCGGCGCCGGCGACGAGCGCGGCGATGACGGCGGGCAGGGTCGGCAGCCCGCTGAAGACCACGATGAACCCGGCCGACATCACACAGGCGCCGAGCGCGAACGCCCGCTCCCCGGGCGTGCGCCCGGTCTTCTTGGTGACCCGCCCGATCACCTGCTGGGCGACGATGTTGCCGATGGCCCAGGTGGCCCAGAACTGGCTGATGAACGTGGCCGGATGGTCGGGGTCCAGGCTGCTGGAGTAGATGGGCAGGGCGACGTTGTGGGAGGAGGAGCCCAGCCCGTCCACCGCCCGGATGGCGATCATCGCCATCAGCAGCGGCGCCGTGGCCAGCAGCGCCCGCGCCGTCCAGCGCGCGGCACCGGAGGACGCCGCGGTGCCGCCGGCGGCGGCATCCTTCTGCACCGCCCTGGTGCGTACGGGCAGCAGGAACAGCACCGTCGCCGAGACCAGGAAGGACGCGGCGTCCAGGGCGAACGCCGCGGAGTAGCCGAGCTGCGCGACCACCACACCCGACGAGGCGAACCCGGCGATCATCGCGAGTGAACGCCCGGTCACCAGGAGCCCGTTGGCGCGTACGCGGTGCTCCGCGCCGACGATCTCCGGGATGCTGCTGCGCAGGGCCACCTGGGAGAGCGTCGAGCAGCCGCCGGTGACCACGGCGAGGACGTAGAGCAGCCCCACGCGGGTGGCGTCCGGTGCGAGCAGCAGTGTCAGCAGCGCCACGGCCTGGCACAGGTCGGCGCCGACCATCAGGCGCTTGCGGTCGTAGATCGAGACGAGCCGCCCGCTCACCCAGCCCGACACGACATTCGTGGCCAGACGTACGGCCATGAAGAGGCCTGCGGCCAGCGCGCTGCCCGTGGCGTCGTAGACGAAGACGTTCAGCGCCACCATGTTCAGGTAACTGCCGTACGCCGAGATGCCGTTGCCCAGGACGAGCAGCCGGAAGTTCCTCATGCACCTTCCCCTGGTCTGCATGGAGGGTGTGAGTGGTGTGCGAGACCGGGATGCGTCGTCCGCGCGCTCAGTGGCGGGGCGGAGTCGATACGGACGGCAGGCTCCGGGACGTTCGCCCGTCGCGCGGGTGGCGCCGTCGCGGTGTCCGGTCCCCGTTCATCGGCCCCGACCGCGGTCGACCCGGCGGGGCGCACACCGCTGTCGCGGGGCGCGTCCATGCCCCCGTGCCGGCCCAGCACAAAAACCATTCCCCCTATGTGCCGCCGGTCGGCGGCCAATGGTCCGTCAGCCAAGCAGATCCGGACACGGGGGTTCAAGGCTCCGGAGGAGGTCTAGACGACTTCAGGTCCAGATTTGGCGAATTCGGGCACCAGATTGCGCCAAATCTTCGGAGCGTCGCGCCCCGACACGGCGATCGTACGGTTCAGGACAGTCCTGACCGTGAGTGGAGCGCAGTTGCGGACGATGGAACCGCGGACCGGCCGTCCCTGAGGAGCATCCTCATCAAGGTCGAATGAGGGCACCCCGGCAACGGCCGATGCGCGGGAGGAAATGCCTCAGCCCTCCCCCTGCTGCTGTCCGGCGATGCGGCAGGGCACCGCGAAGTTGCCGACCCGGCGCTCGACTTCGGCCCTCATGGCGGCGGGCGCCGAGGCGCGCAGCGTGACGGTGACCGCCACCGACCCGGAGTCGGCCTCGGCACTGACGCCTGCCACGTCGTCGATGCCGGCGAGGGCGTCGGTCAGTACGCGGCGGGCGGCGTCGGCTCGCAGGGGAAGCTTGAACGGCTTGCCGACCGCGGTGACGGGGAGCGTGTCGAGGACGCGGACGGCCTTGGGCGCGGCGGCTGCCTCGCCGACGTACTCGGCGGCCCAGACGAGAAGGTCGTCCTCGGTCACCGCGGGGTCGGCGATCGTCACGTACGCCACCGGCACCTCCCCCGCCCGCCGGTCCGGCTGTCCGACGGCCTGGGCCCCGGTGACCGCGGGGTGCGCGAGCAGGGCGTCCTCGATCACCCGGGGGTCGATGTTGTGGCCGCCCCGGATGATCAGGTCCTTCGCGCGCCCGGTGAGGTGGAGGAAGCCGTCCTCGTCGAGGTAGCCGAGGTCGCCGGTGTCCAGCCAGCCGTCGGCCACCCTGCCCTGACTGCTGATCAGATAGCCGTCCCCGTCGCGGCCCTGGACGTATCCGGGGAAGACCGTGGGCCCGCTGATGAGGATGGCGCCCACCTCACCGCCCGGCCGTTCCTCGGCTGTGGCCGGGTCGACGATCCTGATGTCCTGGTACGGCAGCCGCCGGCCGACGGAACCGGACCGGCGGACCTCCAGGAACCCGCGGACGCTGGCGCAGGTCGCCTCGGTCAGGCCGTATCCCTCCAGCAGGGGAATTCCGGTCGCCGCCTCGAAGTCGGTGCGCACGCCGTCGGGCAGCGCGGAGGCGCCGACCATCGCGCACCGCATCGAGCCGATGTCGGCCCCGTCGACCGGACACGACGCGAGGACCGCGTACACCGTGGGCACGGCGCTCATGGCGGCGATCCGGTAGTGCTCGACGATGCGCCAGAACTCCGCGTACAGCGTGATGTCGCGGTATCCCAGCGGTCCGGCCCACACGACCTGCTGGCCGCGCAGCAGCGGTGCGAGCAGGGTGACGACGAGTGCGTTGACGTGGAACAGCGGCAGGGCGGCGAAGACGACCGAGTCCTCGTCCAGGACGGAGTTGGCCGCGATCATCCAGGCGTCGGTGACCTCGTTGGTGTGCGTATGGGCGGCGAGTTTGGGCGCCCCGGTCGTGCCGCCGGTGTGGAAGAAGGCGGCGAGGTCGGCGGCGGTGGGCGGCTCGCCGACGAACCGGTCGTGCGGGCGGTCTGCCGCGACGTCGCAGAGGCGGGCCACGACGGCGTTCTCCACGGCGGGCAGCGCGGCGGGCTCCTGCCGGTCGGCGGTGGGACCCAGGACGAGCACGTGGTCCACCAGGCCCTGGCGGGCGAGTGCGGCGCTGGTGGCGAACGCGTCGGGGTCCAGCTCCGGGGAGGCGGTGATGACCACGCGGGCACCGGCCCGGCGGACCAGCTCGGCCACATGGTCACCGGCGAGCGCCGGGTTGACCGGGGTGACGATGCCGGCGAGTTGGGCGGCAAGGAGCGCGGTGACGAGTTCGTCGCAGTTCGGGGAGAGCAGCGCGACGGTGTCGTGGCGGCCAACGCCCAGGTGGTGCAGGGCGTTTGCCGCCTGGTGCACGTCGGCGAGGAGGTCCGCGTAGGTGCGGTTCCTGGGGGTGCGCCAGGATTCCGCGTCGGGCAGGACCGTCAGCGCGGTCCGCTCGGGCCACTCCTCGGCCGCTCGCCGCAGCATGTCGTACGAGGTGCCGGGCAGCCCGCGTGCGGCGAGCGGCGTCGCCTCGATGACGGCCAGGTCGTCGGGGTGGTCGTAGCGCGGCCATGCCATGGGGGTCTCGGTGGTCACGCGTACCTCACCTTGTTCTGCTGGGTGCCGAGGTCGATGGCGCCGTCGGGCGTCCGGATGGACAGCTCCAGTACGTCGCCGTCGTGGAGGTATTTCGGGTTCTTCGCCTGGGAGTTGAAGAACGCCTTCCACTTCATCGCCGGCGGCAGGAGCGCGCCGATGATCTCCACCGGCTTGGGCGGCGCCTTGAGGGCGGTGCCGCCGGGCGTGCCGGTGAGGACGAGGTCGCCCGGTGCGAGGGCCTGGAAGCGGGAGAGCTCCTGGAGGGCCTGGAGCGGGCTGTAGATCATGTCGGTCAGGTCGCTGCTCTGACGGATCTCGCCGTTGACCTTGAGGACGAGCCTCAGCTCGGAGAGCCGGTCGAGTTCCGCGGCGTCGAGCAGGACCAGGGCGGGGCCGGCCGGAGTGAAGGTGGGGTAGGACTTGGCCTCGTAGAACTGGGTCTTGGGCAGCTGTACGTCGCGTGCGGAGACGTCGTTGGTGATGACGAGGCCGGCGATGTGGTCCTTCCAGTTGGCGGCGGTCACGGTGGCGCCGACTTCGAGGGGACGTCCGACGACCAGGCCGAGCTCGATCTCGTAGTCGAGGAAGCGGACATGGGCCGGCTTCACGATCTCGTCGAACGGGCCGCTGATCGAACCGGAGGTCTTGCGGAAGAACGTCAACGGGACGGTCTCGTGGTTCATGCCCGAGTCGCGCACGTGGGAGACGTAGTTGGTCATCTGCGCGACCACCCGGCACGGCGCACTGACCGGGGAGACCAGCGGGAGTTCGGCGATGCGGCGCGGCTGCCGCGCCGACCGGCTGCCCGAGCGGGCCTCGGCCAGGGCCATGTGGACCGTGACCACGTCGTCGAGGAGTTCGGCGGTCGTCGTCGCGGAGGTCTGGACCGGGACGGCGTGGCCCTCGTCGAGCGCGACCCACCAGGCGTCGGAGGTACGGAGGACGGAGAGGGTCATGTGGAAGCCACTTTCAGCAGGCCGCGCAGGCGTTCGAGGTCGAACTCGTTGTCGTCGTTCCGGAGGGCGGTGATGATCGAGCGCAGCTCGGCGAGGGATTCGCGGCCGGGTGCCATGCCCATGAAGTCCTTGGTGGCCGGCGGGCCCCACTGCGCCAGGCCGGAGGCCGTCATGGGCGCCCAGCCGGGTTCCAGGGTGGAGTCGAACATGTCGCTGTCGGTGAAGTGCTCGACGAGGAGGCCGTCGGGGTCTCGCCAGTAGTCGAAGATCTGGCTGCCCTGGATGTGCCGGCCGATGCCCCACGAGCGCCGGTAGCCCGCGCCGAGCAGGTGCTCGCCGCCGGCGGCCAGCGCGTCGAGGTCGGTCACCTCGTAGGCCGAGTGCACATACCGGTTGGAGGGGCCGAGCGTCAGGGCCAGGGTGTGGTGGTCGGTCAGGGTCCGGCCGCGGTCGCAGCGGATGAAGCTCATGGTGGGGCCCCGCTCGCGCTGGCCCTCGTAGTAGAGGAAGTCGCTGACGATCAGGCCCAGGTGCTCCAGATACCAGTTCAGCGTGCGCAGGTAGGTGGTCGTCTGGAGGACGACGTGCCCGAGGCGCCGCACGCCGGCCGGTTCCCGCGGCGGGCGCTGCGTGGCGTTGGTGCGGTCGAGGCCGCCGCAGAAGTTGAACGCCTGCGACCGCTGTCCGGCCACCGCGGGCAGCTCGTCCGCGTCGGCGACGACGCGGACCCGCAGGCCGCCCGGGTCGAGCAGGTCCACGGCCGATCCGCCCAGGGGCTCGGGCAGCGGGTGCACCCGGGTGCCGGTGCCGTCGGCCAGCCGCAGCAGGTCGCGCGTGTCGGCCGCGCGGAAGGCAGGGCCGAGGAACCGTGACTTCCGGCCCCTGCGGACGATCACGCAGGGGGCTCCTGCCCGGGTGCCCCGCAGGTGCAGCTCGCCGCCGTCGCGGTACGACGTGACGAAGCCGAAC
Organism: Streptomyces sp. NBC_00299; assembly: GCF_036173045.1. Taxonomy (GTDB): domain Bacteria; phylum Actinomycetota; class Actinomycetes; order Streptomycetales; family Streptomycetaceae; genus Streptomyces; species Streptomyces machairae. The sequence continues at coordinate 714,711 of NZ_CP108039.1, forward strand.
GCCCGGGCGAAGGCCTCGGCGCGGTCCAGGTCGGGCTTGCAGAACTCCAGCCACGCGATGTCATGGACCTTGATCACCGGGTTCGCCGCCCGGCCCGGATGCTCTCCGGGGAGCGCTCCCTGCTCGGAGTGCAGGTCGTTGTGCGTGCCACCCACGGCCACCACCTCCTGAAGAAATATTCACTTCCGAACTTGCCGTCAGTCAATAGAACTGAAGAAATATTCAGGAAACAAGTGCGGGGCGGCTAGAGTGCGGGGTGAAACGAGTGACGGGGTGGCATGGAGGATGGCGTGATGGCCGAGCGGACCGCATCCGGGCGAGTCGACCGGCGCAGGGCGCGGACGCGCACGGCACTGGTGGGCGCGGCACAGCGACTGCTGGCCGAACGGCGGACGGACGTCCCCATCCTGGAGATCACCGAGCTCGCCGACATCGGGGTCGGCTCCTTCTACAACCACTTCGACAGCAAGGAAGAACTCTTCCGCGTCGCGGTCGAGGAGGCGCTGGAGTGGTGGGGCACGCTGATGGACCGCCTCAGCGCGGACATCGAGGACCCCGCGGCCGCCTTCGCCCAGAGTTTTCGGCTGACCGGCCGGCTGCACCGCCGCCACCCGGAGCTGAGCCGCGTCCTGCTGAGCCAGGGGCTCGAACTGGCCCACTCCCAGCGCGGTCTGGCGCCCCGCGCGTTCCACGACATCCGGGTCGCGGTGGACGCGGGGCGGTTCGAGGTGGAGGACCTGGACCTCGCCCTGACGATGACGGCGGCCGCGGTGCTGGCGCTGGGCTCCTTGCTGCACGCCCAGCCCGACCGTGACGACGCCCGGTCGGCGGACCTGGTCGCCCGCAGTCTGCTGCGGCAGTTCGGGATCCCCGCCGAGGAGGCCGCGCGGATCTGCTCCCTTGACCTGCCGGACCTCGACGTGGTGGACACGCTCGTCGGCTGACCCGGCGCCGGTCCTGCCGTACCGGCGCCGCTCCTGCTGTAGGGGATGCTCCAATTAGAGTGGACGCTTCAGGACATGATCGTTCACAGGGGTCCGAGGCCCTGTACGACCGGAGGGGCACCCCATGACCAGGCCGGAGACCGCGCGCAAGAAGCGCGCCAACGGGGTGGAGTCACGTCAGCGCATCCTCGACGCCGCCGTGGAGATCGCCGGTGAGCGCGGCTACGACGGCACGTCCATCGCAGCCGTCAGCGCCAAGTGCGGGCTGCCCGCCAGCTCCATCTACTGGCATTTCAAGGACAAGGACGATCTGATCGCCGCGGTCATCGAGCGCAGCTTCGAGGCCTGGCTCACGGCCGTCGAACTGCCCGGCGAGGAGACCGGTACGCCCCTGGAGCGGGTGACCACCATGGCCGCCAACGTGGCCAAGTCACTTGTCGACGCACCGGACTTCCTCCGCCTCGGCCTGATGCTCGCCCTGGAGCGACGCCCCACCGAGCCTCGGGGCCGCACGGCGTTCCTCCAGGTCCGTGACATCACCCATCGGAAGATCGCCGAGGTGGCCGCCACCCTGTTCCCCGGCCTGGACGAGCAAGCCGTGGACACCCTCACCACCTACGCCATCGCCGGCGCCGACGGCCTGTTCGTGCAGCGCGAGGTCAAGGGCGAGAGCGTCGACCTCGTGGCGTTGTTCGAGCTGCACGCACAGGTCGTCCACGACGCGGCGACCCGGATGGCGGCGGGGCGCTAGGCATTGCACGAGGACTACGAGACGGCCCCGGCGGACCGTGCCGTGAACGCGCGCGCGTGCTCAGCCGCCCACTGTCCGAAGGTACGGGCCGGCCGGCCGGTGACCTTCTCGACGGTGTCGACGACCGTACGGCCCACCTCCGGGGTGTTGCCGTACGCCTCCAGCAGGAAGCCGATGACGTCCTCTGGGTGACCCGCCGCCCGCCACTGGGCGACGGCCTGCTCCTGCGTCAGCTCGACGAGGGCGATCTCCCGGCCGCGGGCGGCGGCGACGGCTGCCACCTTGTCGGTGACGGTGAGCAGTTCGGGTCCGGTGATCACGTACTCCTGGCTCCCGTGGCCCTCCTCGGTGAGTGCGACGGCGGCGACGGCGCCGATGTCGCCCTCGTGGACCATGGCGCTGAGCCGGGAGACGAACGGCTCGCGGACCTCGTCCGAGGCCACGACCCCGTCCGCCCACTCCAGGGCGTTGGCCATGAACTCGACCGGCATGAGGACGGTCCAGTCCACCCCGTCGGCCGCCCGCACGGCGTCCTCCAGCGGGGTCGGCCCGCCGCCGTGCAGCACGGTGACCCGGCGCGCGCCGGCCGCGCGTGCGAGCTCCAGGATGCGCGGACCGGTCTCCAGCGGGGCGAAGTAGGCCCCGCCGAAGGTGATCAGATGGAGGCCGGTGACTCCTTCCAGGGCCGGGACCAGGCCGTCGGGCTCGGTCAGGTCGCCCCGGACCACCTCGACGCCGGCCGGGAGGTCGGACCTCGCCGGGTCCCGGGTGAGCGCGCGGACCGCGTGGCCGCGGGCGAGCAGCTCGGCGACGACCTGACGGCCGACGGTTCCGGTGGCGCCGGTGACAAGAATCTTCTGCGTCTGAGTCATGGAACGACCGTACGGAGGCTTGCGGTCAGGTTCTGTCCGCAAGTACCGAGAGGTCGTTGTCGACCGTGTAGTAGGGGCGCACCACCGAACCACCGACATCGGCTGCCGGAAACACGAAGATCTCCTTGCGGTCCGCCACGTCGTCCAGCAGGCGGCCGACCCGGACGGGCGCCGCCCCCTCCGCAGGTCCGGTCTGCACGAACAGGTCCCAGACACGGTTCCCGGTCCCGCCGTCGGCGACCAACTCGCCGTACTCCACGGTGAACCGGAACCCTCGGCCGTCGTCCTCGGGCTGCGGCACAAGGGTCAGTACGGTGCCGCCGCCACCCCGAAGCCGCAGGCGGACAGTGGCACCCCCGGCCGGCGAGGCGCCGTGCAGGCGGGCCCTGACCGTCATCGAGCGGTCCGTGATGTCGACGCCCTCGACCTCCGCGTGAGCGGGACGCAGCCATGCCCGCACCGCGAGGTAGCCGTCCTTGGTGGCGTACGGGATCCGCACGGCGACCGGCGACCGCCGGTCACTGCGGTGGCCGTCGACGAGGGTCCGCAGGTCACGCAGCCCGGGGCGCAGGCGCTGTCGTGGCGCGCCGGGTTCGGGGAGCAGGTAGACGTCCCACCGGCCCTCGGCGAGTACCGGCTGCGCATCCAGTGCGGCACGCAGACGCCCGTCCTCCGCGGGTTCCAGGTCGAGGGCGTGGAGGGTCTTCTCGGGCTCCCCCTTCTTGGGGCGCAGTCTCAGAAGCAGTTGGGCAGTGGTCGACGGTCGCTGCAGGACAGCGGTCGCGGGATGCTGGAGGGCGAAGGTGATCCGGCCGTCTGCGTCGACCGTGCAGTCGGCCCGAAGGTTCGTGCCACTCGCCGTGCCGGGTTCCGTGCTCATCGCTGCCCCTTCCGTACCGTACGCAGCGCGCGCGAGGCCACGGCGTACGCGGCGTCGCGTGTGGCGAAGCCCTGGCTGACCAGGGTTCGCTGTATTCGGCGGGGTATCGGCCCTCTGTCCGGTGGTGTTCCCGGCCGCCCGGTCCCGCGCGCCGACCTGGCCTCGTCGATCAGGCGCTCGGCCTGCTCCAGGACGGGGACCGGGGCGAACCGTCCCGCGTTCCGGACGGCCGTACGGCCCATCTGTCGGCGCCGTTCGTCGTCGCGGACGAGGTCCAGCAGCGCGGCTGCCATGGCGTCGGGGTCGCCGACCGGTACCAGCCGACCGTCGATGCCATCGTTGATGATCTCGCCGGGCCCGTAGGGGCAGTCGGTGCTCACCACGGGCAGGCCGCAGCGCATGGCTTCGACGATGGTCATGCCGAACGGTTCGAAGTTGGACGCGCTCGCGGCGATCGAGCCCTTGACCCACTCCGCCTCCATGGGGGCCGCGGCGCCCATCAAAAAGGCCTTGTCGTACAGGCCGAGGCTCTCGATGAGCTGCCGTAGCCGTGCCTGTTCCTCCCCCTTGCCGTAGATGCGCAGGCGCCAGTCCGGGTGTTCGGCGGCGACCTGGGCGAACGCCTCGATGAGCAGGTCGTAGCGCTTCACCGGGACCAGCCGTCCGGCCGCGACCACGACCTTGGCGGTGCCGTCCGCGGCGGGCAGCACCGGATCGGGGACGCTGTTCGGCAGTGCCTCGACCCGGACACCGGGCAGCCTCATCTTGCGCCGGTAGGCGGCGGCGTCCGCCTCCGTGACCGTGGTCAGCACGTCGAGCCGGCGGTAGGCCCGGCGCAGTGTGGTGCGCAGCCGGGGCGGGTGGTTGTCCAGGGTGAGGTGCTCCTGCCCGATACGGATCACGTGCTCCGGCGCCTGGCGCGCGAGGTGCACGTTGAGCCCGGGCCGGGTCCCGATGACGACTTCGGCGTCGGTCGCCGCCAGGCTCTCGCCGATCCGCAGGTCGGTCAGCTCGCTGTACTGCCGGTAGCGGTACTCGGCGACGGGGAACACCTTCGCGGGTCTGAGATGCAGGGGATGTTCCTTCTCGTGCCGCAGGTCCACCAGTGGTCTTAAGGACACTCTCGGGTCCAGGGCGAAGTTCGGACGGTCCCGGTGCCGCAGCACGGAGACGATCTCCACCTCGTGACGGTCGGCCAGGGCGTGCGCCAGGTTGAAGGTGGTGGCGATCGTGCCTCCGATCCCGTAGGCGTTGTGCAGCAGGAAAGAGATCTTCATGGCGGACTAGACCGCGCCGAACACCCTTTAGTTGCCTGTTGTTATATCTCCGTTGTCTTGCAGGTCATCGCGGCATTGCCGGTCGGGCGACGAGGCGGACCAGGAGAACGGCCGGCGTACACGGCAGCGACACCCGCAGCCCGCCCCGGCTCCAGACGGCCGATGCGGGGGACACGGAGGACGGGTGCAGGATCTCCGCGCCGACCTCTCTCCCCGCCAAGTGCCCTACCGGCAGGATCAGTTCGGGATCGCCGCCGCGCCGCCACACCAGGACGTACGACGTGCGGTCGTCGGGCGTCCGCATCCCGAGGGCCAGCCACTCGTCGGTCCAGCCTGGCAGCCCGAGCGGCCAGAACGGCACCGCCCGCGCCAGGTCCCGGCGGATCGCCTTGTATGTCGCCACCGCGCCTCGTACGAGGGCGAGTTGGCGCTGCGACATGCGGTCCAGGTGCCCCGACAGATGGATCCGGCCGAGCAGGGCCCCGCCGAGCGTGAAGGCGATCAGGTCATCGTCGAAGCCGGGCTGCGGGTACGCCCAGACGGCGCCCTGTTCGGGCGGTACGGCGGTCGGTGCGGCGGCGGCGATGGGCGGGGAGCGCAGGGGGTCCTGCTGGTCGCTGGTGGACTGGAGTTGGGTGACTGCCAGTGTGGCGCCGTCCATCCGCATGCCGCCCGAGGCGCAGTTCTCGATCACCAGGTGCGGGTGGCGGTCCAGCACCTCGGAGAGCCAGTCCAGGTAGGCGTGGGCGTGGCCCAGCAGCCCGGCTCCCGGGGCGAGGTCGCCGGGGGCGAGGGTTCCGGGATCGATCACGATGTTGTAGTCCAGCTTGAGGTAACCCACGCCCCAGTCGCCGACGATGCGATCCACCGTCCCGTCGAGGTGCGCGCGGGCCGCCGGATGGCGCAGGTCGAGCTGGTGGCGGCCCTGTTCGGTGAGGCGTATGCCGTCGCGCTGGAAGAAGGCCTCCGGCGGGAGCGCGGCGGCGACCGGGCTGCGTACGCCGACGACCTCGGGCTCCAGCCACAGCCCGGGCACCATGCCGCGCTCCCGGATCCGGTCCAGGACCGCCCGGATGCCGCCTTCGGGGAAGCGCCGCGGCGAGGGCTGCCAGTCGCCGACGCTGTCCCACCAGCTGCCGTCCGCCGAGTCGTCGTACCAGCCGGCGTCCACGCAGAAGTACTCCGCACCCGCCCGAGCCGCCGCGTCGACGAGCGGCAGCAGCTTCTCGGTGGTCGGGTCGCCCATGAGCGTGTTCATGTAGTCATTGAAGACGACCGGAAGTGCGGTGTGGTCGGGGTGCGGACGGCGTACTGCGCGGCGGTACGTGGTCAGCGCGCCCATGGCCGCGTCGAACCCGGCACCTAGGGCCAGCACGCCCGCCACGCCGGTGAACTGCTCGCCCGGCGCGAGCCGGACCCGCCATTGATGCTCCGCGTCCGTGGGGCCGTTCAGCGCCAGACAGGTGCCGCGTGCGCTCTCGCCCAGGTCCCAGCGCCAGCCGGCCGGTGACTCGATCTGCCACAGCCAGGTCCGGCCGCTCGCCCGCTCCGTCAGCGCCCCCATCGGCAGGTGACCGTCAGTGGGCCAACTGCCGCGCCCCACCAGGGCGAGGGCGGCGCGGCTGCCGTGCTGGTGGACGTCGACGTTGATGTCGGCGATGCAGGCGCGCAGCGGCTCGGTGTACCAACGGCACTCCGCGAGCCAGTCGTTGCGCGCCCGGAGCACGTCGAGGTCGTCCGGTGCGGGCAGGCCGCCGACGAGGAGGCTGCTGACGGACTGGACGACGAGGGGCTCGGGGCCGTCATTGCGGAGCCGAACCCGGGAGCGGAGCACCGGCACTGCGCGGGGCGACGTCAGCTCGACGAACGCCGTCAACCCGGTGTCCGGGTCGTGGAGTTCGACGGTCAGCCGGTCCAGGTTCCCCCGGCTGCCGGTGCGGTGTCCCCGGTACGTCAGGCGCGTGCCGAGGGCTGTGCCGGTGAAGCGCGGGCCGGACCAGCCGCTGCCGTGCCCGAGGGCAGTCAACTCGACGAGGGGGAGTGCGGATTCCGGGTCGGCGAGTCGCGCCGCTCCCGGCCGGTCCAGCCCGACGAGCCGCAGTGTTCCGTCCGCGGCGACGGCGAACTCGGCCCGCAGCGCCGAGTGCCCCCAACTGAACGCGTCACGTGGGTGGTTGGCACCCCTCTGCGCCACGTCAGCCGCACCGGTCAAGGTGCCTTCCTCTCCCGACCCCGCCCCTTCCACACCGCCGGAAGGGCTCGCGCGCGTCGCATGAATCCCTCGTGGCGGTCTCTTGACGACCTCTATGTGACCGGTCACAATCCTGGCATGCATGTGACCGGTCACACAAGGCGTCCGGCGAGCATCAGGGACGTCGCGACCGCCGCCGGCGTCTCGTACCAGACCGTCTCCCGGGTGATCAACCGCCACCCCAGCGTCAAGCCGGCCACCCGGGACCGGGTGCTCACCGCCATCGACGAACTGGGGTTCCGGCGCAACGCCACCGCGCTCGCCCTGGCCAGCGGGCGCAGCAGGGCCGTCACCGTGCTCACCGCGAACACCACGCACTACGGCCATGCGTCGATCCTCCAGGGCGTCGAGGAGGCCGCTCGCGCGGCGTCTTACGCGGTCGGGATCGGCGTCCTGGAGTCGGCGGACGAGGCCGCGGTCGCCGCGGAGGTGCAGCGGGCCGCGGACGCGGGCGGCGGACTGATCGTGATCGCGTACGATCCGGCCGGTGTGAAGGCGCTCGGCGCCGTCCCCGCCGAGCTGCCGGTCGTCGGCGTGGTCGAGACCCCGGCGAGACCGCCCGCCGCGGGCCGCCCCTGGGTGTGGACCGACGATCGCGAGGCCGCGTACGAGGCCACGCGCCATCTGCTCTCCCTGGGGCACGAGACCGTGCATTACGTCGCCATCCCGTCCAGCACCCGGCGCACCAGCGCCCGCACCGGCGGCTGGCGTCAGGCGCTGCGCGAGGCCGGGGCACCCGAACCCCCTGCGGTTCAGGGCAGTTGGGGGCCTTCCGGCGGGCACGCGGCGGGGCTGAGGCTCGCGCAGGACCCGGCCGTATCGGCGATCCTGTGCGGCAACGACGACCTCGCGCTCGGGGTGCTGCGCGCCCTGCACGAGGCCGGCCGCTCCGTCCCCGGCGAGGTCAGCGTGGCCGGGTTCGACGACGCCCCGCACGCCGCGTATCTGACGCCGTCCCTGACGACCGTACGCCTGGACTTCACCGGCCTCGGACGGGCCGCGTTCGCCCTACTGCACGCGGTGCTGGAGGAGGCCGCGCAGATCACCCCGCACCCCGTGTCCGCACCTGAGCTGGTGGTCCGGGAGAGCTCGGGCCCGCCGCCTGCCACTGCCTGAACTCCCGCCACCTGCCGCTGCCTCAACCCGACTCCGCGTAACCGCCCTGATATCAGCCGCACTTGGAGCAGCCACCATGGCAGCCACTCTTCCCGCCACGGGCCCCGCGACCGCTGCCGACGCCGACGCCGACCCGCGGCGTCTCACCGTCGACCTTTCCGCCTCCGAGGGGCCGGTGATGCTCGGCGCCAACGGCGCGCTGTACGGGCTCAGCGACGACGGGGTGCCCAGCGACGCCGTGCTGGAGCCCCTGAAGGTCACCAGCGTCTCCCAGAAGCCGGAGGGCGGTGCCCAGCATCCCAACGGCGACGCGCTCACCGTCTCCAAGTCGTTCTTCCGCAACGGCGGCGGTGAGGTCCTGGTGATGATGCAGGACGTCTACGCCAAGTGGCCGTACGAGGATCTCGGCATCGACGACTACCTCCCCAAGGTCGACAAGATCGCCAGGGAGGTGGCCGGGGACTCGCACAGCGACCGGTTCGTCTACATTCCGTTCAACGAGCCCGACCAGATCTGGTACCAGCTCGGCGTCCCCGACCAATCCCAGTACGAGGCGAACCGGGACCGGTTCCTCCAGGACTGGAAGACGGTGTACCGGCGCATCCGCGCGATCGACCCGGACGCGAGGATCGCGGGGCCGAACGAAGCCGCCTACGACACCCGCCTGTTGCGGGACTTCCTCGCCTTCGCCAAGCGGGAGAACGTCCTGCCGCAGGTGATGACCTGGCACGAACTGGACTCCGGCTCGCTGCGCGACTTCCAGGCACACTACGACAACTATCGTGCACTGGAGCGGGAGGTGGGCATTGCGCCCCTGAAGATCAACATCGATGAGTACGCCAACCGCCGCGATCTGTCGGTGCCCGGCCAACTCGTGCAGTGGGTCTCCATGTTCGAGCGGAACAAGGTGTACGCGAACATGGCCTACTGGGACGCGGCAGGCAACCTCAGCGGGCATGTCGTACGCTCCAACGTCCCCAACGGCGGCTGGTGGTTCTTCCGCTGGTACGCCGGGCTGACCGGCGAGACGGTGAAGGTGACCCCGCCTCGGCCCGACACCATCGACACCCTGCAGGGGCTGGCCTCCCTGGACACTTCGCGGCGCCAGGCACAGGTACTGCTCGGCGGCTCGGCGGGCGACTCCGACGTCGTGCTGGAGAACGTCCCCGGTGCCGTCTTCGGCCGCACGGTGACCGCCGTCGTCGCCGAAGCAGCATGGTCCGGCTACGAGGGGCAGCACGCGACGCCGCAGGTCCTCGCCCGCACGAAGGTGAAGGTGGCGGACGACGGCTCGGTGAGCGTCCCGCTGCGCGGCATGCAGAAGATGTCCGCGTACCGGATCGTACTGACGCCCGGCGGATCGGGCACCCCCTCCCCCGCCTCCGTCCCCTGGTCGGCGTCGTACGAGGCCGAGGACGCGGCCGTCACCGACGGCAAGGTCTGCACCCAGGGCACGGTCGACAACGCCAACGGCTACGCGGCCTCCGGCACCAAGGACGTCGGTTCGCTCAACGCGGCCGGCAGCAAGGTCGACTTCACGGTGACGGTCCCGGCGGGCGGGACGTACGACCTGGCGATCCTGTACGGCAACCAGTCCGGCGGCCCGGCCACCCAGAAGCTGTCGGTCGACGGCTTCGAGACGGCGACGGTCACCTGTCCGTCCACGCAGAACTGGGGCTACCGCGCCAAGAAGGACGTCACCGTCCGGCTCGACGCCGGGACCCACACCCTGAGTCTGGCCAAGGGCGACGCCGAGGTCACACTCGACCGCATCGACCTGACCGCCCGCGAGGGCGTGCCTTCCGCGTCGTACGAGGCCACGCTGGCGGACATCGGCGGGCAGCCCGCGTTCGACTACTCCTCCTCGGCGGGGGTGGGCACGGGCGCCCTCGTGCTGCGCTCCGGCGACAAGGCGGTCTTCGACGTGTACGCGCCGCGCGACGGCTACTTCACGGTGGTGCCGCGGGCGGCGGCGCCGGTGCAGCTCGCCCTGCACGGTGCGACGGTGACGGCGGCGCCGGGCCGGCCGCTGCGGCTGTACCTCGTCGCGGGCAACAACCGCGTCACCGTGACCGCACAGCACGCCGCCGTCCACGCCCTGGAGGTCTCGGGCTCCGGATCGACCTCCGGCACGCTCTCGTACGAGGCCGCATCCGCCGTCCTCAGGGGCGGGGCCACGCTCGTCGACTCCGTCCACGCCTCCGGCGGCTCGTACGTCGGCCGACTCGGCAACAGCCCCGACAGCACGGCCGAGTTCAGCGTGCGGGCGCCGAGCGCGGGCCGCTATCTGCTGGTCGTGCACTACGCGCACAACGACCGGCGGGACAACGGCCACGCCTACAACACGGACATCGTGTCCCGCACGGCGGACATCACCGTGGGAGACGCGGTGCCGGTGAAGGTCACCTTCAAGAACACCTGGAGCTCGGACGACTACTGGACGGTGGGCCTGCCCGTGGAGCTGAGGAAGGGCTCCAACGCGGTGACGTTCGGCAATGCGACGGCCTGGGCGCCGGACATCGACCGGATCGAATTCGGCCGGGTGGTGGACGGCCGGTAGTCCGGCCGTCCGGGCGGGTCCGTCAGGCAACCTGCCCGCTGTGCAGTGCGGCGTACGCCCCGTTCCGGCCCAGGAGTTCCTCGTGGGTGCCGGTCTCCTGGATCCGGCCGTCTCCCAGCACCACGATCCGGTCGGCGCCGCGCACCGTGGACAGCCGGTGTGCCACGACGAAGGTGGTGCGGCCGTGCAGCAGGCGGGCGAGGGCCTGCTGCACGAGTGCCTCCGAGTGGGTGTCCAGGGCCGACGTCGCCTCGTCGAGGACCAGCACCCTCGGGTCCCGGATCAGGGCACGGGCGATGGCCAGGCGCTGGCGCTGTCCGCCGGACAGCCGTGCCCCGCGCTCCCCGACCACGGTGTCGAGGCCCTGCGGCATCCGGTCGACGAACTCCAGCGCGTTGGCGTCGCGCAGCGCCGCGCGCACCGTCTCCTCGTCGGCGTCGTCCATGCCGTAGGCGACGTTCTCGCGGATGGTGCCGTCGAAGAGGATCGACTCCTGCGGCACGACCGAGAGGAAGCGGCGGTACGTGCGCAGGTCGAGGGTGTTCATGTCCGTGCCGTCGAGCAGCAGTTGGCCGGAGGTCGGCCGGATGAAGCCGATGACGAGGTTCAGCACGGTGGACTTGCCCGCACCGGACGCGCCGACGAGGGCGATGGTCTCCCCCGGCGAGACGGTCAGGCTGAAGTCCCGTACAGCCGGCCGGCCGCTGTCCTCGTACGCATACCCGACCTTCTCGAAGGTCACGGCGCCGTGCAGTGAGGCGAGTTCGGCCTTGCCCTCGTTGTCCTCCAGTTCGGGCGCCTGGAGGACCTCGCCGACGGAGCGGACGGATTCCAGGCCCTTGGTGATGACCGGGGCCAGTCCCGCCAGTGTCGTCGTGGAGTTGGTGAGCGTGGTCAGGAACGCGCTCAGCATGACGACGTCGCCGGCGGTCACGCCCCAGACGTCGTAGTACGAGACCAGCGCCGCGCCGGCGAGCACGAGCACGCCGACCACGTTCAGTACGACCCAGGCGAGTGAGCCGAAGCGGCCGTTGACGAGGTCGAGGCGCATGCCGGAGGTCAGCAGCCGGTGCAGGGTGCCGTCCATGCGGCGCAGTGCCTTGCCCTCCAGTCCGTGGGCGCGGGTCACCGGGATGAGGCGGGTCATCTCCGTCACCCGGGACGACAGGGTCTCGACCTCGTGGCGGAAATGCTCGTTGTGGGTGCGCAGACGGGCCCGCAGTCGGGCGACGACGAGTGCGGCGGCGGGCACGACGACGAGGAAGACGGGCACGAACTCCGGTGTGCGGATGGCGATGATGACGAGGCCGCCGATGAGCACGGTGCCCGCGCCGAGCCCCGTCTCCGCGGTCTGCTGAACCATCTGCTCGACGGTCTCCACGTCACGTACGACCTTGGCCTGGAGCACGCCGGCGCTGACGCGCGAGTGGTAGCCGATGGAGAGCTGCTGCATACGCGTGCACAGGGCGGAACGCAGGCTGGTGCCCATCCGGCGCACGCTGCCGTACAGCAGGCGTACGTAGAGGACGTGCAGGGGGTAGTTGACCAGCAGGATGAACATGATCACGCCGGTGCTCAGCCAGAGCCTGCTGATCGGCTGGTGCTGGACGACGGTGTCGATGATGGACGCGGTGATCAGCGGCAGCAGCCAGATCGGGCTGTGCTTGACGGTGAAGACGCCGACCGCCGCCGCGAGGCGGTGGCGGTCGGCGCGGAACAGATAGGCGAGGGTGCGTACGGGGTGTTCGCCGCGGTAGCGGTGGTCGAGCGGTCTCTCGTGCGACGACGCCATCGGCGTTGTCCTTCCCAGGGATCCGGATGAGTTGCAGACACCTAGCTGCAGCGCAGCAAGCGCTTCCCTATCCCGTCCCGAGGGGGAGTACACACGCGTTCCGGAACGGATTCCCGGAGTGCTTCAGACCGCGTCCAGCTCCGCGATCTCCTTCGCGGTGAGGACGAGTTCGGTCGCGGCCAGCGAGTCGCGGATCGTCTCCGGGCGGCTCGATCCCGGGATCGGGACGACGACCGGCGACTTGGCGAGCATCCAGGCCAGGCAGACGCGCTGCGGGCTCACCCCGTGGGCCTCGCCGACCCGCGCGAACGGGGCGTAGGCGGAGCCCAGTTCACCGGCGCGGGAGATGCCGCCGAGCGGGCTCCACGGCAGGAATGCGATGCCGAGCTCGTCGCACAGGCGCAGCTCCGGCTCGCTGGAGCGGAACGCCGGGGAGAACTGGTTCTGCACGGAGACCAGCCGGCCGCCCAGGATCTCGTTGGCCTGGCGGATCTGCTCCGGGTTCGCGTTGGAGATCCCGGCCATCCGGATCTTGCCCTCGTCGAGCAGGTCCCGTACGGCGCCGACCGACTCGGCGAACGGCACCTTCGGGTCGGGGCGGTGGAACTGGTAGAGCCCGATGGCCTCCACGCCGAGCCGGCGCAGCGATGCCTCACAGGCCTCCTTGAGGTGCCGCGGGCTGCCGTCCAGCGTCCAGCTGCCGTCGCCGGGGCGCAGATGGCCGCCCTTCGTGGCGACCAGGACGTCCTTGCCCCGGTCGTGGGAGGCGAGGGCCTTGGCGATCAGGGTCTCGTTGTGACCGACCTCGTGGGCGTCCCGGTGGTAGGCGTCCGCGGTGTCGATCAGGGTCACGCCGGCGTCCAGCGCGGCGTGGATCGTGGCGAGGGAACGTGCCTCGTCCGGGCGTCCCTCGATGGACATGGGCATTCCGCCCAGGCCTATCGCGCTGACCTCGGCATCCCCGATGCGGCGGGTGTGCATGGGCTGGTGACCTCTTTCGACTGTCGCGCGGAAAACGATGTCACCCGGCGAGCACGCCATGGATGGCACGCGGTACCGGACCGACTCCAGCGTGACTTTCGGGTCGCGGAAGGTCCAATAGAAGAAAGCGAATGCATTCAGTGATGCCACCGCTGAATCCCCGGTGCCGGCATCGCCCACGTAACCGCTTGTGCCGCCTCCGGGTCGATGTGACACGCTCACCCCGATCGATCGACGGCATCGTGAGAGGCGGCGGCATGCGCATCGGACTGCTCGGCACCGGACCGTGGGCCCAGATGGCTCATGCTCCCGCCCTGAGTCGGCACACCGAACTGGACTTCGTGGGGGTGTGGGGCCGCCGTACGGCTCCCACCAAGGAGTTGGCCGACAGCTACGGCGTGCGTGCCTACGACGATGTCGACGCGCTGCTCGCCGAGGTGGACGCCGTGGCCGTCGCCCTGCCGCCGGCCGTTCAGGGCGACCTGGCGGCGCGGGCCGCACGGGCGGGCTGCCATCTGCTGCTGGACAAGCCGCTCGCGCCAACGGTGGAGCAGGCACGGGCGGTCGTCGAGGCGGTCGAAGGGGCCGGCGTGGCCTCGGTCGTCTTCTTCACCACCCGTTTCCAGCCGGAGACCGAGGCGTGGATCACCGAACAGACGGCTGCGGAAGGCTGGTTCACGGGTCGGGCGGAGTGGCTCGGCGCGGTGTTCAGCGGTGACGGCAACCCGTTCGCGGACTCGCCGTGGCGGCAGGACAAGGGCGCACTGTGGGACGTGGGTCCCCATGCCCTGTCCGTGCTGCTGCCGGTCCTGGGCGACGCCGGGCAGGTGACGGCCGCCGCGCACGGGCCCGGCGACACGGTGCACCTGGTCCTCGACCACGCCGACGGCGCATCCAGCACCCTGACCCTGAGCCTCACGGCACCGGCCGCCGCGGCGGGAGCGACCGTGGAGCTGCGGGGCACGGCCGGTGTGACGCTGATGCCGGAGAGCACCGAGAGCGCGGTGTCCGCCCTGCTCCGGGCCGCGGACGCCCTGCTGACAGCCTCCCGCACCGGCCGGCCGCACCCGTGCGACGCGGCGTTCGGGCTGCGGGTCACCGAGATCCTGGCGGCGGCCGAGGCGTTTTTGAACGGCGACGTCTGACGGATGGGGGCGGGTGGGCCGGCGCCGGAAGCGGGTGGGCGGGCCCTGGAGGCGGGTGGGCCGGCCCGTGAGGCGGGTGGTGCGGTCCTAGAGGTTGTAGCCGCCCGACACCTCGATGTTCTGGGCGGTGACCCAGCGGCTCTCGTCGGAGACGAGCGTGGCGATCATCTTGCCGATGTCGTCGGGTTCGCCGACGCGGCCGAACGCGGTCTTCGCGGCGAGTGCGGGGACGACCTCGGGGAACCGGGTGAAGGCGTCGTCGCCGAGGCGGGTGCGGGTCGCCCCGGGCGAAACCGCGTTGACTCGGATGCCCCGGTCGCTGAACTCCTTGGCCATGTAGCGGGTCAGCACGTCCAGGCCGCCCTTCCTGCCGGCGTACACCGAGTAGCCGGGCTCCAGGCCGGTGGTGGTGGACGCCGAGTTGCTGCTCGTGTTCACGATGGCGCCGCCGTCCGTGATCAGCGGCAACAGCTTCTGCGTGAGGAAGTACGGGCCCTTGAGCAGAACCCGCATGAGCCTGTCGAACAACTCCTCGGTCGTGTCCTCGATCAGCGAGGTCTGCGCGAAGCCGGCGTTGTTCACCAGGTAGTCGAAGGAGTCGCGCTGCCAGGTGTCGCGCAGGACCCCGGCCACGGTGTCGCGGAACCCGTCGAAGGTGCCGGTCTCGCCGACGTCCAGCGGCAGCGCGACGGCCGTACCGCCCTCCTTCTCGATGACGGCGACGGTGTCCTTCCCTCCTTGCGGGTTGTTGCCGTAGGTCAGGATGACTCCGACTCCGCGCTTGGCGATCTCGATCGCGGCGCTCTGTCCGATGCCGGAGCTGGCGCCGGTGACGATGGCGACCTTCATGGTGGTCCTCCCGGGTACGGTCGTATGGAGCTCGATGACTCCATTCAACCGACCTGACCTGCGGAAACGTTAGAACGATGCTCTCTCGTGCTTGCACGATCCTCGCGTGCCCGGGAGCCGGGGCGCGTAGGGGTGCTGCAATGGAGGCATGCAGCTGGAAGAGCTCCGCACCCTGCTGGACCGGCACGTCCGGCCCGACTGGACGACCGCCGTCGACGGCGTCCTGATCTCCAAGGTCGACCGGCCGGATCCGCCGGCGCCCTCCATGTCGGGCACGGTGCTCGCGGTCATCGCCCAGGGCGCGAAACGTCTCGCGCTGGGCGACCGGGTCTTCGAATACGGGCCCGGGCAGTACCTGGTCGCATCCGTCGACCTGCCCGTCACCGGACAGTTCACCCAGGCCGACCCCGAGCAGCCGGCGCTGGGGTTCGGGCTCGTCCTGGAACCGTCCGCGGTCGCCGAGTTGCTGCTGCGGGCCGGGCCCGCGGACACTCCGCGCACGGCCGGAGGTGCGCCGTCGGGGATCGCCGTCAGCGACGCCTCGCCCGCCCTGCTCGACGCGGTGATCCGGCTGCTGCGCCTGCTCGACGAACCCCGCGACCGGGCCGTTCTGGCTCCGCTGGTCAAGCGGGAGATCCTGTGGCGCGTCATCACCGGCGAGCAGGGCGCGACGGTGCGCCAGCTCGGCCTAGCCGACAGCAGTCTCAGCCATGTCTCGCGGGCCGTGCGCTGGATCCGCGAGCACTACGCGCAGCCCTTCCGGGTGGAGGACGTGGCCCGGATGTCCGGCATGAGTGTCTCGGCCTTCTACCGCAACTTCCAGGCGGTGACCGCGATGAGCCCCATCCAGTTCCAGAAACAGATCCGGCTGCAGGAGGCCAGGCTGCTGCTCGCCACCCACCCGGGCGATGTCACCGGAGTGGGGCACCGCGTCGGCTACGACAACCCGTCCCAGTTCAGCCGCGAGTACCGCCGCCAGTTCGGCGCCCCGCCCAGCCAGGACGCCGCCCGCCTGCGCGACGCGGTGCGCACTCCGGCGGGCGCCCTGCCCTGAGCCTTCTGCCGAGGACCTGCTGGACCGGTTCCGGCACTAGATCGCGCAGCCGTTAGGGCCGGGTACGCCGTCGATCCAGTTGGTGCTGTTCTCGATGTAGTAGCTGGACACGATTCCGTACTTGTCCCAGCCCCGCGGCGAGACCATCACCCAGTACGGGTTGCCGCCGACCGTCTGGCCCGGGATCTGGCAGTACACGAGCACCTCGTCCCAGGAGTTGATCTGCCCGATGACCGTGGGGCAGTTCGAGGTGCTCGGCGAGGTGGCGCAGTTGCCCTGGTTCATGTCGCGGACGTTGACCCCGTTCGCCCACACGCCGTACCAACCGCGGCCGTGCCCCTCGGCCGCGGCGCTCTGAGCGGTGGTGAACACGAGGGCGAGTGCTCCGGCAGCGGCGAGTGCCGCGGTCCTCTTGCGCATGACGTTCCTTTCGATGCCGTGGCGGGTCGGCTCGCGGGAGGCTTCCCGCACTCATCGCCCCGCACTGTAGGCAGGCCCAACAGCCCGTGGTCCCTGACATCTGTCAGGGACCGGGGCCCTGAACCGGACGCGATGCTTGGCCACTTGGCCGCCCCGGGCGGAAACTTCCAGGAGTGCCTGCACGATCTGACCGCCGACGACTGGTGGCGCCGGGCGGCCCGGACCTGAGATCAAGGTCCGGGCCGCCCGGTGCCCCTTACGGCTCGAGGCTGCTCCTAGCTACGGCCGGCCCGCCGCATCGAAGTTGATGCGCTCCTTGACCACGGGGAACCCTGCCTTGGCGAAGTTGCGGGCCATGGGGAAGTTGCCCTGGTCGGTCGCTCCGGAGACGAACTCCGCGCCCTGTTCGGCCAGGACGTGGGTGCACTCCGCGAGGAGGTCGTAGGCGTAGCCGTGGCCGCGCTGTTCAGGGACGACTCCGATGAAGCCGATCGTCGGGCCGGAGGGGTTGTGTGCCGGGATGTGGATGCCGGCCAACTCGCCCTCCGGGGTGTGCGCTACCTGCCACCACTCCCGTGGGGACGGGCACCAGTGGAAGAAGTCGAGCTCCTCCTGCGCGGCCTGGTCGAGGCCGCCCTCCGCGATGGCTCGCAGCGCGTGGGCGTCAAGGGTGACGGAGTGGATGCGGCACAGTGCGTCGAAGAAGACGGCGTCATCGGGCTCGGCAACGAAGCGCAGCCGGCCGGGCCGTTCGGGCAGGCCGAGTTCCGGGGTCCAGCGGTACAGGAAGCGTTCCACCAGGAGTTCGTAGCCGGCCGCACGCGCGGCGCCGAAGCGGGCCTCGGCCGCGGCCTTCAGGTCGGGCTCGTCCCGCCAGCCGCCGGGCAGGTTGATCTCGAGTTCGACCTGCCAGGGAGCGGAGCGCAGGAGTTCGGCGCCGGCCTCCTCCTCGCCCTCGGCGACGTCGAACCAGTTGATGTTGATGGGCTCCGAGTCGTCGGGGCCGCCCCACCAGGCGCCGCGAGCGACGACCGTGCCGTCGCGCAGGGCAACTCGCTTCCACTCGGGGCGGAAACGGGTCCGCCGGTGACCCTCACGGGCGCCGAGCGGGTCGGGGTGTGCGTCGAAAAGATGGGCGTCGCTCGTCGAGAGCGCGCGGATGACCGGATCGGTCATGGATTCCTCCGGGATGCAGGCTGCTTGGAGCGCTCCCGGTCAGATCACGCACAACACGCCGGGGCAACGGAAAGGGAGCGCTGGAAAGGTGTGAACTGCACGGCACTCGCCTCCTTCCGTCCGTCTCAAGGCGTGGAGCCACACCGTACGTGATCTTTCCCGGGTCCGTCCATGGTTTTTTGCGGGCGGATGCACAGGGTCGCCGAGAGCGCTCTCAGGGCGCCTTCGGATGCCTGCGGAGCTTAAGTGGGACTTAGGAGAGAGTTAAGCGGTCGTGGTCATTCCGTGGCTTTTCAAGTTCCCGCAGCTCAGAGGGATTTGGTCACGATGCAGACCCGTTGGCCGTTGCGGCGGTCGTGCGTAGCATCGGGGCCCACCGGTGGCGGCTAGGCCCGCTTCGAGAGCGCTCTCAGACCTACGGTCCCGTCGCCACCGCGCCCAAGTACCCGCACAAGTACTCCGGGAGACCCCCCACATGACACCCCGTCACCAGCGCACTCTCGGTCGACGCAGGCTCCTCTTCGCCCTCGGCGGCGCCGCGGTGGCCGTCCCCGCCATCGCCACCGTGGCTCCCCACGCCCTTGCGGGTACGCCCGCGGGCGGTGCCGCGCCTGCCGCGGCGGAGTCGATGCCGCTGACGATCGTCAACGACAGCGGCTCCTTCGACAACGCGAACGTCCACGTCTACATCGTCGGCAACCAGGACGGCAGGCAGGTGCGCGTCACACCCGACGGCACCCTCGCGCCGATCGCCCTGTCGGACAACGGCCCCGACGGCTTCACCGACTACGCGATCAGCCTGTCCGGCGGCGGCGAGACCCAACTGTCCCTCCCCCACATGTCCGGCCGGATCTATGTGTCGCTCGGCGCGAAGCTCAAGTTCAAGGCCGTCGCGGACGGCAACGGCAACGCGGCGCTGCAGTATCCCGCGGGTTGGGTGACGTCGGACCCGAACTACCCGGTGCTGCACGACTGCGCCGAGTTCACCTTCAACGCCGCCGGAATGTTCTGCAACACCACCATGGTCGACATGTTCAGCGTGCCGCTGAGCATCCGGCTGACCGGGGCCAAGGACCAGACGACCGGCCAACTGCGCGCCGGTGGACGCGCGGCCGCGTTCACCGCCGTGCGCCAGGTCGAGGAGTTCGCGCGGCTCGTCGTGGACGACACGCGCATCATCGCCCCGGGTCACGGCCTGGACGCCGGCCTGTTCGCCAAGGACTACTTCGCCCCGTCCATCGACGAGGTCTGGAGCACGTACACCGGGAGGGACCTCACCGTCACCACCAACGCGGGTACCTTCACGGGGCGGGTGCGCGGTGAGCGGTTCGCCTTCGACGGGCCCGCGCAGGTGTCCTTCGCCAAGCCGTCCACGCGGGACGTGCTGTTCTGCGACGGCAATCTCGCCGCCCCCAACGACGGCACGACCGGTCCCGTCGCCGCCGTCCTCGGCGCCGGCTTCAACCGTTCGACGCTGATCAGCCATCCCGCCCAGCCGACGACCGACCCCGCCGACTTCTACCGGACCGACCTGACCAACCACTACGCCAAGGCCATGCACGCGGCCCATGAGGACGGCAAGGCGTACGGCTTCGCCTTCGACGACGTCGCCGATTTCGCCTCGTACATCCAGGACACGGCACCGACCGGGATCCGGCTGACACTCACGCCCTTCGAGGGCTGACGCGGGCCCACGAGCAGGAGGGCTCTCGGCGGCTCCGGATGCAGGGTTTGCTCGGGCGTTGAATGGTGTTATCAGACCCGATGACCGCACCGGGCCCGAAGAAGTCACCCGGATCCGAGGAGCAGAGATGATGCCGACGTCCCAGCCCGAAGCGTCCGGGCCGTCCGGGGAGCGCGTCACCCCGGACGACCTGCTCCACGCCCGCACCGGCACGGATGTGTCGCCCGAGGACATAGTGCTTGCCTCAGGCAAGGACCTCACCCCGCGCAATCTGGAATGGGCCAAGCGCAAGCTGGCCGCCGAGGGTCCCTCCGCCCTCGACAAGCTGCTGCCCTAGCCCGACCGCCGGAATCCGCACGGGTCGCCCCCGGGTGCGCCACCGCACCCGGGGCGGCCTCGTGCGGCCGGCCCCTGCCCGCAGCGTCACTGGCCGGACCCGTCCTCGCCCTCGTCCAGGCACAGCACCGGCACCCGCTGCACGAGGTTGTTCGCGAAGCCTCCGCGGTTCCAGGCCTGCTCCAGGGGCTGGGTGTGCCCGTCGGCATCGGTGGCCCGGGCGCTCAGCACGTACTCGCCGGGGATCGCCGCCCATCTGTGCTGCCACCGGCGCCACGCCCAGCGATGCCCGTCCTCCGGCTCCAGTTCCGCCTCCTGCCAGGTCCGCCCCGCGTCCGCGCTGACCTCTACGCGCGTCACCGCGGCCCGCCCGGACCAGGCTCGCCCCTCCAGGGTCACGGTCCCGGGCCGGACCACGCGTGCCCTCGACATGAAGTCGGGGAAGCCCGGCGGGACGAGCAGGGCACGCGGAGCGATCCGGGTGACCGGCTCGCCCTCGTCCTCGGGGTGCCGGCGCAGCCGGTAGGCCACGGCCTGCTGGAACCCCGTGAACGGCTCGTCGACGACGGTGACCTCGCGCAGCCACTTCACGTGCGCCATGCCGTACCAGCCGGGCACCACCAGCCGCAGGGGGCGGCCGTGCTGCGGGGGCAGCGGGGCGCCGTTCATCGCGTACGCCACCAGCACCTCGGGATCGCCGCCCAGAGCCACGTCCAGGTGCAGCGCGCGCTGGTAGTCCTGCTCGACGCCGCGCTCGACCCCGTGGTCGGCGCCGGTGAAGACGACGTCGACCGCGTCGGGCTCGATGTCGGTCTCGGCGAGCAGCAGCCGCAGTGGCACGCCGGTCCACTCGGCGGTGCCGACCGCCTCGACGAGCCAGGGCTGACTCACCGGCCGGGGCGTCAGCAGGGCCCGGCCGTTGCCCGCGCACTCCAGCGTGACCCGGGTGGTGACCTGCGGGAACGTACGAAGGTCGGCCAGGCTCAGACGCAGTGGGCGGCGGACCTGGCCGCCTATGGCCAGATGCCACGAGGTGTCGTCGGGGACGTACGGGATGTCGTAGTGGGTCAGGACGTAGTGCAGTCCCGGCGGGGTGATGTCGTGGCGCAGGGCTTCGAGCGGCAGGCCGTGGTTGCGGGCCGCGAGCGCCAGTTCGTCCCGGCCGATGCCCTCCTCGGGGGCGGCCAGCCTGGCCGGTGCGCTCGCGTCGACGAGTCGATGCCCCATACCTGCATTATCGACCCTTGGCGGGCATTTCCGCGCCGGGGCCGGCATCCTCTCCCGGCCGTGGGCGGGGCCTCGCGGTATCAGCAGGGCGCCGGCGCAACTCCCCTGGCTCCCAAGGCACTTCACTTCATGGGCTCCTCCGGCACTTCACATCGTCAAAGGTTTCCGGCTCACCCTTTCGAAGGGGTCTCGCGGCTGCCAGACTCCTGAAGGTGCCCGACTTCGACATGCTCGTCATCGGATCCGGCCCGGGTGGTCAGAAGGCGGCCATCGCCGCGGCCAAGCTCGGCCGCCGGGTCGCCGTCGTCGACCGCCCCGACATGGTCGGCGGCGTCTCCATCCACACCGGGACCATCCCCTCCAAGACCCTGCGCGAGGCCGTGCTCTACCTGACCGGCCTCACCCAGCGCGATCTGTACGGCCAGAGCTATCGGCTCAAGGAGGACATCACCGTCTCCGACCTCACCGCCCGCACCCAGCACGTGGTCGGCCGTGAGGTGGACGTCATCCGCAGCCAGTTGTCCCGCAACCATGTCGCCCTGTACGCCGGGACCGGGCGCTTCGTCGATTCCCACACCGTCGCCCTGCGCGAGGTCACCGGCCAGGAACGGCTGCTGACCGCCGAGCACGTCGTCATCGCCACCGGCACCCGGCCCGCGCGCCCCGCCAGTGTGGAGTTCGACGGGCGCACGATCCTGGACTCGGACAACGTATTGGCGCTGGAGCGGGTGCCGCGCTCCATGGTGATCGTGGGTGCCGGGGTGATCGGCATGGAGTACGCCTCGATGTTCGCCGCGCTCGGCAGCAAGATCACCGTGGTGGAGAAGCGGGCCGGGATGCTCGACATGTGCGACGTCGAGGTGATCGAGTCGCTGAAGTACCACCTGCGGGACCTCGCCGTGACGTTCCGCTTCGGCGAGACGGTCGCCGCGGTCGAGCGGCATTCCCGTGGAACCCTGACCGTCCTGGAGAGCGGGAAGAAGGTCCCCGCCGACGCGGTGATGTACTCGGCGGGCCGGCAGGGGCTCACCGACGAACTGGACCTGGACAAGGCCGGGCTGACCGCGGACCCGCGCGGTCGGATCACGGTCGACGAGCACTACCGCACCGAGGTGCCTCACATCTACGCCGTCGGCGATGTGATCGGCTTTCCCGCGCTGGCCGCGACATCGATGGAGCAGGGGCGGGCGGCGGCTTACCACGCCTGCGGGGAGCCCGTCGGCCGGATGCACAACCTCCAGCCGATCGGTATCTACACCATCCCTGAGATCAGCTTCGTGGGGCGGACCGAGGACCAGCTCACCGAGGACCGGGTGCCGTTCGAGGTCGGCATCTCGCGCTATCGCGAACTGGCCCGCGGGCAGATCATCGGCGACTCGCACGGCATGCTGAAGCTGCTGGTCTCCCCCGAGGACCGCACGCTGCTCGGTGTGCACTGCTTCGGCACCGGGGCGACGGAACTCATCCACATCGGGCAGTCGGTGATGGGGTGCGGCGGAACCGTCGACTATCTGGTCGACGCGGTGTTCAACTACCCGACGCTTGCGGAGTCTTACAAGGTCGCCGCTCTCGACGCCACGAACAGGCTGCGGCAGATCGACCGGATCGGGGACTGAGCCTCCCAGAACTGATCACTCCCGGACCTGATCAGGTGTCCACGCCGCCCTCCGGCAGGTCGGCGTCGTCCTCGACCAGGTGCATGGCGGCCTCCTCCGCGCCGGCCGCTCCGCCGTCGATGCCCTGGTCGAAGGCGATCTGCTCCTTCGTGGTGCCGGCGTGGGCGCCCTCGTCCGGTGCGACCAGGCGCCCGGCACGGTCGGCGCCCGCCTCCGGGTCGAGGGGTTCGCCCTCGCCGCCCGGCAGGTCACCCACGTCGTCGCCGACGGGCTCGGCCACCTCGGGGACCTCCTGGGTGAGCCTCTCGTCGAGGGTCTCGCCGGCGTGCTGTTCGGCGGCCGTGGTGCCGTACTTGGTGACCCCGAGCGGCTTCTCGGGCGGGGAGTAGCCCTCGTCGAGGGTGTCGTCGTACGTCCGCTCGTCCAAGGCGTCCTGGAGGTCCAGCGGAGCCGCGTCCTGCTGTTCCTCGTTGCCTCCGGTGGGCTGGTACGCGTCGTCGGCCATCGACTCGGCGGGCGTGTGTTCGGTGCCCATCGCTGCCTCCTCACTCGCGCGCGGCGGCGGGTTGTGCCGGTGCATGTCCTGAACCGCGTTTCCCGTTGCGCGTTCTCCAACCCCGGAAGATCTGGTGGCTCTTGAAGCATCAAGGAGTGTGGCTATCATCACTCGCACACACGGCGTGACTGCACGACGACGCAACGGCGTACAGTGTCCGCCACCCCCGTTCCGCCGCCCCTGACCCGAGGTCATCCCTCACCGGTTCGTGGCGTAGTTCCACCCCCCACACCCCCCTTACGCCGTCGGGGCCGGCTCGCCCCCACGTCGTGCACGACGGAAAGCAGCGCATCCATGAGCAACAACAGGGGAAGAGGGCTGCAGGCCAATGCCCTCGGTACGTTCGACACGGTGGTGATGGCGATCGCGGGCAGTGCCCCCGCGTACTCGATCGCCGCGACCTCGGCGGTCCTCGTCGGCGCGGTGGGCCTGGCAAGCCCGGCCGCGCTGCTGTACTGCGCGATACCCATGCTGGGCATCGCCCTGGCCTACAGCTATCTCAGCCGGATCGACGTGAACGCGGGCGCCAGTTACTCGTGGGTCGGCCGTACCCTGCATCCTTTCCTGGGCTTCATCAGCGGCTGGGCGCTGGTGATCTCGGCGACGATCTTCATGGTGGCCGGTTCGCTGCCCGCGGGTTCGATGACGCTCGCCGTCTTCGACGAGGACCTCGCGGACAACACCGCGCTGTCCACGCTGGTCGGCGCCGGCTGGTTCCTGGTCATGCTGCTCGTGGTGCTGGGCGGTGCGCGGCTCACCGTCCGGGCGCAGCTGGTGATGTCCGGTGTCGAGCTGGTGATACTGGCCCTGTTCGCGGTGCTCGCCCTGCTCCATGCGGACAACGCCCGGGCCTTCGACTGGTCCTGGCTCGGCTTCGGCCACTTCGACGGGGTCACGGGATTCGCGTCGGGGGCGCTGATCGCCGCGTTCTACTACTGGGGCTGGGACGTCACCAGCAACCTCAGTGAGGAGACCCGCAACAGCCGCCGTACGACGGGCCTGGCGGGCCTCATCGGGGTCGGCATCGTGTTCCTGCTGTTCGAGGTGTTCACGATCGCGGTGAACGTCATCCTCTCCTCGAAGCAGATCCAGGACAACGACGCCAACGTGCTGGCCGTGCTCGGTGAGGAGGTGTGGCCGGGCTGGGGCGGGAAGTTGCTGATCGTGGCGGTGATGCTGTCCACCATCGCCACCCTGGAGACCACGCTCATCCAGGTCACGCGCTCGCTGTTCGCGATGGGCCGGGACCGTACGATGCCGGCCGCGCTGGGCCGTGTGCACCGGCGTTGGAACACGCCGTGGGTGGCGATCGCGGTGGTCGGCGTGGTGGCGCTGGGGATGTTCGTCGCCGCCAACTCCCTCGGCACGGTGGGCGAGATCCTCTCCGACGCCATCTCCGCGATCGGGCTGCAGATCGCCGTCTACTACGGGCTGACCGGGATCGCGGTGGTCGTCGCCTACCGCAGGATGCTGCTGAAGTCGGTGAGCAACTTCGTACTCGGCGGCGTGTGGCCGCTGTTCGGCGCCCTGTTCATGTTCTGGATCTTCGTCGAGTCGCTGGGCGAGCTGAGCACCTCCGCGATCACGATCGGCATCGGCGGTCTCGCGGCCGGGCTGATCCCGATGCTCTGGTACTGGCGGCAGGGCAGCGACTACTACCGGCCGGCGAAACTGGACGCCGCCGAGACCGTCGAGGCGGACTACGTTCCCGCCGGCCGTGACGGCACCAGGTCCGACACCGACTCCCTTGTCCACGAGGGTCTTCCCACCGATTTCTGAGAGAGCCGTCGATGGCGAAAGACCGCTTCGTTCCCGACTTCGACCCCGACTGCGGTGACGCCGCCCTCACCTGCGCCCGCCAGGACATCGTCATCGGCCGCTGGCAGGGGCTGCGGGAGCTGCTGCGGGCGACCGGCCCCGACTGGCTGGTCCGCGGGCATCGGACCCGGCTG
Source organism: Streptomyces sp. NBC_00299 (assembly GCF_036173045.1). Classification (GTDB taxonomy): domain Bacteria; phylum Actinomycetota; class Actinomycetes; order Streptomycetales; family Streptomycetaceae; genus Streptomyces; species Streptomyces machairae. Next base: position 740,150 of record NZ_CP108039.1, read on the forward strand.
CTCGCGCAGGCGTGCGCGAGCAGTTCGACGGCCGAGTCGTGGCTGGCCGCCGAGCCGCACAGCGCCGACGCGCTGGTGCTGCGGGCGGCGACGGAGACGGCCCGGGCGTTCAACGTGGCGATCACCGCGGGCCGGGGCGTGCCGATCGACCGGCAGCGCATCGACACCGCGGTGCTGTCGTGCCTGAAGGCCGCCGACTCCTACCCGGACGATCCGACACCGTGGATCTCGCTGATCTCCGTCGCCCGGCTGTATCCGTCGGGCGTACGGCGGCAGGAACTGGCGCGCTGGTGGGACGAGTTGCACCAGCGCGACCCGTACAGCGTGGAGGGACACCTCCAGGTGCTGCACTACTACTCCTCGCGCTGGCACGGCACCCACGGCCTGATGTACGACTTCGCCCGGGACGCGGCCGGCGTGGCACCGCCCGGCTGCCCGCTGCCGGTGCTCGTGCAGTACGCCCGGGTCGAGGAGTTCCGCTACGCCCTGGACGCGGCCCGGGGGCAGCATGCCTCGGTCGGCCTCGGACAGCACTGGAGCAACGACGGCGCAGCCAGTGACGTACGCCGGACCTGGGAGCGCTGGATCATGGGTCGCACCGACAACACCGTGGCCCCCGGCGAGCTGCGCGACCTCAACTACCTGGCTCACGCGGCCTGTCATGCGGGCGCCCACGACATCGCCGCGGCTCTGTTCCGGATACTGCAGCGCCGGGCCACGCGGGCGCCATGGGCGTACACCGGCGATCCGGACAAGCAGTTCGTCAAGTGGCGCAAGGAGGTGGGGCTGCGCGGGTGAAGCGGGGTGCCTTCGTCTTGAGGGTCATGGGGCACCTTCTCCAGGTCGCGCCCTCACAGCGCCCCGCGCCGGACGAGTACGGCGAGCACGATCAGCCCGGGAATCAGCGGCAGCCACACCGTCAGCAGCCGGTAGCCGAGTACGGCGGAGGCGGCCGCGGTCGCCGGGGCGCCGGCCGCGGCCAGCGCGAGGACGAGCACGGCGTCGAGGGAGCCGAGGCCGCCGGGGGTGGGCAGCAGGGCCGCCGCGGTGCTCGCGGCGAGATACAGCAGTGCCACCCGGACCGGCGGGAGGGGCAGCGCGACCGCGCGGGTGACGGCGATCAGCACGGCGCAGTGCAGCGTCACGAAGGCCAGCGAGCCGCCCCACAGGGCCGCCGCCCGCACCGGTCTCGCGTGGACGGCGACGATGTACGCCCACGCCGCGGCCAGCGCCCGTCTGCACCGCGGCCACAGGGGGCCGCTCAGCAGGACGATCGTGCCGGCCACCACGGCGCACGCGGCGATCAGGACTCCCCCGCTGACGTGCGGGAGGTGCAGCAGGCCGGGGCCGGCGGCGAAGAAGAGTACGGCGATGAGGGCGCCGCGCAGGATCGCACCGGCGGTGCCCTTGACGGCGATGGCGGTGGCCGCGGCGGCTATCGGCATGCCGCAGCGTATGAGGAACCGCAGGTTCACCGCGCCGGCGCCGAGTCCGGCGGGCAGCACATGGTTGGCCGCGGAGGCGGCGAACTGCCCTGCCGCGAGCCGGCCGGGCGGCAGTCGGAGCGGCACCGCACCCTGCTGGGCGAGCGCCGAGCAGGGCCACGTCACGAGCGTGGCCGCGGCGGCCACGAGCAGCCAGCCCCGGTCGGCCAGGGCGAGCCGGACCGCGCCGGTCTCGAGCACGGCCCAGTGCCGGCGGGCCAGCCACACCACGGCCACGAGGACGACGAGCGTGAGCAGGGCGTGCCAGCAGGCCCGTCGGCGCTGGGGTGGGGCGAGGAACGGCTCCGACGTCATGCCCGTCCGCCCGCGCCCCGCGCCGGGGCGATGCGGACTTCCAGGCCGTCGAGGCGGTGCAGCTCCCAGCCGCGGGCGTACCGGGGAGGCTTGCCGCCGGGATTGGTGAGGGTGCCGACCGGGGCGCTGCGGGCGGTCCGCAGGATGTCGGCCGTGGTGGTGTTGGCGTTGTTGCCGCGCGTCGCGCCGGAGTCGCAGCCGGTGTAGTACCCGACAGGGATCGCTTCGTGCCCGGTCAGCAGGCAGGGCGGGCGCACGCCGAGGCGGTGGAGCTCGGCGGCGGAGCGAGCCCAGGCCTGGCGGTTGGCGGTGGTGCGGTCCACGGTGTGGTCCAGCACGGCGTACTGCACGGCCAGATGCCCGGCCAGCCCGAGCGCGATCACGGCGCCGACCGCCGGGCGCCACCGGCCGGTCGGCGTGGTGACCAGGCGGAGCAGGGCGTGCGCGACCGGGATGGCGAGCAGGGCGTAGGCGGGCAGCAGGAAGCGGGGGGCCGCGTATCCGATCAGGAACAGGTACGGGAAAGCGGCCGTCGCGGCGCAGAGCAGCGGGACCAGGGTGCGGGTGGTGCGTCCGTCCAGGACGGCGACCGCGAGTGCGTAGACGGCGAGCAGGGGGAGGACGAACCACCAGGCGTAGACGGCCGGGTCGGGCATCTCGCCGTTGCAGGGCCGGCACAGGGTGTTTCCGACCAGGCTGCGCATCTGGTCGTCGACGGCGAGGTTCCAGCCCAGGTCGCCCTGGATGCGGGAGGCCTGGTTCAGCCGCTCGCGCAGACCTCCGTAGCTGACGAACGCCTCGATCACCCACTGGACGCCCCCGGCCACGAGCCCCGCCGCGAGAGCGGCCCCGAGCCGCCAGTGCCGTACCGCGACGACGAGGACGAGCAGGGGCAGCGTGACCCATACCGCGTCGGTGGGCCGCATCCACGCCATCACTGCGGCACCGGCCAGGACGCCCCACAGGGCCCGTCGGTCGAAGCGGTCCGCGCGGGCCCGCAGGAAGCAGCCGACGCAGAACAGGGCGCCGAACGCGACCCAGAGGTTGGGCATGGCCTGCGGGCCGTAGAAGAGGGTCACCCAGAGGGAGGCGAAGAGGGCTCCGGCGCCTGCCAGGACACGGGCCGGGAACAGGCCGCGCCAGACGCGCAGGGCCAGGTACAGGGCGAGTCCGGACAGGATGGCGATGTAGACGCGCAGCAGTGTCGTGGACGACGACCAGGAGGCGATGGGCCACACGAGCAGGGTGACGCCTCGTGCGCGTGGCGCGCTGAAGAAGGCGGCCGGCGCGTCGGTGCCGACCTGGCTGACGTACACGATCTCGTCCCAGCCGAGGCCCATCGAGGGCCGCACGAGGAGGAGTTGGGCGAGGGTGAAAGCACCGGCCACCGCCGCGAGCAGGCCGTGGCCGCGGGCCCGCCACGGCTTTCCGGACGCGAGCGCCCCGTCGCGCCGTCCCACGCTTGTGAGCATGGGTTTCGTGCCGTGGGCCATCGTCCACCCCTCACCCCCTACGACTCGTAGGGTTCCGAGCCCCGCGGCCGGGCGAGTTGGCCGACGGGGAACCGAGAAATCACCACAAACACGGACAAACTAACGCGCAAGGTGCAAGCGTGCAGTGTGATGTTCGGCCAGGTGCCTGACATGGACGATGCGAGTCGTGTGTCAGTCGTGTGGGAACGAGTGGTGCTCGTGGGCGACGACCCAGCGGCCGCCCTCCTTGCGCAGACCGAGCGTCAGACGCAGGCGGAGGGTGGGGCGTTCGGCGAGTTCGTCCGGGGTTCCGCAGCGCAGGAGGGCGTGGGCGTACGCCACGTCGGCGCCCGCCGTGATGTCGAGTGACTCGATCTCGAAGGAGGCGCCCTTGGCCTGCCACTCGAAGAACGGCGGCCAGGTGGCGCGGTACGCCGGCAGGCCGCGGACGCCGTCGTGGGGTGGCGGTACGTCGAACATGACGATGTCCTCGGTGTGGTCGGCGAGGACGCCGTCGAGGTCACCCCGGTGGACCGCGTCGGCCCAGGTCGTGATCAGTGTGCGGATCTGCGTGGTGTCGTCGTCCGGCATGGTGCGCGCCTTCCTTCCCCTCCCCGTGATGACTCGTGACGAGGCGAAACCCCTTGTCCAGGAGACTCCGCGGACCACCGGAAGTCATCGCCGACCGGGTGACACACTCTGCTGTGTGGCCCTGACCTTCGACGACCTCCTCGCCCGTGCCCGGTCCCTCCCACGCGACGGCCGCCGCGCCGTCCTCGGCATCGCAGGCAGCCCGGGGGCGGGCAAGACCACGCTCGCCGAGCATCTGGTGCGGGAACTCAATGGTGCCGGTGATCCCTGGGTCGCGCATGTGCCCATGGACGGCTTCCACCTCGCCGACGTGGAGCTGGACAGGCTCGGCCGCCGGGACCGCAAGGGCGCACCCGACACGTTCGACGCCGCGGGGTACGCGGCGCTGCTGCGGCGCCTGCGCGAGGACCCCGACGATGGCACCGTGTACGCACCCGGCTTCGAGCGGGTTCTGGAGCAGCCCGTCGCGGGCGCCGTTCCGGTGCAGGCCACGGCCCGGCTGGTGGTGACCGAGGGCAACTACCTGCTGCTGGAGACGGATGCGTGGGCGCGGGTACGGCCGCAGCTGGACGAGGTGTGGTTCTGCGAGCTCGACGAGCCGGAGCGCCTGCGGCGGCTGATCGCCCGGCACGAGGAGTTCGGCAAGCCGCACGACGAGGCCGTGGCCTGGGTGCTGCGCTCCGACCAGCGCAACGCGGAGCTGGTGGCGGCGACCCGGGACCGGGCCGACCTGGTGGTGCCGGCCACGGTGGTGCCCGTCCCGTACGGACCGTCGACGGCCCGTACGGGGGCATGAGTACCGCATGGCGGCGGCTTGAGAACCGCACAACAGGGGCTTGAGGGCCGCACATGCGGCCCGCAGGACCCGCCTATACGGCCTGGAGCGTCAGCTCCGGTTCTCCGTGCGCGTCGCCCGCCGCCTCGCCGAGCACAGCGGTGAACGCCTCGGTGCGGACCGTCAGGCCCGGACCGTCCTGGGCGAAGGCGGGCGCGAACGGGCGCGTCGATCCGTGGCGTCCCGCTGCGTGGCGTCCCGCTCCGTAGCGCACGGCGAAGACGTGGAGGTGCTCCGGTGCGCCGGGGGCCGGTTCGGCCTCCAGTGCCGTCGAGCCGACCAGGTGGCTCCAGCCCAGGTCGGGGTTGCCATAGCCGCGAGGGTCGGCCGCGAGGGCGAAGGCCGCCTCCTCCTGGGTCCGGTCCGCGCGGGCGTCGAAGTGGTCGACGCCGTCCGTCTCGGGGTGCGTCAGACGCAGTGCGCCGGCCGACGTGACCTCGCCCTCGGCGGTCCTGCGTACGCGCTCGCCGTCGTCGGTGGCGTACGGCAGGCCCGCGAGCAGATACGGCGTGCCGGGTAGCCGGTCCACCGCGACCGTCACCCACAAGGCCGTGCCGTCGGTGACGTACAGGGACCGGACATGGCGCAGGACGTGGTCGCGGCCGACGACCGGCTTGGTGACCAGCTTGGCGGTGAGGCCGTCGGCGCGGACGTCCCGGACGCGGACCTCGCCCATCGGGCGGCAGAAGAGGAAGCCGTCCGTCACGGGGCCGAAGCCGTGCTGCCGGTTCACCGCCGCCGGGAGGTAGTACGTGCCCGCCGCCTCGACCAGGGACGGGGTCATACGGTCGTCGAAGGCCACCGAGACCGAACCGGCGCGGAGCTGGTGGCGGGCCGGGACCGGCGACGGGGTGCGGTGCCAGCGCGCGCTGTCCTGGATCTGCCACACCAGCATCCAGGCGAAGTGGCCGTCGACTCCGCCGTCCGCCTTGACCGCGTGCCGGCCCCACCGGGTGTCGCCCCGGTAGCGCCCCAGATCGGAGCCGATGCGCCGGCTGAAGTAGCGCAGGCCGAGGACCGACTCGAAGCCGCTGTGCTGCTCGCTGTAGCGCGGACCGCCGTTGTCGAAGCCGCCGCCGGGCAGGCGGGCGTCGAGGTAGCGGGCGAGCGCGTCGCCGTCCTCGGCGAAGACCTGCTCGCCGCTGACCCGGTGGGCCTGGGCGAGGAAGGACAGGGAGATCGGGCCGTAGTTGTTGTCGTAGGCGCCGCCGTGCTCGGGAGGCAGGAGTGCGCCGCGGTCGGCGACCCGGTGGGCGCGGATCTTCTCGGCGTACAGGGCGATCGCTCGCGACCGCACCAGGTCGCGTCGGCCCGGCGGGAGGTGGCGGGCCAGCATCAGTCCGCCGACGATGCAGCCGATGGCCTGGTTGCCGGCCTCCTGCGGATTGAAGAAGGTCGCCTCGGTCAGCCAGCGCCAGTAGCCGTGCGCCACCTCGGTCAGTTCGGCGCGCTGCTCGTCCTCGACGAGGCCCTCCGCGAGGTCCAGCACGTTGACCGCCTGGAGCAGCGCCCACACCGTGCTCGGCCAGTCACCGATGGGATGGGCGCCGGGTGCGAGGGTGTAACGGGCGTACGGCAGACCGGAGTTGCGGGCCCGCAGGTTCGGGTAGCCGGGGTTGTCCTCGGTGTAGACGCGCTCGCGCAGATGGAAGGCGAGGCTGCGGCGCACCGCCTCCGGCAGGCGCGGGTCCTGGCCGCGCTGCCAGGCGAGGGCCAGGAGTGAGGTGACGCCGAGTGAGGTGTCGCCGATGTCGTCGACACAGTCGGGGTGTTCCAGATTGCCCTCGGGCGTGAGCCGGGCCAGGGCCTGTTCGGCGACACCGGCGAGGACGGCGTCGTATGCCTGAGGGGTGTCCGGGAGGTCGTGCAGGGCGCCGAGCTGGCGAGGCAGATGCACGGGTGTCAGCCCTTCATGCCGGAGGTGGCCATGCCTTCCACCAGCCTCTTCTGGAAGATGAGGAAGCAGATGAGGGTGGGCAGGAGGGCGAGTGTCGACATGGCGAACATCGCGCCGTAGGAGGAGCCGCTGGTCTGGTCGAGGAACAGCGTCAGGCCCAGGGGGACGGTGAACTTGTCGTTCTGCTGAAGGTAGACGAGCTGGTGCAGGAAGTCGTCGTAGGTCCAGATGAAGGTGAAGATCGTGGTGGTGATCAGCGCCGGCTTCATCAGCGGCAGGATGATCCTCCAGTAGATCTTCCACGGATTGGCGCCGTCGACCATGGCCGCCTGGTCCAGCTCGCGCGGGATGGAGCGGATGAACTGGACCATCAGGAAGATGAAGAAGGCGTCGACGGCGAGGAATTTCGGCACGATCAGCGGCAGGAACGTGTTGATCCAGGTCAGGTTGTAGAAGATCGTGTACTGCGGGATCAGGACGGCCTGCGTGGGCAGCATCAGCGTGCCGAGCATCAGGCCGAACCAGATCTTCTTGCCGCGGAACTCGAAGCGCGCGAAGGCGTACGCGGCCAGCGAGCACGAGATGACGTTTCCGATCACCGCGCCGATCGTCACGATCAGCGAGTTGGTGATGTAGAGGGAGAAGGAGTTGCCGGAGCCGCTCCAGCCCTCGGAGTAGTTCTCGGGGCGCAGCGCGGTCGGGATGAGCCCGGGGTGGGTGAAGATCTCGGTGTCGGGCTTGAGGGAGCTGCTGAGCATCCACATCAGCGGGTACAGCATGACGATCGCCACGCCGATGAGCACGGTGTGGATGAAGATGCGGCGGGTCCCGGTGGCCGAGCGGAGCTTGTGCAGCGGTGACGTCGAGGACCGGGGCGGGGTGATGGCGGACATGGGTGAAGGACTCCTCGCTCAGTCGTCGTAGTGGACCCAGTAGCGGCTGGCGATGAAGTTGACCGCCGTGAACAGTGCGATGACCAGGAACAGCACCCAGGCCAGCGCGGAGGCGTACCCCATCTGCAGGTCCGTGAAGCCCTTCTTGTACAGGTAGAGGGAGTACAGCATGGTCGAATTGAGCGGTCCGCCGGAGCCGTTGCTGATCACGAACGCGGGAGTGAACGTCTTGAACGCGTCGATGATCTGAAGGACCACGTTGAAGAAGACGATCGGAGTGAGCAGCGGCAGGGTGATCTTGAAGAACCTGGTCACGGCGCCGGCACCGTCGATCGCGGCCGCCTCGAACACGTCCTTCGGCAGTTGCTTCAGCCCGGCGAGGAAGATCACCATGGGCGTGCCGAACTGCCAGACGGCCAGCAGGACGAGCGTGTAGAGCGCGGTGTCCGGGCTGGAGATCCAGTCCTGGCCGGTGTTGAGCCCGAACCAGCCCAGGAAGTCGTTGAACAGGCCCTCGCCGCCGAAGACCTGCCGCCACACGATCGCGATGGCCACGGCCCCGCCGAGCAGGGACGGCAGGTAGAAGGCGGCCCGGTACAGGCCTATGCCCCTGAGATCGCGGTTGAGCAGCATCGCCACCGCGAGGGCGAGGGCCAGCTTCAGGGGCACGGAGACGACGACGTACACGAGGGTGGCGTGCACCGAGTCCCAGAAGACCGGGTCGTCGGTGAACATCCGGTCGTAGTTGTCCATGCCGACCCACTGCGCGGGCGTCAGCAGGTCGAAGTTGGTGAACGACAGGTACAGCGAGTCGAGCATCGGGTAGATCGTCAGCCCGAACAGGCCCACGAACCAGGGGGCCAGGAAGAGGTACGGCCACCATCCCCCGCCCCGCCGTCTGGCGAGGCGGCGACGCATACGGTCACGTTCCCGCTGGTCGGACGGGGTCGCGGGAGCCGACGGCTCCTTGACGACCTCGCCGGTCTGCGCGGTGGTCATACTCATGTCTCCCTGGCCCTCTCCCGGTATTTCAGATGGGGCTGTACTCCTCGAAGCCCCGGTCACTGCCACGCCTCAGGGGCGCGGGGAACTGCGCGACGAGCCACGACGAATCCGCAGACAGCAGACGGCCTGTCGCGGCAAATCCTCCTCGGCAGTCCCAGCGGAGCTAGCCGCCGAGAATCCCGCCCGCCTGGTCGAAGAACTCGGAGAGCTGCGCCTTGATCGACTTCTTGCCGAAGGCCACCGCGAGGTTCGACTGGAACAGCAGATCCCAGATCTGGTCGGCCCCCTGCGGCGGCGGCACCGGCGCCGGCAGGGCGTTGGACGCCTTGGAGACACGCTGCGAGATGTAGTCCGCGTTCTCCATGTTCAGCTTGTCCGTCTCGGTCAGGCCCGAGGCGATCAGATTGCGGGCCTTCTCGGTCGGCGGGATGCCGCGGAACAGCTGCATGTCCTTGATCGCCGTGTCGTCCTGGGCGAAGAAGTTCATGATCTTCACCGAGTCGGCGACCTTCTTGCTGGCCTTGGTGGCGCACAGCAGCACGCCGCCGTTGACGAAGTTGCCCTCGCGGGCGCCGGAGAAGTCGCCCTGCGGGGTCGGCAGGAAGTCCAGCTGGGCGTCGGTGATGGAACCGCCCGCGCCGTAGACACCGGAGTCGAAGGTGAACAGTGCCTTGCCGATGACGACCGCGTTCTTGGTGAGGTCGTTGTGCGCGGCGGAGGTGATGGCCGGCGGCGGGGACGCGTTCGTCCTGCGCATCTCGGCCCAGTACTCCCACCACTCCTGGAGGGTGTCGGAGGTGAACCCGAGCTTCTTGCCGTCGTCCGAGAAGAAGGTCTGTCCCTTCTCGCGGGCGAACACCTCGAAGCACTGGAGGGTGGAGCCGCCGCCGTCGTCGACGCCGTACGTCTTGCCGCCGCTCTTCTTGTAGACGTCCTGGGCGACCTTCTTCAGGTCGGCCCAGGTCCACTCGCGGTCGGGCAGCTTCAGGCCGAGCTTCTCCAGGCCGCTGCGGTTGACGGTGAGCTGGTTGACGCCGATCCCGGACGGAACGCCGTACAGCTTGCCGTCCACGGTGCCGGCGGCGAGGAGCGTCTTGGAGAAGCCCGTGAGGTCCAGGGTCTTGCCCACGTAGGAGTCGAGCGGGGCGAGGACGCCCTTGCGGGCGTACTGCGCCACCAGGGCGGTGTCCATCTGGAGCAGGTCCGGGGCGCTGCCGCCGGCGATGTTGGTGTTGAACTTGTCGAAGTAGCCGTCGTAGCCCTGGTAGGTCTCGCGGATCTTGACCTTCGGGTTCTGCTTCTGGAAGTAGGCGAGCGACTTCTTGTAGGCGTTGTGCCGGTCGTCGCTGCCCCACCACGTCATGGTCAGGTCGCTGCTGGTGCTGCCGGCGCCCGTACCTCCGGCGCAGGCGCTGAGCGAGGTGCCGAGCGCGCCGGCGACGGCCAGTCCGCTCACGGTGCGGAAGAGGGTTCTGCGCGAGATCTGGTGACCCACCGGGTCCTCCCTGGATGTGCGTGACGGATTGCCCGGCCGGTCAGCGCGGCTCGGATCCTTCTGTGGATGGCGCCCTACGGCCCGCGACCTCGCCCGGTCGTTCCGCCGTGTCGGACGAGGGTCCACGGCCGTCGTCCTGGCCGTGACCGTACGAGCACGCCCTCGCACGGCTCGCCGTACGCGATGTACGGCGGAGTACCTCGTCCCGAGCCGGGTCCCGCCGGCTCAGAAAGCGCTTGTCCGGACATTGGCAGAAGCGGGTCGAGTCCGTCAATGCTTCGCCTGGACCGCCCCGGTCACGGTTTGGATTCCACGAGCGACGGCGAGCCGGGTGGCTCCGACCACGGTGCCGCTGTCGCCGAGCGCGCTGCTGACGACCTCGGTGGGCCAGCTCAGCCGGCCGAGCTCGGCCCGGACACCCGGCACGAGCTGCGGGTTCGAGCCGACGGCTCCGCCCAGCACGATCAGCCCGGGGTCCAGGACGGCGGCCACGGCGGCGGCCAGCCGTCCGATGTCGGCGGCGTGCCCGGCGACGGCGGCACCGGCCGGGCCGTGGCCTGCCCCGGCGAGGGCGAACAACCGCTCCGCGGTCTCGGGGCACGGCTCGTCGTCGTCCTGCCACGTCTCGGCCGTCCGCCGCAGCAGGGAACGTACGCCCATGCGGTCCTCCAGCGCCTCGTGGCGCGGCTCGCGGCCCTCGTCCCACGGGTACGGCAGCCGGGCCACCTCACCAGCGGCCCCGTTCGCCCCGCGCAACACCCGGCCTCCTACGACAATGCCGAGACCGATGCCCACGCCGATCCGCAGATACCCGAACGTCCGGCGGCCCCGTGCCGCGCCCTCGTGCAGTTCGGCGAGGGCGGCGCAGTTGACGTTGTTCTCCAGGTGGACGGGTACGCCCGGCGGCAGTGCGACGGCCATGGCGTCGAAGACGGGGCCGGCCTTCGCGGTCGCGGGCCGCATTCCGCTGCCGTCCCGGTCCCGGGTCGTGACGTCACCGACGGCGACGACGACGGCGCGCAGCGGGGCGTTGGCGGGCAGCGCGTCGAGGACCTTGCGCACGGTGGCGGCGGCGTCGTCGCGGGAGCCGGTGCCCTCGGCGAGCAGGGTGCCGTCGAGGGCGCAGCCGCGCACCTGGGTCTCGGCGGGGCCGAGGTCGACGGCGAGCACGGCGCCGGCTGCCGGCCCGAGCCGGTAGACGGCGGCGGACCTGCCGGTGGCGCCGGAGGCGGTGCCGGAGTGGGCGGCGAGGTCGGCGGCCTCCAGTTCGGCGACGGCGGCGGAGACGGTCGGCTTGGACAGGCCCGCACCGGCCGCCAGCTGGGGACGGGTGGCGGTGCCCGCCCCGGCCAGCACCGCGAACACCGCACGCGCGCTCTCGCTCAGGTCCATGGTCTCCCCTGGTCGTGCTGAGGCGGTCGGAACCGCCGAAATGATCGTTCGGCAACGGGAATTCCGCGCCTCTTGACGCACCCTACTTCGTTAGTTAACTTCCTAACGAACTGATGCGGTACTCGCCTGCCGCACTCGGCAACGAAGCCCGTCCCGGGGCTTCCCTACGGTCAACGGCGCGGATCCACGCCGCTCGTCGCGACGTCTGCGCCCGCCCAGGCACGGTCCGCCCGCCGTCGCAGCCAACGCGCAACGACGAAAGAGGAGCCGTGCAGGACACTCCCCACTCGTCCCCTCTCGTGGTCGGTATCGACGTGGGCGGCACCAAGACGCATCTGCGCGCATTCGCGGGGGACGTCATGGTCGCCGATCACGTCCGCACCAGCAGCGGCTGGCGACCGCACGACCCGGTCGCCGCCGCCGGCTGGCTGGCCGCACTGGCCGCCGACACCCTGCCGGCCGGTGAGCGCCCCTCGGCCTTTGCGGTCGGCGGGCACGCATGCGAGACACCTCGCCAGTGCGGGCAGATCCGCACCGCGCTCCAACTCCACTTCGACGCACCGGCTTTGGTGGTGGGCGATGCGGAACTGCTCGTCCCTGCCGCCGGGCTGGACAAGGGGGTCGGGGTGGTCGCCGGCACCGGGTCCGTCGCGGTCGGTCGGCTGACCGACGGCAGCGCGGTCCAGGTCGGCGGCTGGGGTGCGGTCCTCGGCGACGAGGGCGGCGCGGCGGGCCTCGTCCGCGAGGCCGTACGGGCCGTGTGGGCGGCGCACGATCTCGGCGAGGAACCCGATGCGCTGGCGCGCGGGCTCATCAACGCGTTCGGCGTCGCCGAAGTGCCCGCACTCGGCGCGGCGTTGGAGAACGCCAAGAGCGCTTCCGCCGAGTGGGGCCGGCACGCGCCGGTGGTGTTCGCAGCCGCCCGGGCCGGATCAGCGCTCGCCCGTGCGGTGATCGACGAGGGCGGCCGGTCGCTGGCCGCGCTGGTCGGCCAACTCGCCTCGCGTGGGGTCCCGGTGGACGACGTCGTGGTCGCCGGCAGCACCGTTCTCGCCCAGCCCGCCCTCTTCGACGCCTTCGCCGCCGCGCTCGCCGACAGCGTGCCGGGGGCCCGCCCTTGGCGCTTGGAAGTGCCGCCGGTCGAGGGCGCCCTGGCACTCGCCCGTTCACTTGTGTGACAGCTGCCGGACTCCACGCTCTCCCGAGTCCGCCACAACTCGCCCGTAGATCTTCGCTCGTAAGACTCGATCCCCCTGCGTTTCGTGCGTCTCATGTGCACCCGATGTGCACCGGACGGTCGAGTCGATCATTTCGATCACCTCCCGGCCGTTCGGGCCGATGAACTCGAGAGAGGCACCATGCCGGCATCCGTCGGGCGCCACGCCACCCCGTCCCTCAACAGAAGGCGCTTTCTCCTGGCCTCCGCCGGTGGCGGTGCGGCCCTGCTGGCCCTCCCTGCCGTCGCCGGCTGGCTCCCCGCCGCGGACGCCAAGGCCGCCGCGAAGGCAGCCGCGTTCGTCGACGACTACAAGACCAACGTCGTCGCGAACCTGACGCCTGAGACCAACGCCGTGGTCCGCGTTCTCGGCGGCTTCGCGAAGGTGTGGAAGACGGGGAGCGCTTGGAACTCCGGTACGCCACTGATGCCCGAAGCGCTGCGCGCCAATATGCGCTACAGCGTCCGGATCACCGCCGCGCGTACGGACGCCCAGGCGAAGGAATCGTTCATCATCGACCGTCAGCACCAGAGCTACTCGGTGATCGCCGGGCTCGGTCCGCTTGCCGACCTGTACAAGTCGGGCGCCAAGGCGGTCACATCGATCACCAGCGCTCCGGACGGCACCCCCTCAGGGAAGATCAGCGACGCCGTGCCCGCGGACGCCCCGGCCGGTTCCGCGATCGGCGCGGGATCGTACGACTCGGACCTCGGCCGGGTGGCCAAGCTGGTCGACACCGTGCGCGGCCCCTTCGCCTCCGGCAACCCGGCCAAGTTCGCCTTCCAGTACCCGCGTCCGTGGCGGATGAACGAGGACAGCGAGGTCGTCGACACCGGCAGGAAGGACGAGTTCGGATTTCCCGTCTACGAGTCGAAGGTGGTCGTCGCCCCGCAGCTGCTGCGCCAACGCGGCGAGAGTGCGACCGAGGACGGCGGATTCCCCAGCGGGCACACCAACGCCCTGCACCTGGCGGCCCTGGCGTACGCCTACGCCGTGCCCGAGCGCTTCCAGGAGCTGGTGACCCGCGCCTTCGAGCTCAGCCACACCCGCATCGTGGCGGGCATGCACTCCACGGTCGACGTCCTCGGCGGCCGCATCATGGCCACCGCCCTGGCCGCCGCAGCCCTCGCCGACCCGGTCAACGCCGAGCTCAAGGCCGCCGCCCGCGCCCAGGCCCTGGCGTACTTCAAGCAGCGGACCGGCTCGACGGCCGACACCCTCAACGCGTACGCCCACTCGGCCGACCGCGCCACCGACCCCTACGCCGACCGTGACGCCAACGCCCGCACGGTCGGGCCGAAGCTGACCTATGTGCTGACCCGGCGCGGTCGCGACGAGCCCCTGACCGTGCCGAAGGGCGCGGAGGTGCTGCTGGAGACGCGGCAGCCGTACCTGACCGCGGCCCAGCGTCGCGAGGTGCTGCGCACGACCGCGCTGCCCGGCGGGTACGTCCTGCTGGACGGCTTCGAGCAGTGGGGACGGCTCGACCTGTTCACCGCGGCGGACGGTTACGGCGCCTTCGACTCCGACGTGACCGTCACGCTCGACGCGGCGGCCGGGGGCTTCGGCGCGGCCGACGTCTGGCGCAACGACATCCGCGGCGACGGCGGCCTGACCAAGCGCGGCACCGGCACGCTCACCCTGGCCGGGCACAACCGGTACCACGGCGGCACGGTGGTCGAGGACGGCGTGCTGGTCGCCGCTTCCGCCAACGCCCTCGGGGAGGGTGACGTGCGGGTGAAGGGCGGCACGCTCCGCGCGGACAGGGTGCTGCGGGTGCGCGGTTCGTACGTCCAGGAGGGCGACTCCGCCCTGGAACTGCTGGTCCGCAAGAACCACGGTCCGGCGCTCGAGGTGTCCCGCCGGATCTCGCTGGGCCGGGGCAGCGTGCTGTCGCTGCGCCTCGACGCGGAGCGCCCGCCGGTCGCGGGCACCACGGTGCCCGTCATCGAGGCGTCACAGCTGCGCGGCCGGTTCGACCGGGTGGAGCTGAACTCCCGCACGCTGCGAGCCGTACCCGTCTACACGACGGATGGTCTGTCGGTACGACTCCTCAAGCGGTAACGCCGTCCTCGGCGGGACCTGGTGCAGAGTAGGCCCATGGGCCGGCTCCGGATCAGTTCCCGCCGCCGCGGGGTCGACGGCGCCGCGGAGCGGAAGATGGCGCTCGAACGGCACGCGGTTTCTGCCTCGGTCCCTGCCTCGGCCCCTGCCCCGGCCCCGGAGGCGCCCTCCGGTGTGCCCGACGCCTCCGTCGCGCAGCCCTCGCAGTCCTCGCAGCCCTCGCGGCTGTCCGGCAGGCGCTGGCTCGTGCTGCTCCTCGTGGTCGTGCTGCTAGGCCAGATGGCCGTGGCGATGGTGACGACGGCGGTACAGCAGACTCCGACGATCGACGAACCCGTGTACGTGGGCACGGCGGCCGAGTATCTGCACGAGCGGCGCCTGATCCACAACCCCGAGCATCCGCCGCTCGGAAAGCTGGTCATCGCCGTCGGAGTGGCGGCGGCCGATCCGCACGTCGACCGCTCCTTCACCGGAGATCAGGGCCAGTTGGGGCGGCACCTGCTGTACGAGTCGGGCAATGATCCATGGCGGCTGATGTTGTTCGCCCGACTCCCTGTGATCGTTCTGACTCTCTTGTTCGGATTGATCGTCTTCGCCTTCGCCCGTGAACTGGCCGGTCCGGCGGGCGGTTTGGCGGCCCTGGCTCTGTACGCCTTCTCCCCCGACCTCATCGCGCACGGCTCGCTGGCCACACTGGACGTCCCGGCGGCCGGGTTCGTGCTGACGTCGGCCTGGCTGTTGTGGCGGGCCCGCCGCCGGCCGCGCTGGTACGTGCCGCTGGCCGGGGTGGCCCTCGGTGCGGCGTTGGTCACGAAGATGAGCACCCTGGCCGCGGTCCCGGTGCTCCTTGCGCTCACGGGCCTGTCGGTGTGGTGCGCGAAGTCGCCCTCGGAGCCGCGCCGACGGGTACTCGGGTGGGCGGCCGCAAGCGCCGGGGTCGTGGCGGTGGCCGCCATCGCCGTGGTGTGGGCCTCGTACCTGGTGGTCGACCCGCGGCTGCGCTGGGCGCCGCAGCAGCCGGTACCCGTGGTGCACGGGCTGCGGGAACTCGTCATCGATCTGCTGCCGTTCCCGGAGTCCTACCGCGACGGGATGCGCGTCCAGTTCGGGTTCGAGGAGTACCCGTGGCAGGGCTTCCTCTTCGGCCGGCTCTACACGGGTTCGCTCTGGTACTACCTGCCTGCCGCCCTGCTGGTGAAGACGCCGCTCGGCATGCTCGCCCTGTGGGCGGCGGGTGGCGTGGCGGTGGTGGCCGTACGGCGGCTGCGACCGGCGGCGCCCTACCTGCTGGTGCCCGCCGCCGTGCTGCTCGCCGCGGCCATGCTCGGGTCACGGGACTTCGGCACGCGGTACGCCGTCTTCGTGCCGATGTTCCTGGCGGTGGCGGCGGGTTGTGTGCTCGCGGTGCGGTGGCGGTGGGCGCCGGTCGCGGTCGGGGCGCTGGTCGCGTTCGTCGCGGTCAGCTCCCTGCGGACGTATCCGTACTACCTGCCGTACTCCAACGAGGCGTTCGGCGGTCCGGCGAAGACCCATCTGCGGCTGCACGACTCGAACGTGGACTGGGGCCAGGACCTGGGCCGGCTCGCGGACCGGCTGAACGAGCGGTATCGGGGCGAGCGGATCTGGCTCGTGTACAAGGGCAGCGGGGTGCCGTCCGCCTACGGCATCGACGCCGCCGATCCGCGCAAGGTACCCGCCCGTGAGGTGCGCGGACTGCTGGTCGTGTCGGACTCCTCGGTGGCCAAGGCGACCGGCCGACTGGCCGAATTGATCGACAGCAGTCGTCCGATCGATACGGTCGGCCATTCGATCACCATCTATCGTCGGTGAGCGCGGGCCCCATACCAGCCCAGGTCACCACAGTGTGTGAGCTATGTTGAAGCACTGTGGAAGACAATGGAGCCGCCTCCCTGCCATCGCCGCAGCAGGCACGCGCACAGGCATCCGCGATCACCTCGGGCAAGTCCGCCGGCGAAGCGGAGGCGTCCCCGACTTCCCAGCTCAGGACACTCTTCGATCAGCCCCGGCTGTCACCCGGACAGCGGCGCATCGCCCAGTACCTGATCGAGCACATCACCGAAGCGGCGTTCCTTTCGATCACCGATCTCGCCGAGCGGGTCGGTGTCAGCCAGCCTTCGGTGACGCGTTTCGCCGCTGCGGTGGGCTTCAGCGGTTACCCCGCGCTACGGGAGAGGCTCCAGTCGATCGCGCTCGGCCACCTCGCCGGGGGCCCCGCGGCCGAGGAGAACGGTGCGAACGAACTGCAGTCCGCCGTGGACGCCGAGATCGAGAACCTGGAGAACCTGCGGCGCGACTTCGGCGATCCCGACCAGGTGATCGACATCGGCCGCAAACTGTCCCGGTCGACGCCGCTGACCATCCTCGGACTGCGCATCTCGGCGTCCCTCGCCGAGTACTTCGCCTACGCGGCGCGCCGGGTCCACCCCGATGTGCGGCTGGTGACCCGGGGCGGCAGCGTCGCCTACGACGCGCTGCTGCAGTCGCGCGAGGCGGGCGGCACCTGGGTGCTGGCGTTCTCCATGCCCCGGCACGCCCAGGAGACCCTGACCGCCGTACGGGTCGCGCGCAGCGCCGGACTGCGGGTCGCCCTGATCACCGACCTGGCGCTCGGTCCGGTGGCCGACGACGCGGACGTCGTCTTCGCCACCAACACCGGCTCCCGGCTGGTCTTCGACTCCTACGCCGCGCCCGGCGTGATGGCCGCCGCGCTGCTGCAGGCCATGACCGACGCCGACCCGGAACGGACACAGGCGCGACTCGAGGACTACGAGCAGATCTCCGACCAGCACCAGTTCTTCCTCCGGGACTGATCCCGCCGGAACAGCCCTCACCAGGACTGATCCCCCGCATCACCCGCCCGCAGGGCGCCGCTCCCCCACTTCGCTCGAACCGCACCACAGGGGGACCATTCACTTCAAAGCGCGCATGAATGTTTTCATACGTCTTGCAAAGCGGACGGCATATATAAATACTTCACACGCACCATCCGCCCGCAGAGAGCAGCCGGTCCGTTCATGCGCACGTCACCCCATCCGTCGTGCGACTGCCGTCTGCCCTTCCGGGCTCCTCAACGAACACCCGTTGCCGCCGTCTCCTACCCGCGTCGGCGCGCGGGCTGTTCGGTCGGGCATCGCCTGCGCGAGCGCCCGTGGCGGCGGCCCCGGTCATCCCCTAGGCCGGGGCCGCCCCGACCACGTCGAACACCCCGGACGACGCCGCACACCCGGAAGCGATGATCATGCCCCTGACGACCACGCGCATCACCCCGGACTGGCCGTGCCAGGTCAAGGCCCCCGGTTCCTACGACTGGGAACGCTCCGCGGCCAAGTGGCTGCGCGAGCTGGTGCCGGCCCGCTACGCCAGCTACCCGGCCCTGATCCGCCACCCCGTGCTGCTCGCCCGCCATGCGCATATCCAGGTCCAGAACGAGATCCGGGTCGCGCGCACCGCACTGCAGACCGCCCGGGCGGACCTGCCCGCCCTCGGCATGCCGGAGTCGGTCATCGAACACACCATCAAGCTGTACGCGGCGGAGGTCATGCAGCTGCAGCACATCGCCCGCAGTGTGCGCGCCGTGTCGCAGGCGCTGGTCGACCACGGGCGCTGACCGGCCGCCGCCCCTCTTCCTTCGACCCGAGGCACGCGGCCGCACGGCGGCGTCAGGTCGCATCCGCCGTCGCCGCACAGGTGACCTCCGCCGACGGGGCACCTGACGCCGAGGTGTCGGCGATGAAGCCGAAGGTGACGCTCGCGCCGGGCGCCAGCTTCCCGTTCCATGACGCGTTGGCGACGGTGGCCGTGCCGTCTCCGGTCGTGGTGAGGGTGCCGTCCCAGACCTGGGTGAGGCGGGCACCGTCGGCCGGTACGACCGTCGCGGTCCAGCCGGCGGCCGAGGCGGCGGGCGCACCAGTCACCGTCACCTCGCCCTGATAGCCGCCCTGCCAGCTGTTGACGGTCCGGAAGGACGCGCTGCAGGCGGGAGGGTCACCGGGTTCGTCGGCACCGGGTGCACCGGCAGCGCCACCCGCGCCGGGGGCGTTCCGGGTGGGCGCGGCCGACGCCGAGGCCGTGGTGGACGGAGCCGGATCCTTCGCCGCCGCCCTGTCGTCGTCGCGGCCGGAGAGCAGGAGCGCACCGCCGAAGCCGATGACCGCGGCGGCCGTCACGGCGACCGCGACGGCCGCGCGACGAAACCCCGGGCCGGGCGCGTCCAGGCCGGGCGCGTCCAGGCCGGGCGCGTCCAGGCCGGGCGCGTCCGGGCCGGGCGCGTCCGGGCCCGGGCCCGGACGAGCGACAGTGCCGCGCGGTGCGATCCTCGTTTCCTCGGTGACGGCCGGGAGTTCCTGGGTCGCGTCCTCGGCGCCGGGCAGGGCACCGGGCACGACCACGGTCTCGTAGCCGTTCCGCTCCTGCTCCAGCTCCTTGAACAGCTCAGCGAGCGCGTCGGTGCGGCGTGGACGCAGAACGCGGATCGGTTCCAGGGCCGGGTCTTCGTTGGGCTGCGCGGGGTCGGGCCGAGTGGGCACGCCGCTCTCCTTCCGTCCCGTCTTCACGGGCTTCGCCAATTCCCGAGGAGTGATACGGGGTTGCCGCCCCGCCGGTTCAGCGGAGGAGGCCCGCCCTCGCTCCCACCCCCCACCTCCTCCACTCCCATCCCCTCCCAAATGATCAATACGATCAATTCGGTATTGACTATTGAGCGTTTGAACGTTCCCCTGCTAGAAAGCGCCGTCATGACGACTCGTTGGTCACGTCGCGGCTTTCTTACCGCAAGCACTGGCACCGCTGTCGCGCTCGGCCTGTCCAGCCAGGCGAGCGCCGAGCCTCCGTCCGCCGTACCGGCCGCGGAGGCTGACGAGTTCACCACCCTGCGGGCGAAGTGGCGCACGCTCATTCTGGGCGAGGGGTTCAGCCCCACCTCGGAACCGTTCAAGAGCCGACTTGCCGAACTCGGCGACACCGCACGCCAGTTGCTCTCCTCCATGGCCCCGGCCGCCGGTTCGCTCTGGCCGGACCTGGGGTACGCCGACCCGGAGCCCGACACAGATCAGGAGTCGTACGGCTACTCCGGCAACATGAACACCAGCTACAACCGGCTCACTACGCTCGCCCAGGCGTACTCCCAGCAGGGCACGGGACTGACCGGCGACACCGGGCTCAGGAACACGATCCTGACCGGACTCGATCACCTCCACTCGGAGGTCTACAACGCCGGCCAGGCCCGCTACGGCAACTGGTACAGCTGGCAGATCGGTGCTCCGCAGTCGCTGCTCGACATCTGTGTGCTGATGTACGACCACCTGTCGGCGGACCGGATCGCCGACTACCTGGCCGCGGTGGACCACTTCGTGCCCGACTCGGCGGTCGCCGACTACACCGGCACCAGCACGGGGGCCAACCGCGTCGACCTGTGCCGGGTGCTGGCGCTGCGCGGGATCGTCGGCGCGAACTCCGCCAAGGTCGCCCTGGCACGGGACGCCCTCTCCCCCGTCTTCCCCTATGTGACCAGCGGCGACGGGCTCTACACGGACGGGTCGTTCATCCAGCACACCACGGTGCCGTACACGGGCTCGTACGGCTCGGTGCTGCTCGGCGGGCTCGGGTCGCTGTTCGCGCTGCTGGCCGGGTCGAGTTGGGAGGTCACCGACGCGAACCGGCAGATCGTGTTCGACGCGGTGGAGCGGGCGTGGGCGCCGTTCCTCTACAACGGGCTGGTGATGGACGGTGTGTCGGGGCGGGCGATCAGCCGGGGACTGACCTCGTCCGACCCGAAACAGATCCAGCAGGACGATCACCTCAGGGGCCATCCGATCCTCGCGTCGATCGTTCTGCTCGGTCAGGGCGCGAGTGCCACGGAGAACGCGCGCTGGCGCGGTCTGGTCAAGGGGTGGCTGCAACGCGACTACTACAGCCCGCCCATGAGCAATCAGACGATCGGTCTCACCGCTCTGGCCCGCCTCAAGTCGGTCCTGGACGACACCTCGATCACTTCGATCGCCGAGCCGACCGGTCACCGGCTGTTTCCCAACATGGCCCGGGCCACGCACCGCAGGCCCGGCTGGGCCGCCTCGCTCAGCATGGCCGACCGGCGGGTCACCTACTACGAGACCGGCAACGGGGAGAACCTGCGGGGCTGGCACACCGGTTCCGGGATGCTCTATTGGTGGGGTGACACCTTCGGCAACGGCCAGTACAGCGACGCCTTCTGGCCGACGGTCGACCCGTACCGGCTGCCCGGCACGACCACGTCGCGCAAAACGCTCGCGGACGCGGCGGGCGGCGACTGGGGTGCTTCCCTGCCCGATGTGAACTGGGTCGGCGGGGCCACCGACGGGCAGCGGGCGGCGATCGGGCAGTACCTGAAGGGCCCGCAGTCCACGCTGCTCGCGAAGAAGTCCTGGTTCTTCCTGGACGACACGGTCGTCTGCCTCGGTGCCGGCATCAAGTGCACCGACGGCACGGCGGTGGAGACGACGGTCGAGAATCGCAACCTCGGTCCCACGGGCGGCGCCCCCTTCGTCGTCGACGGCACGGCCAAGCCCGCCGGCCACCCCTGGTCGGAGACGCTCACCGGCGCCACCTGGGCGCACATCGGCGGACACGGCGGCTATGTGTTCCCCGGCGGCGCGACCGTGAAGGCGCTGCGGGACGCGCGGGACGGTCGGTGGAGCGACATCAACAAGGGCGGCTCCACGACGGTACTCAACCGCAAGTACCTGACCCTGTACGTCGATCACGGCACGAATCCGACCGACGGCCGCTATGCCTATCTGCTCATGCCGGGTGCGACGGCCGCTCAGACCCAGGACCGCGCCGCCGCCACGACCTGGCTGACCGTCCTCGCCAACACCAACGACCAGCAGGGCGTCGCCGTTCCCTCGCTCGGCTTCACCGGCGTGAACTTCTGGTTCGCCGGCACGGTCGGCCCCCTCGTGGCAAGCAATCCGTGCTGCGTGATGATCAGTGAGAAGTCCGACGGTACGGCGGTGATCTGCGTCAGCGATCCGATGCGGATGCAGACGGGACTGACGCTCACCTGGAATCGGGCCGTGTCCGCGGTGGTCTCCAAACCGTCCACCGTGACCGCGGCGACGACCGGTTCGTCACTGAGGCTCACCCTCGGCGACC
The DNA here is from genome assembly GCF_036173045.1 of Streptomyces sp. NBC_00299. GTDB lineage: Bacteria > Actinomycetota > Actinomycetes > Streptomycetales > Streptomycetaceae > Streptomyces > Streptomyces machairae. The sequence continues at coordinate 761,959 of NZ_CP108039.1, forward strand.
TGAGCACGACGAAGGGCGCGACGCAGATGATCACCGTTCGCCTGGGGTGACAGCGCGCGGCTGCGGTCAGGCTCCCGCAGCGAGGAAACGGTGCAGGGACGCCTTCATCGCGGCGACGAAGGCGTCCCGGCGCCTGTCGTCCAAGGTGTCCAGGGACAGATAGGGGTTGAGGTCCTCCAACTCGACCAGCAGCAGTTCGCCGCCCGGCGCACGGCAGGCGTCGACGCGCTGGATACCGTGATCGATGCCGTTCCACTCGATGAAACGCCGGGCGAACTCCAGGTCGCCGTCGGTGGGTTCGTACGGCTCCAGCTGCCATCGTCGGTCGGTGTGCGGCGCGTACAGGGCGTACTGGAAGTCGTGGTCGACGAAGTAGAAGGAGACCTCGTAGGCGAAATCGACGCACGGCTGGATCAGGACGGTCCCGCCGGACTCCCCACCCACGCCCTCTGCGACCGGGTCCGAAACGATCCGCAGCCCGATCGAATCGGCGCCGAGCTTGGGCTTCACGACATACCGATCGCACTCGGGCAGCAGGTGCAGGTCCTCGCTGCGGTCCACGGTCGGGATGACCGGGAACCCGGCGACGGTCAGGTCGAGCAGATACTGCTTGCCCGCCATGTCCGCCTTGCCCGACAGCGGGTTGTACACCCGCGTCCCCTCGGCAACCGCGCGCCGGCGGAACTCGTCGTACGCGTCCTGGTGACCCAGCACCGGACCGCTGTTGCGGACGACGACCGCGTCGAAGGCGTCCATGAGCGCGGCCGCGTCCCGGGGGTGGCACAGGGCGAGGTCGAAGTCGTCCCGCAGCCGTGAGGTGAGGAATATGTCCTCGTCGCAGTAGCGCCGCCCGCGTGCCTGGTAGGCCAGGTCGGTGACGTACAGGAGGCGGGGTCGGGCGGGCGGCATGTGGTGCTCCTCGGCTGCGGCGGGAGCCGATCGTAAGCGGACCGGCAGTCACCGAACAAACATCGGACCAGTCGAGGCCTACAAGCAAACGCCGGACCTGCCGAGGTCACAGCCCGGCCGAGGTCACAGCCCGGCCGCCCACAGCTCCTCCCTCCCGATTCCCTCCAGGCCCCGCCGCACGGTGCGCCGAGGACCGGGGTCGATGGGCGCGTACGAGGGGACGGCGAGCACCCGGCAACCCGCCGCCTCGGCCGCGGCGACCCCCGTGGGCGAGTCCTCGACGGCGAGACAGGCCGCGGGGTCCACGCCCAGGGACCGGGCGGCGGCGAGGTAGGGGTCGGCGGCGGGCTTGCCGCGCGGAGTCTCGCCCTCGGCGACCGTCGTACGGAATCTGTCGGCGCCCAGCGTCTTGAGTACGGCGTCCATCACCGGTCGGGAGGACGCCGAGACGAGCGCCGTCGGGATGCCCGACTCCTGGAGCAGATCGAGGAGCGCGAGGGCGCCGGGGAGCGGGGCTGCTTCACACTGGACGGCCGTCAGGAAGGAGGCCTCCAGGTCGGCGGCGAGGGACTTCGGATCGTCGTCGCCGGTCAGGGGCAGGAGGCGGGCGGCGGCCTCGGTGGCCGAACGGCCCAGGACATCGAAGAGGTCGTCGGCGTCGATCCGGGGCACGGCCTCACGGACCGTACGCAGCCACAGCGACTCGGTGTCGACGAGCGTGCCGTCCATGTCGAGGAGCACTGCGTGCGGGGCGGCGGCGAAGGGGCGGCCGTCGAGGGTCCAGTGTCGGTCGGGGTGTCGGCCGAGGGCGGCGAACACCTGGGCCGCGACATCGGCATGTCGTAGCGGACGCGGCGCCGGGCCGATCCCCGGGCCGGCGGCGACCAGCCATGCCGTGCGCTCCTCGGGCGTACGGCCGCCATGGCCTCCGGCGTCGACATGGCCGTGGTCGGTCACGACGAGGAACGTCCACTGTTCGTCGGCATACGACGGCCGGGAGCGCACGGCGGCGATCAGCCGGCCGAGGCGGGCGTCGGCGCGGCGGATCGAGGCCTCGTACGCCTCGCCGCAGCCCAGGAAGTGCGCTGTCTCGTCGGGTGCGCCGAGGTAGACGAACGACGCCACGAGGTCATCGTCGACTCCCCCTGCGGCTCCCGCTTCGGTATCGGCGGGGACATCGGCATTGGCATCGGCGCCCGTGCAGGCACCGGCACCGGCACCGGCACCGGCCAGTACGCGTACCGCCGCCTCGGTGATCTGCTCGTCGCAGTGTTCCCAGGCTTCCGGAGTGTCGGCCGTCGGAGAGACGTACGCGGTTGAGGACGGGGCGCGGAAGAGGGGCCCGCCGTGGTGTGCCTGCATCAGGGGCTGCCAGCCTGCGGCGACGAAGGTGCGGCGGCCGTCCTGGGCGGGGAGGCGGGTGGCGAAGTCGGGGAAGACGTCGAGGCGGTTGCCGGTGAAGTCGTTGCTCCACACGCCGTGTTTGGCGACCGTGACGCCGGTGACGACGGTCGCCCAGCAGGGGCCGGACATGGTGGGCGTGTCGGCGTCCACCTCGATCGGGGCGAGGAAGCCTTCGGCGGCCAGGGCGTCGAGGTGCGGGGTGGGCAGGCGGTTCAGTACGTCCAGGCGTACGCCGTCGATGCCGACGACGAGGACGCGGTGCGCGGCGTGAGGCACGGAAGGTCCTTTCCCTGACTGGTGGTTGGCGGGCTTCGCGGATTCCGCGGATTCCGCGGATTTCCCGGATTTCGCGGATACGCCGGGCCTGACCTGCTTCGGCTGCTCGCTCACGCCGAGCGGGTCAGCTCGTCCAGCGCGACCTCGTGCGCGAAGGGCAGGCCCTGTGCGTACCGCACGACCTCCTCGACCGCCCAGTCGGTCATCCGGCGGAGTTCGTTGCCGAGGGAACCGGCGATGTGCGGGGTGAGCAGGACGTTGGGCAGGGAGTACAGCGGCGAGTCCGCGGGCGGTACCTCGGGTTCGGTGACGTCGAGGACGGCGTGGATGCGGCCGGTGACCAGGTGCGCGGTGAGGGCGTCGGTGTCGACGAGGCTGCCGCGGGCGGTGTTGATGAGGGTGGCGCCGTCCTTGAGCAGGGCGATGCGGCGGGCATCGAACATGTGGTGCGTCTCGGGCAGTTGGGGCGCGTGGACGGAGACCACGTCGCTGCGCCGGACGAGTTCATCGAGCCCGACCTGCGCGGCGCCGAGGGTGCGCGCCTGCTCCGGGCCCAGGTAGGGGTCGTAGAGCAGGACGTCGAAGTCGAACGGGCGCAGCAGGTCGAGGACCCGGCGGCCGATACGGGAGGCGCCGACGATGCCGACAGTGCGGTGGTAGTTGCCGTGGCCGTTGTAGTAGGGCAGCAGGTCGGGCTGGGTTCTGGTGGCCGCGTAGGTGTGGGCGACGTCGAGGACGCGCTTGCCTGCGAACAGGATGGCGGCGAGGGTGAATTCGGCGACGGGTACGGCGTTGGCGGCTGCGGCTGAGGAGACGGTGATGCCGTGGCGCCAGACGGCGTCGGTGATGTGGTGCTTGACGGAGCCTGCCGCGTGGACGACCGCGCGCAGTCGGGGCATGCGGTGCAGCGCGTCCTCGGTCAGCGGGAGTGCGCCCCAGTGGGTGAAGAGGACTTCGGTGCGGGCGAGTTGACGGGCGTCGGCGGTGGTGAAGTCGGTGACGGTGGTCCTGGTGTCGACGTGGGCGACGGATTCGAGACGGTCGAGGGCGTTGTCGGCGAGGAGTCGGCTGTGGATACCGGCTCCCATGGCCAGCACGGTGTGGGGTCGGCGCATGCCGTTCAGGAGGGTTCCTTCCGGGGCGGGCGTGGCGGAGGGCGTCGTCACTTCACCGCGCCCGCGGTCAGGCCGGAACGCCAGAAGCGCTGCAGGCAGACGAAGGCGACGATCAGCGGGACGACCGCGACGAGCGAACCCGTGATGACGAGCGAGTAGAACTCGGGCTGCTGCTGGGTGACGCTGTTCCACATGAACAGGCCCAGGTTGACCGGGTAGAGCTGCTCGTCGTTGAGCATGACGAGGGCGCCGAAGAAGTTGTTCCAGCTTGCGGTGAACGAGAACAGGAAGATCGTCATGAAGCCCGGTGCCAGCATGGGCAGGGCGATGCGGGCGAAGGTGCGCAGTTCGCCGGCGCCGTCGACGCGGGCCGCTTCCAGGATCTCGTTCGGGACGTAGCCCTCGGAGAAGACACGGGCGAGGTAGACGCCGAACGGGTTGACCAGGGCGGGCAGCAGCAGCGCCCAGTAGGTGTTGACGACGCCCGCCTTGGTGGCGAGGAGATACATCGGCAGCTGGATGACCGTGGTGGGGACCAGGACGCCGCCGAGGACCAGGCCGAACAGTTTCTCCTTGCCCCGGAAGTCGTACTTGTCGAAGGCGTAGCCGGTGGCGACGCAAATGAATGTGGAGGCGGCCGAGCCGACGACGGAGTAGAGCACGCTGTTACCGAACCAGCGCAGGTAGATGCCGTCGTTGAAGGTGAGCACCTGGTGCAGGTTGGCGAGGAGGTTGAAGTCGCCGAAGGCGAACCCGGATGTGGCGAAGAGATCGCGGTGGTCCTTGGTTGCGGCGAACAGCAGCCAGGTGACGGGCATAAGGGTGTAGCCGGCGGCGACGATCAGCAGGCCGTTGACGACGCCCTTGGACAGCAGGGTGTTCGGGGTGGTGCGGCGGCGGCGCGCGGCCGTGGTGGGCCGGGGCGTGGCGGAGGGCTCGGCGGTGGGCGTGGTGTCGTGGGTGAGGGTGCTCATGACGTGGCCGCCTTCCACCGGTTGCCGATCCGGGTGACGAGGTAGGAGAGGACGACGCCGAGGGCGGCCAGCAGCAGGGACGCGGCGGCGGCCATGCCGTATTCGTGCTGCACGAATCCGGCCTTCCAGATGAACAGGGTCGGGGACCACTCGGTGTCGATCGAGGGCGCACCGCGCTGGTTGAGGAGCTTCGGCTCGGTGAAGATCTGGATCGCTCCGACGCAGGTGAATAGAACGGTCATGACGATCGCCGAGGCGATCATCGGGACCTTGATCTGCAGCGCGGTGCGCAGTGCGCCGGCACCGTCCACGACGGCCGCTTCGATCACTTCGCGCGGAACGGCCTGCAGGGCGGCGTAGAAGATGACCATGTTGTAGCCCATCCACTGCCAGGCGCTCAGATTGACCAGCGACGCCAGAACATGATCGTTGGCGTAGAAGTCCCAGGAGCCGCCGAGCGCGCCGATCCATTCGAGCACCGGGCTCAGTCCCGGCGTGTACAGATAGATCCAGATGATCGAAGCGATCAGTCCGGGGATCGCGTGCGGCAGGAACAGGGCGAGTTGGAAGAACCGCTTGGCGCGGGCGAGGGCCGAGTCGACCAGGAGGGCCAGGGCGAGGGAGCCGCCGATCATCACCGGGATGTAGAGGGCGCAGTAGAGCGCGATGTGTGCGAAGGATGCGCGGAAGCCGGTGTCGGCCAGGGCCTTGGTGTAGTTGCCGAAGCCGGCAAACACCCGCTCGGTGCCGCCGAAGCCGAGCCCTGAGGAGCGCTCCTGGAACAGGCTCATCCACACGGCGTAGCCGATGGGCGCCGCCATGACCACGGCGAACAGGGCGAAGAACGGCGTGATGAGCAGGGCTGCCGTACGCCGTTGGCTGCGCAGGAGAGGCGAGACGCTCGTGTTCGGGGGCTGGGCCGGGAGCCGGGCACCGGGTCGGGACGAGGGGGACGAGGTGCGGCGGCTCTTGGCCGGCTGGCTGGTGGTGCGGGCCAGGGATGGGGCCACTGCGGCTCCTTGGTGGGTGGGGCGGGAAAGGCCGGTGGAGGGGGTGCAGGGGCTGGGGGCGAAGTTGGAGGGGGTGGTTGGAGGGGGTGGTTGTCGGCGGGCCGTTGATTCCCTGGGCGGCGAGGCGCCCCGATCCGCACGATCCCTATCCGCACGACCAATCCGCACGACCGAATCGCACGACCGAATCGCACCACCGAACGGCCCCGCCGCCCCACCCCGCACCACTACTGCGCGAGCTTCAGGCCCCGTTCGGCGATGCCCGACTCCGCCTTCTGCTGCCCCGCCTCGATGCCGCGCGTGAAGCCGGACTTGGCGGTCTCGTCCTGGATGGCCGTGTAGACGTCCATCTGGTTCGGGCCCCAGGTCCAACCGGGGACGATGGTGTCGACCTGCTCGGAGGCGAGGGCGTAGAGGTCCTGGCCGTTCAGGTAGGCGGTGTCGAACTTGGCCGCGGCCACTTCGCGCATCTCGGGGTTGGCCGGCAGGGCGCTGCTGGGTGAGTCGAGGTCGGCGAGCCTGGCTTGAACGCCGGCCTTGTTCGTGGTGAGCCAGGTGATGAACTCGGCGGCGGCGTCGGCGTGTTCGCTGCCCTTGAGGACGCCGTAAGAGGTGCCGCCGTAGTTGCCGCTGGCGGCGGTGCCCCAGTTGGGCATGGGCGCGGCGGCCCACTTGCCCTTCTGGTCGGGCATGGCGGTCTGCATGCCGCCCGCGGACCAGGAGGCGCCCAGGAAGGAGAGGGTCTTGCCGGAGGTACGGGCCTTGGTCTCCTCGGGACTGTAGGCGGTGAAGGACTGCACGAGGTCGTCCTTGATCAAGCCGTCCCAGTAGGCGGCGACCTTGTTGCTCGCCGGGTCGTCGACGGCGGGCTTCCAGGCGTCACCCTCGGTGTCGAACCACTTCCCGCCTGCCTGCCAGGCCAGCGCGGCCAGCAGCGCGGGGTCGCTCTTCGGCATGGAGGCGAGCCGTACGTTCTTGTCCTTCTGCCTGACCTTCTCGGCGGCCGTCTTGAACTCGTCCCAGGTCTTGGGGACTTCGATGCCGTACTTCTTGAACAGGTCGGTGCGGTAGTAGTACAGCTGTGGCGCGGCGTCGTACGGCACGGTCCAGGTCTTGCCGCCGAAGGTCACCAGGTCCTGGATGGGCTGCGGGAATTTCGTCTTGACCGTTTCACCGGCGTGCTCGGTCAAATCGATCAGGTTGCCCTGGCTGGCGAACTCGGGGACCATCTGGTACTCGATCGTGGCCACATCGGGTGCATTGCCGGCCTTCACCGAGTTGACGAGCTTGCTGTAGCCCTCGGTGCCGCTCGGTATCTCGGTGAACTCGACCTTGATGTCCTTGTGCGTTGCGTTGAACGCCTCCACGGTCGACTTGGCCCCGAGTGTCCAGGTCCAGTAGGTGAGCGTGACGGGCTTGCCGCCCGCGTCGGTGCCGGTCGAGTCGCCGTCGCCGCTGCCGCCGCAGGCGGTGGCGAGCAGGCCGAGCGCGGTGACGGCGGCGAGTGCGGCGGTCGTACGGAACGAACGTGTGATGCGAGACGAACGGGTGGTGCGGGACGAACGTGAAGTGCGCGTCATGGCACGTCTCCTACGTGACCTCGTACGGGCAGAGGCGGTCGCAGGACATCTTTTGTGCACACACGATCAGAGTCAAGAGCGTTCGCGCGAAACAATCAATACGATCGCCATTCGCTCATCCGGCGATCGATTCACCACCACAGGACGAGCGGACCCTCAACTCCGGGAGCAGGTCCAGGTGTTGACGCGGCCCCGGCTGCTGCCCGCTGCGACGCTCGGCGAGGCGCTCCAGCAGCAGCTTGGCGGCCAGCTCCCCCACGGAGCGCGTGGGTGGCGCGACAGCGGTGAGCGGTACGTCGGAGAGACCGGCGACCTCGTCCTCGTACGCGATCAGCGCCAGGTCGTCCGGGACCCGGATGCCGCATGCCTGGAGCCGTGGCACCAGCACGATCGCGTCCTCGTCGCTGTGCACCAGCGCAGCGGTGACGCGACGCTTCTTCACCGCTTCGACGAGATAGTCGACGCTCGCCTCGTAGTCCCCGTGTTCCCGCACGGTCGGGGCGGCGCCCTTGTCCACGTCGAGGCCCAGGGCCTGCACGGCCGCCTGGTAGCCGGCGGTGATCTGGTTGGCGTGCGGGCCCTCCTGCAGAACGGCGGTGATCCTGCGGTGTCCGAGTCTCGCGAAGTGACCCACGGCGACCGCGGCGCCGTGGGCCCGGTCGGTGCGCACCCGGTCGAGCACGGCGGCGGGGTTTCCGGGCGGGGCCAGGCGTTCGACCAGGACGGCGGGAACGTCGTGCTCCAGCAGCCACTTCTCCTGACCGTTCTCGGGCACGCCGCCGAACCAGCTGGGTGCGACGAGCAGTCCCTCCGCGCCGCCCGAGAGGAGGTGGTCGGCCTGCACCGAGTCCTCGGCGTCGACGTAGCCGGACACCCCCAGCACGAGCCGGCCGCCCTGGGCCGCGACCGCTCCCCGGGCGCCGCGCACGATGTCGGCGAAGATGTAGTTCGTGGTCGGGACGATCATTCCGATCACCGCGCCCTCGGCGCCCGCCGGCCGTTCGCGCACTTCGGCGGCCGTGTCCCCCGGCCACACGACCGCGCCGTGCAGCCGTTGCACCCGGCCCTGTGCAGCGAGCGCTTCGACGTCGCGCCGCAGGGTGACGGCGGAGACGCCGAGTTCGGCGGCGAGTTCGGCGACGCGGAGGCTGCCCCGCTCCCGGACGATTTCGAGCACCCGCTCGTGGCGCTGGTCGACGTGCAGTCGCATGGTTCCCCCTGGGGCGAGGCCGGTCGAACGATCCCGCGGGCCACGCGGAGCGTGATCCCGAGGCGCTCACTCTACGCCCACAATCGTATCGATCATTTTCGATCAATACGATCAACCGACGGTGTTGGCGCTGGCTGAGCGGCTGCCCGGACCTCATCAGGGCCAGCCCCCGGGGACAGCACTCAGTTCCCCCATCCCGCTGCACTGAGTGCCATCCATCCAGCTCAGGTGCTACGTTCCCGTCCATGAGCTCCAGCAGTGCGGCATCCGGCCGCGGCGAGAAGGCCGAGCGGGCGGAAAAGGGCGAGAGGGCGGAGGCCACGGCCGCCAAGCCCCCCATGCGGGACGCCCTCGTCGCGGCGGCATTCCAGCTTTTTCTGGAGCGGGGCTACGAGCAGACGACCGTCGACGACATCGTGACGCTCGCGGGCGTCGGGCGACGGTCGTTCTTCCGTTACTTCCCGTCCAAGGAGGACGTGGTCTTCCCCGACCACGAGCGGTGCCTGGCCGACATGACGGCCTTCCTGGCGGCGAGCGGCGATGAGCACGAGCCGGTGCGCCGGGTGAGCGACGCCGCCCGGCTGGTGCTGCGCATGTACGCGGAGAACCCGACCTTCTCGGTACAGCGCTACCGCCTGACCAAGAGCGTGCCCGGACTGCGGGCGTACGAGCTGTCCGTGGTGTGGCGCTACGAGCGGCAGCTGGCCGAGTACCTGCGTGAGCGTTTCGCCGGCCGGCGCGACGGGACGCTCCAGGCCGACGTGATCGCCGCCGCGGTGGTCGCGGCCCACAACAACGCGCTGCGGTCCTGGCTGCGCTCCGACGGCCAGGGCGACGCGAGCGCCGAGGTGGACCACGCCCTGGGATATGTGCAGTCGGCCTTCGGTACCGGCCCCGCCTCGCGCCCGGACGGTCACGAACCGCACGGGCACGAACCCCACGGTCACGAACCGGGGGGTGACGAACCGGCCGAGGACGTGGTGGTCGTCGTATCCCGGCGCGGGGCCCCGCTGTGGCGGGTCGTTCAGGAGATCGAGACGGCGCTGGGGCCGGGCACATAGTTCGGACGCTCGACCCGGGCGCATGATGCGCGCGCTCGGCCCCGGCGAATAATTCAGGGTACGCAGTGCCTTTACGAGTGGCACTCAGTGCCATACGCTGAGGCCGTGCACGGTGGCACGGTGAACCGGGCACGTCCGTGCACGGGTGACCCGCGCACGTGGGATTCCGGCCGAGCGCAGGGAGTTGACCAGCGTGTACCACCACTCAGGAAGCGTTGCTCGCCAGACCGGCGGTTCCGGTGCCGGCGTACTCGAACCCGCGGCCCCCGACAGGGACGCCATCGTCTTCCAGCGCTGCACCTGGTGCGGTACGGCCATGTACCACCGGCTGCTGTGTCCGGTCTGTCAGGGCAGTGACCTGCGGACCGAGCGCAGCGAGGGGGTGGGGACCGTCCGGCACTCCACGGTGGTCCACCGCAACACCCCCGCGGCACGCAATGTGTCCCTCATAGAGATGGCCGAGGGGTTCGTCGTGCGCGGCAGGGTCATCGGCCCGCCGATCGGCATTCACAGCGGAGACCGGGTGCGGCTGTCCACGGCGAAGGACCCGGTCCGCAGCGAGCCGGTGTTCCAGCTGATCGACGAGCCCTACCGCGCCTGGACCTGACCCGGACCTGACCCGCCCTCCCCGCTCCCCCACAGCGGGCCCGGCGCGGGGGCTGCCGACGGTTCTCCTCGCCGCCGCGCCTGAGTTCCCTCGTTCACGTGGCCATCTCCGGCTGCGGCCACCGTAGTTGGGCTTGCGAGCGACCAGGCTTCCCTCCCGTCACAGGCAACGCACAAGTACCACCTTCCGTCCTTCCCAGGTGAAGGGCCCGGGGCCGTCCCGGTGCGAACGGAAGGAGGGGCACGTGATTCGTGCCCGGCGAATATGGGTCACCGCCTTGGCGGTACTCACGGTGGTGGGGGCGTCGCCAGGGTGGGCTCAGGCTCAACCGGCGTCCGAGGCAAGGCCGCTTGCGCACTCGACCGACGCCGACGGTGGCGGTGGCGGTGGCGATGGCGGTGGTGCGGGCCTGCCGGACGACTGGAGCATCACCGGTGACGGGCTCGCGCGGAAGCTGGTGTGGCGGTCCGACGAGCGGGTGCCGATGGGCGATGCCCGCGTCGAGTTCTACTCAGGTGACCGGCTGCTCGGCCGTCCGGCTCCGGCCAAGGACGGGCGTTCGTTCCGGCTCGGCCTCGACGGGGTCCGGCTGGACTCCGTGCGGGACCTGGAAGTACGGGCCGCGGGCCGCCGGTTGGACGCGCCCGACCCGACCACCGGCAGCGCTCGCTCGGCGGTGACCGTCCCGCCGCGGCAGCCGGCGAACCAGGTCGACCCCGGCAAACCGGGCACGTACCGGACCGTCACGGGCGAGTACGACCTCGACCCGGTACGGCTTCCCGGATACGCCGAGCCGGTCGAGATGCGGGCCGTGGTGGTGGCGCCCAAGGGTGCCGAGGGCCGTCGTCCGCTCGCCCTGTTCCTGCACGGCCGCCACTCCACCTGCTACACACCGCAGGGTGAGATCAGCGGCGACTGGCCCTGTGCCGCCGGCGCCGAGCCGGTGCCGAGTCACCGGGGCTATCTGCGCGACCAGCGGCTCCTGGCCTCCCAGGGCTATGTGACCGTGTCGATCTCCGCCAACGGCATCAACGGCCAGGACTGGAGCGCAGAGGACGGCGGCGCGCAGGCCCGTTCCTCGCTCGTACGGCAGCATCTCGCCCGCTGGGCCGACTGGTCCGCCCACCCGGCCACGGCCCCCGCGCCGGTACGGCAGATGCCCGCGGCCGATCTGTCCCGTGTGCTGCTCGTCGGGCACTCGCGGGGCGGCGAGGGCGTCAACCGGGCGGCGATGGACAGCCTTTACCCGCCGCCCGCGAACCAGGACGGCTATCGCGGCCCGGTGCGCTGGCACATCCGCGGCACGGTCCTCATCGGCCCGACGATCTTCGGGCAGAACCCGGTTCCGGACGTCCCGTCGATGACGATCCTGCCGGGCTGTGACGGCGATGTCTCCGATCTGCAGGGCGAGGTGTTCGTCGACGGCACCCGCCGGGTCAGCCGCGGGACCGCGCTGCACAGCGCGGTGTACATGGTCGGCGCCAACCACAACTACTTCAACAGCGAGTGGACACCGGGCCAGGCCCAGGCGCCCGCCGACGACGACTTCTGGAACGACGAGGAGCAGCCCGACCCGGTCTGCGCCCCCGGCACCCGCACCCGGCTGACCGCCGATCAGCAGCACAAGGCGGGCGCCACCTACATCGCGGCGGCGGCGCGGCTGTTCGTCGCCAAGGACGACCGGGTACGCCCGCTGCTCGACGGCTCGGGCCGCCGCGCGCCCTCGGCCGACCCGGCGCGCGTCCTCACCCATGCCGTGGGCGGTCGGCGGGGCGCCGGTTTCCTGCCCGACGGCAAGGTGACGGTGAGCGGAGGGGGCGGCCGGCTGTGCTCGGCCGTGCATCCCGCCACGGCCACCGCGTGCCTGTCGTCGGAGACGGCCGGCGGCTCCCCGCACTTCGCGCGGTGGGAGACCGACCGCGAGCCCGGCCGCCGCGCGGTCGCGCTGCGCTGGTCCTCGGCGGGGGCGGCCGTACGGGTACGTCCGGAGCGGCCGGTGTCCCTGACGGGTGCGAAGGCGTTGGCGCTGCGTGTGATCGTGCCGCCGAACACCACCGGGACTCAGCTGGACGTCTCGGTCACCGACAGCGCCGGGCGGCACCGGACCCTCGGCCAGGTCAAGGTCGACGGGCTGCCGGGGTCGGAGCGGACGGCGTCGTACTGGGCGCGCGAGGTGCGGGTGCCGATCGGCGCCGATGACGCGGCGGCGCTCGACCTGAGGCACGTCAAGTCCCTGGAACTGACGCCGCGTACGAGGTCCGGGCGGGCGTGGCTGATGGACGCCTGGGGGTGGCAGCCGGGCACGCCGGAGGTGCGGGAGGCTGCGTTGCCCCGGGTCGACGTCAAACGGCTGACCGTGAAGGAGGGGAACTCGGGCGAACGGACGTACCGGGTGCCGGTGCGGGTGTCGGGGAGCGGCAGCGGGCAGGTACGGCTGTTCGTCGTCGACCCTGTCACGGGCAGGGCCACGGACCGGCTGGTGACGGTGCGGCCGGGTGCGCAGGACATCGACGTACCGGTGAAGATCCGGGGCAACACCCGCTACAGCTACGACCTGCCGCACAACGTCTTCGTCAAGGCGGTCCGTACGGCTGTGGTCGGCTCGCACCTGGGCGGGGTCACCGCGGAGAACGACGACCCGTTGCCCACGATCGAGGTGAAGCCGGTCGCGGACCGGGTGACCGAGGGGAAGCCGTTGAAGTGGCGGGTGACGCTGTCCGCGGCGGCCGATGTCGAGGTGGGCGGCGTGTTCGCCCTGGTGCCTGTCACCGAAGGTGCCGTGCTGTCCACCAAGGACGTCGATCCCGAGTGGCTCCAGGAGACCTCCGGCGCGGCTCCGGATCCGGCGCGCCCGCTGTCCGCGGTGGACGACCTCAATCTGTGGGTGTCCGTCCCGACGGCCGCCACGAGCACGGAGCTGACGGTGCCGACGGTCAAGGACACGGTGGCCGAGCCGGCCGAGTCGGTGCGCTTCCAGTTGGCCGACGACGAGGGGGAACCGGTGCCCGGTGCGCCGGTGGTGAAGGGCACGGTGGTGGACGCGTCCTGAGGCGACGCACCTGAAGCCTTTGAGGCGACGCGCCTCGCGGGCGGGCTCCCGGATGCCCGCCCGCAGCGCGTCATCGTCCCGTCGGACACGATGATCCGTCGTGCCGCTCAAGATGAGTGCGCCCCATGAAGACTCGAGGGATACCCCGAGTAACTGCCCCCTCACGCCGTAGGTTTGGTCGCAGGCGCGCTGCGCAGCCACGTGACCGTGCGCGTCGTGAACCGGGGTGAGGGGGGATCCGTGCGTTCCGGAGAGGAGTTCGCCGGTCGCTATGTCCTCAAGGAGGTCATCGGCGCAGGGCGCGGCGGCGAAGTGTGGCGGGCCCACGACAGGCTGGTCGGCCAGGACGTCGCGCTGAAACCGGAGCGTATCGAGGGCGACCGCGAGACCGCGGTGCGGCGGCTGCTCGGCGAACCGCGCGCCATGGCCAAGTTCCGCGACCACCCGCACGTGGTAACCCTGTTCGACGTCGTGATCGTGCCTGCGGGCGACGACGGGCCCGAGACGTACTGGTTCGTCATGGAGTACGTGCCCGGCGGCGGCCTGGACCGGCTGCCGCGGATGTCACCGCAGCGGGCGGCCCGTGTCGGTGCCCAGCTCGCCGACGCGCTCGCCGCCCTGCACGGGGCGGGCATCGTCCACTGCGACGTCAAGCCGGCCAACGTCGGCCTCACCCGGCACGGGGATGCGAAGTTGCTGGACTTCGGTGCCGCCCACCGGGTCGGCGGCACCGAGACCATCACGGCCAACGGCCCCTTCAGCTTCACCCCGGACTACGCCGCCCCCGAGCTGGCCCGGGGCAACGTTCCCCGGCCGGCTTCGGACATGTTCTGCCTGGCGGCCACCCTCCACGCGCTCGTCACCGGTTCGCCTCCGCGCGGTGGGGAGCCCGCGGAGGAAGGGGAAGACGGGGAGGACGCCGAACGCCTGACGTACTGGAAGGCCGAGCAGGGCGTCGTCGACGTGGACGCCGACGCCGTGGGACCGCTGTATCCCGCGCTGACCGCGATGCTCCGGCGTGATCCGCGGCAGCGGCCCGGCGCGAGCGAGGTCGAGCGTCTCCTGGCGGCGGTCGCGGGGACCGTCTCGGACACCCCGTCGGCCGACCGGCGCTCCGGACGCCCGCGGCGACGACGCACGCTGCTCGGCGCGGCCGTCGGTGTCGCCGCCGCGCTGGCCCTCGGAGTTGCCCTCGCTCCCGGCGGCTCCGACGGCAGTGTCGACACCCGCGGTGCCGCCAACGGCCTGCCCGCGGACGGGGCCACGGCCACCGCACGGCAGTCCCTGGTCGGCGATCCCCACACCGCCGACCTGTGCGCTCTGAGCGACCCCGCCGCCCTCGGCCGGTTCGGCAGGACCGAAGTGGACGTGGACTACGGCAACTTCGACCGCTGCGAGCTGCATCTGTACCCCGACGACGAGAGCCGTATCGACGTGACGGTCTACCTGCGCCGGGGCACACCCCCGGAGACGGCACGCCCCACGCGCACCGTCGGCCGGATCGGCATCATGGAGGAGCAGCCGGAGAGCGACGAGTGCGGGCGCCTGCTGCTCCCGCCGGACGACGCTCCCGCCGGCGCCCCCGCCGATGCCGACGGTGTCCTGCTCGGCGTCCGCGCCAACGAGGAGGAGGGCTCGGTGGTCGGCGGTGCCGCCACCTTGTGCACGGTCGCCGACTCGGCCGCCCGCAGCGCGGCCGAGGTCCTCGGCCGGGGCCCGGTCCCCCGCCGTTCCCAGGGCTACCCGGCAGTCTCCTTGGCCTGGGCGAACGCCTGCGAGCTGCTCGACGCCGAGGCACTGTCCGTCGTCCCCGGCATCGAGGCCGGCGCCCCGGAGGTCGGTGTCGCGAACTGGGACTGCGAGTGGTTCAGCGACGTCGACGATCTGGGGGCGGAGATCGCCTTCCACCGGGATCAGCCCAAGACCTCGGCGGACGGTGACCCGGTCCGGCTCGGCGGCCACGACGCCGTCGTGCGGAAGGAGGACGACAAGGAGGACGGCAACGACAGCTGCACGGTGTTCGTGAAGTACCGCGAGTACGGCGGCCGGAACGCCGATACGTACGCCGAGATGCTGCGCGTGGACACCCGTGGGCGGCGGACCGTGGACGACCTGTGCGCGATGGCCACGGACCTCGCGACCTCGGCTGCCGCGAAGCTGCCCGCGCGCTGAGGTGGCTGCGTCCGACGTCACTTCAGGTGGGCGAGAATCGCCTTGGCGAAGTTCGTGGCCAGGGTGGGTGCGTCGGGGCCGGGGGCGCCCTCGCCGAACGGTACGACGGTGAGCTGGAACGACTGACCGTTGCCGGCCGAGACGAACGCGATGCACGACCCCTCCGAGTGACGGCTGGGAGTGCCGAGCAGGGCACGACGACCAGCAATCGTCCTCGGTGTGAGGTCCCGGTACCTCTTGTCCTTCGTCAGGTCGGCCTCGGGGTGGGGAGTGAAGTCCACCAGTCCGCCCTGTGCTCCCCATTGGCAGGACTTGGGGGCGTCCTTGTACTGCTTCTCGGTTCCCTCGAAGACGACGTAGAGCTTGCCGGGTCCGGTGTCCTCGTCGTCGAGGGCGAGGCAGGGGCGCTCTGCCAGTTCCGTCAGGGTGTCCGGTGCGCTCGACGGCGAGGGGGACGGCGCCGGAGAGCTGCGGTCGGCGGACGGGCCGGGGCTTTGCGTGGCCTGCGCCCGGTCCGAAGACGGCCGGGCGGGTACCTCGTCCGTGCCGCAGCCGGCGAGGGCGGCCAGCACCGCCAGGCAGGCCGCCGCCGTGGCCGCTTTGGCTCTGCGGCTCCGTGTGCACAGTCCCGAGGTGGAGTGGGTCATGCCGGGACCCTAGGCGCGGGGCTCCGGGACCGGTCCCGGGTCCGGGGGTGAGGGCTCCTCCATCAGGTCGAGGTCCGGCGGTACGAGCGTGGTGGACTCCACCAGGCCGCGCAGCAGGTTGTGCAGCAGGCGGTTGTCGCCGGGACGGCCCTGGGACTTGTCGTGCAGCAGGGGGTACCGGAAGCCAGTGCGGTGCAGGCGACGGCGTACGTCCTCGATGCGGTACTCGATCCTGCGTTCGTTCCACCCCACGTCGGGGCGCAGGTGGGCGAGTTGCCGGGCAGCCATGGCGTAGCTGAGGGGGCGCGGGTCCTCCTCGTACAGCAGGTAGCGCTGGCCCAGGACGACCAGCAGCAGGCGTTCGTCGTCGTCGAGCGGCCAGATCTCCGGGCGCAGCGTCCGAGCCCGGCGCCGCGAGACGGGCCCCTGGTCGTCGTGGCCCGCCACGTACAGCTCGACCAGGTGTTCCCGGTAGCCGGAGCCCTTCACGAACAGCGGGGTGTAGCCGGAGCCGAGCGGCATCGGCTCGGTCGTCGTGTGCATCATCCGCCCGCGCGGCAGCCGGACGAGCTGCTGGCCGATGTTGCGCAGCCACCACTGCCCCTGCTGGTACGTCAGCTCGCCGTGCCGCCGGCTCACCCGCAGATCGTCCACCCCGACGCCCAGGTCCACGTCCGGCCGCTCGCCCCGCCCGAAACGCACCGTCAGGCCCGGCCGCGGCGGCACGGTGAGATCGCCGGTCACCGTGCGGGCGTGCAGGGTTCCGGGCGCCGTGGGTGCGACGCCGCGCGCGAGGCTGGCGGACAGGGGCATCGCTGGTCTCCTCGACGGTTCGTGGACTTCTCGGCACGTACGGATGCGTTCACCAGGGTCCCGCAGGCACGACGGGACCCGTCCCAAAGGGCCGCCGACGCGGCATGCGACGGGCTCAGTACGCCGGTTTCAGCCCTCCCGCGGGCAGCTTCTTGCCGTCCTCACGGGCCACGCTGCACATCACGTGGCGGAAGCCGGCGTCCCACTCCTCGTCCGTGGAGGACCAGCCCCACATCTCGTGCCCCTTGCCGCGGGCCCAGTCGACGCCGTACTTCTCCTCGCAGAGCCCTCCCGTGTCGACGCTGTCCGAGGAGCCCTCCCCGGAGGCCCAGGTCCAGCCGGCCACCTGCTCGTCGTGCGGCCCGTCGCAGCTCACCAGGGTCTCGGTGGACGAACCGTCCTCGTCGTCCTCGGAGTTGATGCAGTCACCCGGGCCCAGTTGCGTGATGTACACCTCGTCGCCGAACCTGCGGAAGTCGCCGAGCGGGCCGCCGACGGTGGCGTTCTTCAGGAACAGCAGGCAGGCCGACGCCGGCGGCTCGCTCTGGCCGGCCTCGGGGGTCAGGACGTACAGCACGGGGTCGGGCATGGTGCCCCGCAGGTTTGCGGTGCGCCGGGTGCACTCGCCCTGTACGGACTTCGCGTCCGGTGCCGGTGCGGTGCGGTCGGCCGTCACGGTCGCGATGACCTGACCCTCGGGGTCGTCGTCGTGACAGTCGGCGAGCTTGAGGCCCGGCCGTCCCTTGAAGTCGTCGCCCTTCCATTCGGCGTCGACGCACTGGCCCGCCGTGAGGCCGTCACGCAGGCCCACCTGTCTGCCGTACGGGTACGTGCTGCGGGTGACGGTCGGGGACGGGACCGGGGAAGGAGTCCCGGCAGGCTTCGCCCTGACCTGCGGGCTCTGTGTCCCCTCCCCCGCCTCGCCGACGGTGACGGCACCCAGCGCGAACCCGCCGCCCCCGACCAGCACGACGGTGAGCGCCAGGAGGACGGGCAGTCGCCGGACCGGGGTGGGGAGCGAGCTCAGCGGTGTACCGCGGGTGGCGGTGGAGCTGCCCTCGTCCGGCGGGGCGGGTTGGCCGGGCCGTGAGCCACGGGTGCCGAGCGTCTCGCCCGCGGCCTCGGCGAGCAACTCGGCCGCCTCCGCCGCCTCGATCCGCTTCAGCGGGTCCTTGGTCAGCAGGCCCATGATGGCGCGGCCGAGCGGGGCACTCGCTCGCTGCGGCACGGAGGGCTCCGTGTTCAGTGCCGCGAGGAGGCTGGCGTCGAGTGTGTCGCGTTCGAAGGGGGCGGTGCCCTCGACGGCGAAGTAGAGGGTGACGCCGAGCGAGAACAGGTCGGAGGCGGCGGTCGCCTCGCCGCCGGACAGCCGCTCGGGTGCCACGTAGCCCGGGGTGCCGACGACCATGCCGCTCCGGGTGATCCGGGTTTCGCGGGGCCGCAACGAGATGCCGTAGTCCGTGAGCAGGACCCGGCCGTCGACGGTGCCCGAATGGTCGGGCGCCAGCAGGATGTTGGACGGCTTCACGTCCCGGTGGATGATGCCGAGCCGGTGCCCGGCGCGGAGTCCGTCGAGGGCGGCCGCCCCGATCCGGGCCGTCTCCTCGCTCGACAGCGGGCCGCGCTGCCTGGCCACGGCGTGCAGGTCGCGGGTACCGGGCAGGTACTCCATCACGATCCACGGGCGGTCGTCGTCCTCGACCACGTCGTACACGGTGATCACGTTCGGGTGCTCGCGCAGCTGCGCGGCCTTCAGCGCCTCGTCGCGCCCCCGGTCGGCAGGGTCGCCGAGCCGCGCGTCCGGCTCGTCCGGTACGTCGATCTCCTTGACCGCGACCTGTGCCCGGAGCTTTTTGTCCTCGGCCAGCCAGACGCTTCCTCCGCCGCCGGCGCCGAGCCGCTGCCGCAGCCGGTACCGCCCGGCGATGATCCGCTCCCGCTCCCCTGCCACCAGCGCTCTCCCCCTTCGCCCGCGCACCGAGCGCGCCGTACCCACGACGCCCCCGGCCGCCGCCTCCTGCCCGACGGGCACGACGGACGGACGGCACGGGCGGTCGTCGGCACCATGCTCACTCGACTCGGACGGGAACCCTCCCGAAACGCTCCGCTACCCCCTGGGCGCGGCCACCACCGGCGGTCAGCCGGCCGGCGTCAGCGTCAGGCGGATGCCGACGGTGCCGTTCACGCCGCGGCGAAGTCGGCTGCCGAAGAGGGTGAGGCGGCCGGTGATGCCGTACTTGCGGGCGATGAGCCGGCGGTAGTGGGCGCTGGTGGTCTCGTCGCAGATCTCGGCGGTGGCGGGGACCTGGTCGCCGGTCGGCCTGCCGCGCAGGTCGCAGGGGCCGACGAGGACGTCGGCCCGGGCGCGGATGCGCTTGACCTTCCACGAGTCGGCCACCGTCCACACGCCGAGGGCGTCTCCGTCGCGGACCACCCAGACCGGCGTGGCGACACCGGTGCCGTTCTTGCGGTAGCTGGTGATGAGCAGGTACTGGCCCGCGCCGAGCGTCTCGAGCGACGTATCGTCCATGGCTCGCAGTTTAGGCAGGGAGGGTGCGGGCGGCGGAGGTGGGGACGCCAACAGGGGCGCCCCGCGGGGCGCCCCGCGGGGCGCCCCTGTCGTGCGGCTCAGTCGTACGGCTCAGTCGAGGGCCGCCGCCATGCGACGTACGCCCTCCGTGATCAGCTCGGGTGATGTGGCCAGGTTCAGCCGTGCGTGACCCGCGCCGCCGGTACCGAAGGGGATGCCGGAGTTGAGCGCGACCCGGCCGCGCCGCAGGAAGACGTCCGCCGGGTCGTCGCCGAGGCCCAGGGCACGGCAGTCGAGCCAGGCGAGGTAGGTCGCATCGCCCGGGCGGTGGGTGATCGCCGGGAGGTGTTCGGCCAGGAGGTCCGCGAGCAGGCGCCGGTTGTCGTCGAGGCCCGTCAGCAGGGCGTCGAGCCAGGCGGTGCCGTCACGCAGGGCGGCGCTGTGGGCGATGATGCCGAGGTGGCTGGGACCGTGGCTGACCTCTTCCGGCATCCGGTCCAGGTCGGCGGCGGCCGCGGGTCCGGCGATGGCCAGGGCCGCCTTGAGGCCGGCCAGGTTCCACGCCTTCGACGCCGACATCAGCGACAGCCCGTTCTCGGCTCCGGGGACGCGCAGATACGGCACGAAGTCGACGCCGCCCGCGGTGACCGGTGCGTGGATCTCGTCGGCGACGACGCGGACGCCGTGGCGGTCGGCGAGTGCGGCCACGGCGGCCAGTTCGTCGGCGGTGTGCACGGTGCCGGTCGGGTTGTGGGGGCTGCACAGCAGGAAGGCGGCGCGTCGGCCGCCCGTGGTCGCCCGCCGGAACGTCTCGTCGAGAGTGTCGAGGTCGATGCGCAGGTCGGCGCCGAGCGGGGCCTCGACCACCTCGCGGTCCATGTGCTCGACGAACATGTAGAACGGCGGATACACGGGTGAGTTCACGACGATCGGATCGCCCGGTCCGGTGACCAGTTTGAGCATTTCGACAACGCCGAGCATGACGTCGGGCACGATCGCCGTTCGCTCCACGGCGACCTCCCAGCCCCACCGCTTCTCCGCGAAACCGGCGAGCGCCTCGGCGTAGCCGGTGCCCGCCGGGTATCCGGTGTCGCCGAGTTCGAGGGCGTCGGTGAGCGCGCGCACGATGGGTTCGGCCAGCGGCACGTCCATCTCGGCCACCCACAGGGGCAGCACGTCCTCGGGGTAGGCGCGCCACTTCATGCTCGTACGCGATCGAAGGCGGTCGAGGGGCAGTGCGCTGAGCGGATTCGGTTCACCGGACATTTCGTGCGCAATCCTGGTCATGAGGCACAAGATAGGGGGATGTGCCGGTGTCCGGGAACGGTGAGGACGCGCAGTGGCCGGTGACGCGCGGTGAATTGCCCGTGCGGTGAACGCGCGCGTACCGGGCCACGTATGGAGTGAGGGTGCTCAACCACGGGAGGGCCCCGCGGCGTTGACGCCGCGCTGTACTGGTTCGGGAGCCATGCATGAGGCACGCACGACGACGTCTCGTCCGGCGAGTGACACGGCTGGCGGCGGTCGGCGGACTCCTCCTCGGAGGAACGATGGTCACACGCGCCGTCGCGAGCGAAACTCCGGACGCCTCGGCCGTCCCGCGCACCTACGCCGCCTCGGCCGGCGACTCCGGCAGCGAGCTGGTCTCACGGCTGGGCACGTCCCGTACGGCGGGCAGCTGGATCGGGGCCGACGGGAAGGCGGTCGTCGCCGTCACCGACGAGGGCGCCGCCGCCGAGGTGCGCAGGGCCGGCGCCCAGGCGAAGATGGTCGACCACAGCATGGACGAGATGAAGTCGGCGACGTCGACGCTGCGTTCGGCGCCCCGGGTGGCCGGTACGGCGTGGGTCATGGACTACCGCTCCAACGAGGTGGTCGTACGGGGCGACAGCACCGTCTCCGCTTCGGACTGGTCCCGGATGACGAACCTCGCGGCGGACATGGGCGGCTTCGTCCGCATGGAGCGCACCGAGGGCACGTTCACGACGCGCATCAACGGGGCGCTGCCGCTGCTGTCGACGGCCGGGCGCTGTTCGGCCGGCTTCAACGTGACCGACGGACAGCGCGACTTCATCCTGACCGCCGGGCACTGCGGGCCGAACGGTTCGGTGTGGTTCGCCGACAACCGGGGCCGGCAGCAGATCGGGCAGACGATCCAGCAGAGCTTTCCCGGCGGCGACTTCTCCCTGGTCCAGTACGCGAGCGGGGACGCCGGGGCGGGGGCCGACGTCGTGTCCATCGGCGAGGGCAAGGGCGTGCGGATCACCGGCGCGGCCGATCCGGCCGTCGGACAGAAGGTGTTCCGCAGTGGCAGCACGAGCGGGCTGCGTGACGGCGAGGTGACGGCGCTCAACGCCACGGTCAACTATCCCGAGGGCACGGTCACGGGCCTGATCGAGACGAACGTGTGCGCCGAACCGGGGGACAGCGGCGGTCCGATGTTCTCCGAGGGGGTCGCGCTGGGTGTGACGTCGGGGGGCAGCGGCGACTGCAACGCGGGCGGTACGACGTTCTTCCAGCCCGTCACCAAGGCGCTGGCCGCGCTGGACATGAAGCTGATCGTGGCGGGGCAGAACGGCTCCGGTCAGGGCGCCGCGCCGGCCCCGTCGCAGGACGCGGGCGCGCCCGGTGACGCGTCGCCCGGTTCCTCGGCGCCGGTGACGGGCGAGGCCGCCGTGACGCTGCTGTCCCGGCTCGCGGACCCGAAGAACGTCGGTCCCGGTCTGCTGGTCATCGCGGGCAGCCTGGTCGCCCTGGCGGCGACCCGTTTCATCCGCGCCGAGCAGGACCGCAAGGCGTACCGGCGGTACTACTCGGCGACCTGGGGGTGAGTGTCCGTCACCCGAGGGTGAGCAGAGGGGTTGCCGCTGCGCCGGTCAGCCGGATCACCCACCGTGCGGTGAGGGGTTCGCGCTGGAGCACGAACCCGAGGACGACGGGCAACGCCGGATAGCGCGAGGCGAGGACCACGGCGATGGCCGACAACTGCCGCTGGTCGGTGAGCAGGTAGGGGATGAGGGTGCCGCCCCCGCGGCGGGGCATGGCGCCGGCGAAGCCGACGATGCCGTAGCGGACGGCCGAGGTCAGTGCGAGGAGGGCACCCATTGGATCAGGGGTGCCCGTGTGGGGCGTTGCGGTGCGCGGCGAGAGGGGCCGAGGAGGATGCTCGGGCCTGCGCCGGGGCGAGCGGTCAGGCCGCCTTTGCCGGCTGCAGGGCCGCGGCGGCCCACTCCAGGACGAGGCGCTGGTATTCCTCGCGCTGCTCGACGCTCAGTGTCCCGCCCGACCGGCGCCACAGCGCCCGGATCTCCTCGTTGACCTCGTCAGCCGATCGATCGGAGGCGATTTCAACAGTGGTGGACATGCTGTGAAGCATACGGCGCTGCAGGTGAAGGCCATGTGAGTAAGACTGCGCAATACGGACATACCGGACAGTGTTGCTGATCACGTCCATCTGTCCCCGCAGATCGCGGAGTTCAGGCGTCCGTCGCTCCCAGCACCAGCACCTGGATCGCCAGAACGGCGGCACCACGGGCCCAGTCGTGAAAATCGGACACCTTGGTCTCGAGGTCGATCGACGCGGCCAGCGGATGCCGCTGGGCACGGATGGTCTCCGTCACAGTCTTGCCGGCGACGTCCATCAGGCCCACCCCTTCTCCCGCGAGAAGGATCTTCTGCGGCAGCACGAAGTTGGCGATCTGGGCGACCAGGGTGCCCAGGGCGCGGGCCGCCTCCTCGACGACCCGGGCGGGCATCGGCTCGCCCGCCGCGGCACTCTCCAGGATCTCCTCGTACGTGCGGTCGCGGCCGGTGGCGGCCTGGACCTGGTAGCGGATGCTGGGGATGGTCAGCAGGGAGACGGCGCTGCCACGCGCCCCTTCGGGGGTCAGCGGGCCGTTCGGGTTCACGATCCAGTGGCGGCCGAAGCCGCGGTCCTCCTCGGCGTAGGGCACCCGCTTGCCGCCGAGGACCAGTCCGTAGCCGATACCGGCACCGATGGTGAGGACGACGAAGCGGTCGAGGCCGCGGCCGGCGCCGAACCAGGTCTCCGCCTCGACCAGGGCGGCCACGTCGTTCTCCACGACGACCGGCAGCCCCGTGCGTTCCTCGACCAGTTCGGCGAGCGGCACCTCACGCCAGTCCAGGAACGGAGACTCCCCGACCACGGCCCGGTCCTCGACGAAGCCGCCCACGCCGATGCCGATCCCGGCCAGCCGCGGGTGGTCGCCGGCGAGCGCGTCGGTCATCTCCCCCAGCAGGTCGACGACCGCGGCGGGTTCACGGGTGACCAGGGGGCGGTCGTAGCGGGCGACGATCTCGCTCCTGAGGGTGGTCAGGACGCCGTAGACCATGTCGTCGGTGATCTTGAAGCCGAGGAAGGAGAGGGAGTCGGCGACGACGTCCAGCGGCTGGGACGGGCGCCCCTGGCGCACCTCCGCCGGAGCGCCCGCTTCGGGCACCTCGACGAGGAGGCCCGACTCGATCAGCGGTTTGGTGAGCCGGGTGAGGCTGCCCGCGGACAGGTCGAGCCGCCGCGCGAGCTCGGTACGCGACAGGGGCCCGCCGACGAGCACCTCGATCGCCACCGAGCGTTCACCGGGACTGAGAGGGGGCCAGCTGTCGGCTACTGGGGTCATGGTCGTCAGGCTCCCACATGATCTTTCTCTGGTTTTGCTCTCTGATTTTTTTCTATGCGAAACCAACGAGACCAGTCTAGAGCGGTCCTGCTGGCTTGAAGAAGATGTTTGCGCACCTCTTGACGGCTGGATTCTTCCGCAACGAAAGTAAGTGGCGCCGAGGACGAGCCGCAGACGAGGGAGTCTCCTGATGACCATCGCCTCCAGCAGCCCTCCTTCGCGCCTGCCGCTGGGGGGCGCCGAGGGAGCGGGGACCAAGTCGAGGACGCGGCGGGCGCGCTCCCGCGAGAACGAGGGAGACGGGCGGCTCGCCGCGGTGTTCATCGCGCCGGCGATGCTGGGCTTCCTGGCCTTCCTGCTCTGGCCGACGCTGCGGGGCATCTACCTGAGCTTCACCCGCTTCAACCTGCTCACGCCGGCGGAGTGGGTCGGCCTGGACAACTACGTGCGGATGGTCCACGACCCGATCTTCTGGGAATCGCTCGGCGTCACCGTCGAGTACGTGGTCATCAACATCGGCGTCCAGACGGTCTCGGCGCTCGCCATCGCCGTACTGCTGCAGCGGCTGACCCAGTCGGCGGTGCTACGGGGGATCGTGCTCACGCCGTATCTGATGTCGAACGTCGTCGCGGGCATCGTCTGGCTGTGGATGCTGGACACCCAGCTCGGCATCGGCAACGAGATCATCGCGGGGATCGGCGCCGACCGCATCCCGTTCCTCGCGGACGAGACCTGGGCGATACCGACGATCGCCCTGATCAATGTGTGGCGGCATGTCGGGTACACCGCGCTGCTGCTGTTCGCCGGTCTGATGGCGATCCCCAACGACATGTACGAGGCCGCGAAGGTCGACGGCGCGAGCGAGTGGCGCATGTTCTGGCGGATCACGATGCCGCTGCTGCGACCGGTCCTGGCGGTCGTTCTGATCATGACGGTGATCGGTTCGTTCCAGGTGTTCGACACGGTCGCCGTGACGACCGCGGGCGGACCGGCGAACGCCACGAACGTCCTGCAGTACTACATCTACGGCGCCGCCTTCGGGCGCTTCCAGTTCGGGTACGCCTCGGCGATGTCGGTGGCCCTGCTGGTCGTGCTGAGCGCGATCACCGTCCTGCAGTACCGGCTCACCCGGGCCGGCCAGAGCGACCTCGGCTGAGGGAAGGGAGACACCGACATGGCTGCCGTGGCAGACACCACGACCGTACGGCGCGTCAGGCGCAGGCCCTCCTTCGGACGGGCCGTGGCCTGGGCGGTGATGGCCGCCGTCGTGCTCATCACGCTGTTGCCGTTCTACTGGATCCTGCGCACCGCGCTGTCCTCGAACACCGCGCTCGCCGCCCACCCCGGCGATCTGCTGCCCGTGGATCCGACGACCGGAGGCTTCGAGCGGGCGCTCGGTCTGCAGTCGGCCGAGGAAGCGATCGCCCAGGGCGGTTCGGGCGGCGGGCTCAAGTTCTGGCGCTATCTGCTCAATTCGGTGATCGTCTCGACTCTGATCACCGTCTGCCAGATCTTCTTCTCCGCCATGGCGGCGTACGCCTTCGCCCGGCTGCGCTGGCGCGGGCGGGAGAAGGTGTTCGGACTGTTCCTGGCCGGGCTGATGGTGCCGGCGATCTTCACGCTGCTCCCCAACTTCGTGCTGATCAAGCAACTCGGCCTGGTCGACAACCTGTTGGGGGTGGCCCTGCCGACGATGTTCATGACGCCGTTCGCGGTGTTCTTCCTGCGGCAGTTCTTCATGAATGTGCCGCGGGAGGTGGAGGAGGCCGCCCTGCTGGACGGGGCCGGGAAGATCCGGATCTTCTTCCGGGTGATGCTGCCGATGGCGGCCACACCGATCCTCACGCTGGGCCTGCTGACGTACATCACCGCCTGGAACGACTACTTCTGGCCGTTGATGGTGTCCTACAGCGACAGCTCGCGCGTGCTCACCGTCGCGCTGGCCATCTTCCGGGCACAGACCCCGCAGACGGGCTACGACTGGTCCGGCCTGATGGCGGCCACGCTGATCGCCGCCCTCCCGATGCTCGTGCTGTTCGGCTGCTTCGCACGGCGCATCGTCAGCTCCATCAGCTTCACCGGCGTCAAGTAAGGGGACTGGGATGCGAGTTCGGATGCGTACGATCCTGGCCCTGACCGGGGCGATGGTGCTGTCCCTGGCCACCGGCTGCGCGCAGGGCGGCGCGGCCGGGTCGGGCGGGAACACGGTGACGTACTGGCTGTGGGACGCCAATCAGCTGCCCGCGTACCAGGCCTGTGCGAAGGGGTTCGAGAGGCAGAATCCGGGCCTGAAGGTGAAGATCACGCAGATGGGCTGGGCCGACTACTGGACCAAGCTCACCGCGAGCTTCATCGCGGGCACCGAGCCGGACGTGTTCACCGACCACATCCAGAAGTTCGGGCAGTTCGCCGACCTGAACGTGCTCGAACCGCTGGACGACCTGGGTATCGACGACTCCGCCTACCAGGCGGGGCTGGCCGCCAACTGGAAGGGCCAGGACGGCCATCGCTACGGCGCGCCCAAGGACTGGGACACCGTCGCCCTCTTCTACAACAAGAAGATGGTCGAGGAGGCCGGACTCAGCGCCGACGGGCTCGACGGCCTGTCCTGGAACCCGAAGGACGGCGGCACCTTCGAGAAGACCATCGCGCATCTGACCGTCGACAAGAACGGCAGGCGCGGCGACGAGAAGGGCTTCGACAAGAACAACGTCAAGGTGTACGGGATGGCGACCGGCGGCGCGGGGGACGCGGACGGCCAGACCACGTGGAGCCCGTTCGTCGCCTCGGCGGGCTGGCACTACACCGACCAGGCCCGCTGGGGCACCAGGTACCAGTACGACAGCAGGACCTTCCAGTCGGTGGTCGACTGGTACTTCGGACTGGCGAAGAAGGGCTACCTCGCGCCCTTCACCGACTACACCGACGGCGCCAACCCGGCCAACGCCCAGGTCGCCTCCGGCAAGGCGGCGACCGCCTTCGACGGCGCCTGGATGATCTCCACCTACTACGGCACCAAGGGTCTCGATGTCGGCACCGCACCCACGCCGACCGGCCCGACCGGCAAGCGGGCCACCATGATGAACGGCCTCGCCGACTCGATCACCAAGAACGCCCGCAACAAGGAGGGCGCGAAGAAGTGGGTGCGGTATCTCACCTCGAACGAGTGCCAGAAGGCCGTCGGCGGCTACGGCATCGTCTTCCCGGCGACCCCTGACGGCACCGAGGCGGCCGTGGCCGCGTACAGGAAGAAGGGCATCGACGTCTCCGCCTTCACCGAACCGGTCACCGACAGGAAGAACTCCACCACGTTCTCCTTCCCGATCACCGACTACGCGGCGGACGTGTACTCCCTGATGCGCCCCGCGATGCAGGACGTCTACGCCAACGACGCCCCGGCGAGCGGCCTGACCAGGACCAACGACCAGATCAACCTCATCCTCGGCCAGTGAAAGGCACACACTCCATGACGTTCTCCCTCGGCATCGTCGGCGCCGGCCAGTTCTCCGGCCAGTTCGCCACGCTGTTCCAGGCCCACCCCGGTGTCAGCGACGTGTACGTCACCGATCTGCTGCCCGAGCGGGCCGAGCAGCTCGCCGACGCACAGGGACTGGCCGGCACCTTCCCCTCGTACGAGGCGATGCTGGAATCGGCGGCCGTCGACGCGGTCGCCATCTTCACCCAGCGCTGGACCCACGGCCCGCTGGTGCTGCAGGGCCTGAACGCCGGCAAGCACGTCTACTCCGCGGTTCCGATGGCGATCACCAAAGAGGAGATCGCGGCGATCATCGACGCGGTCAAGGCGACCGGCCTGACGTACATGATGGGCGAGACCAGCGAGTACAACCCGGCGACCGTGCACGCCCGCAACCAGATCGCCGAGGGCGCCTTCGGGCGGCTCTTCTACGCCGAGGGCGACTACGTCCACGACATGGACCTCGGGTTCTACGAGGCGTACCAGTACAGCGGCGGCGAGAACTGGAAGGCGACCGCCAGCTATCCCCCGCTGCTGTACCCGACGCACGCGGTGGGCGGGGTGCTCGGGGCGTGGCGGACGCACGCGGTGAGCGTGTCGGCGATCGGGGTCGTGGACGACCGGGGCGACGGGGTCTTCGACAAGAGCGTCAGCCAGTTCGGCAACGACGTGTCCAACGCGACCGCGCTGTTCGAGGTCGCGGGCGGTGGCTCGTTCCGTACGAACGAGTTCCGGAGGGTCGGCTACCCGTCACACATACGGGAGTCGCGGTTCCGGTTCTTCGGCACCGAGGCGAGCATGGAGCAGCTCGCCACTGTGGCCTTCTGGCAGGACAAAAAGGGTGTCAAGGACATCAGTGAGCTGCTGGAGCCCAAGCCCACCATGTCCCCCGACGACCCGTCGCTCCAGCACATCGCGCCGGAGCTGCGGGCGGCCTTCACCTCGGGGTCGGCGCCCGTGCACGACCGCGCCCGGCTGCCGCGGGCCTTCGACAACCTGCACAACGGCCACGAGGGCAGCCACCACTTCCTGGTGGACGACTTCGTGACCGCGGTCAACACCCGCACACTGCCGTCCGTGAACGCGTGGGTGGCCGCCCGCTACACCCTGCCGGGCATCGTCGCGCACGAGTCGGCGCGGCAGGGCGGGGCCAGGCTGGAGATCCCGGACTTCGGGGACGCGCCGGAGGCGTGACGTTTCTCCCCGTTCGCTCGCGAGCCGGGTGCCTGCCGTCTGTCAGGTGCCCGGCTTGCGGCCGTACACATAGACGTCGTCGCCGTTCTTCAGCAGCGACCAGTACTTCTTCGCGTCGGTCTTGGTCATGTTGACGCAGCCGTGCGAGCCGGGCGGGTTCCACATGCTGACGCCGACCGAGTGGAAGGCCTGGCCGCCGTCGAAGAACTGGGCGTACGGCATCGGCACGTCGTAGATGGTCGAGACGTGGTCGATGTTGCGCCAGTAGATCTTCTTCAGACCGGTGCGCGTCTCGTAGCCGTTACGTCCGGTACGGACCGGCACCGGGCCGTACACCAGCCTCTTCCCGTCCTGGATCCAGCTCAGCTGGAGCGAGAGGTTCACGCAGGCGATGCGGCCCTTGTTGACGGGGCACTTGCCGTCCTTGTTGGGGTTCGTGCCTACGGCCTTCTGCTTGTTCATGAGGTCCATCACGCCCCATGTGACGGGCCCCGCGTAGCCGGCGTTCGGGGTGATGCCGTGCTTGGTCTGGAAGGCCTGGATGGCCTTGCAGTCGGCGCTGGACTGCTTGCCGTCGACCGGCCGGCCGAGGAACTTCTCCACCTTCTTCTGATACGGGCCGGCCTGCGTCGTGCAGCTCGGAGCCGCCTGCGCCGGTGCGGCGGCGATCGTCAGCGCGAGCGGTGCGACGAGTCCTGTGGTGATGCCGAGTGCGACGGCACGCCGTCTGCGTCTGTCCCCCATGGCCGGGCCTCTCCCTTGGGTGTTCCTGTGGACTTCTGCCAGGTAGACCGCTGTACGGGGGCTTCGGTTGTGGCGCGCGCCGGGCTGTGACCGAACGGTGAAACTTCGCCGGGCCTGACTGTGACCTATGTGGTCTGGCTCACTCGGTGAGCGGGGAGTTTCAGGCGTCGTCCGGGCGCCGCACCGCTGCCCGGAAACCGGTGTTGACCGCGGTGAGGCCGCCGTCGACGGTGAGGGTGGCGCCGGTGATCCAGGCGGCGTCGCGGGACGCGAGGAAGGCGACCGCGGCGGCGATGTCCTCGGGCTCGCCGACCCGGCCCAGCGGGTACAGCGGGCGGATCGCGTCGAGTTCCGCCTCCCGCCCCTCCCACGCCGAGGTCCGCACCGTGCCCGGCGTCACCAGGTTGACGCGGACTCCGCGCGCGGCGGCGTGCCCGGCGAGGGTGCGGGTGAGGGAGCCGAGGCCGGCCTTGGCGGCGCTGTAGGCGTGGTTGCCGAAGTCCTGCAGGCCGTTGACGGAGCCGATGTTCACGACGGCTCCGCGGCCGGTGGCGGCCAGCTGCGGGAGCGCGGCACGGCAGCAGCGGTAGGTGCCGGTCAGGGTGACGTCGAGGTCGCGGGCCCACGCCTCGTCCGGACCGTCCTCGAAGAGCGCGGTGTCGGGCGAGCAGGAGGCCGCGCTGTTGACCAGGACGTCGAGCGAGCCGAAGGCGTCGACGGCGTGGGCGACGGCCGCCTCGACGGACGCGAGGTCGGCGACATCGCATGCCGACGCCTGCACCGCGAGTCCCCGCCCCCGCAGTTTCGCCGCGGTCCGCTCGGCCTCGGGCCCGTCCACGTCCGTGACGAGCACGCGGGCCCCCTCCTCGGCGAACCGGCGGGCGGTCGCCGCGCCGATGCCGCGGGCCGCACCGGTGACCAGGACTCTGTGACCTGCGAAGCGCGTTGTGTCCGTCATGGACCGAACCGTAGTGCCGGAAGGATCATCCGGGCAGATAGCGTGCGTCCATGTCCGTGTTCATTCAGCAACTCCCCGCGCTCATAGGCGTCGTGATCGGCGCGCTCGGGTCGTACATGGCGGTCGTGCGGGGCGACCGGATGAGGTTCCGGCGGGAGCAGGCGGCGCGTTGGGAGGAGCGGCGGCTCACGGTGTACGCCGACTACGCGCAGTCGGTGAAGAAGACGGTCACGGTGACCTACCGGGTCGCCGCCCGGGCGGGCGTCGATCCGTACCCGGATCCCCTGAGCCTCGAAGAGGCCCAGCCGCTGCTGGCCGAGGCGAGCATCCGCCGGGACCCCTCGGGTGAGGCGCTGCTCATGCTGGGCAGCCGCGAGGTGGTGGAGAAGGCGCGGGTCTGGGTCGTGGCGGCGATGGAGATGGAACGGTTCGTACGGGAGGGCCGGGACGACCGTGCGGCCTGGCAGGCGCTGCTGGAGCGGCAACGGGCCGGCCGCGAGGGCTACTACACGGCCGTACGCGACGACCTGGGCCTGCCGCCGGGCCACCCGGCGCGCTGGCCGCTCCCGGTCATGAACCCGGTGCCGCCTCAGCGGTAGCCGGTCGTGTCCGCCGGTTTGCCCGCGTCCTGGACCTCCACGAGGTACCGCCACGCGTCGGGCCGGCTGCCGTCGAGGTCCGTGAAGCCGTAGACCGGCGCGAGCTGCCCGCTGGAGAGGGACTCTCCGTTCCAGCGGGCCACGTCGGGGTCGGCGGCGAGGGCGGCGACGGCGCGCCCCACGTAGCGCGGGGTCTCGGAGATGGCGAAGTGCGGGACGCGTTCCAGGGCGTCGCGCCAGTTGTCCTCGCGCACCTCGAACGCGTCGAGCATCATCTCCGAGCGCAGCCAGCCCGGGGTCAGCGCGACGGCGGTGGCGCCGCGCGGTCCGAGTTCATGGCCGAGGGAGAACGCCATGCGCAGGACCGATGTCTTGGCGAGGTCGTAGAAGAAGGAGTTCCGGTAGTTGGCGCCGTTGTACTCGGCCGTGCCGTCGGTCATTTCGACGACGAGTCCGCCGGGGTGGCGCAGGAGCAGGGGCAGGGCGTGGTGGCTGGTGATCGCGTGCGTCTCGACCCCGAGCCGCAGCAGCCTGAGGCCCTTGTCCAGGTCGTGCTCCCAGACGGGGCTGTCCCAGGCGAAGAGTTTCTCGCCGCCCCAGACGTCGTTGACGAGGACGTCGAGGCGGCCCTGTTCGTCCGCGATGCGGTCGACGAGGACGCGGACCTGGGCGGGGTCGAGGTGATCGGTGGGTACGGCGACACCGTGCCCGCCCGCTTCGGTGACGAGGTCGGCGGTGTCCTCGATCGCTTCGGGGCGGTTGTACTCGGAGCGCCGGGCACGTGTGCTGCGTCCGGTCACGTAGACGGTGGCGCCGGCCGCCCCGAGCTCCACGGCGATGCCGCGCCCGGCGCCCCGTGTCGCGCCCGCGACGAGTGCGACCTTGTCCTTCAACGGCTGTGACATGTCCGGCCTCCCGACCCTGTGCGCCCGACCCTCTGCGAGCGATGGCGTCTTCGAGGGTGCCGGGTAAGCCGGACATCTTCTGTCGTCTTTTGCTGGTCCTGCTCCGGTCTTGCCGTGGGGTCACCCGGCCGGGCGCAGGCGCGCGCGTCGAGGTGCCTCAAGCGGTCGCGGCCTCAGTGGCCCCGGTCGATCCACTCCTGAAGCTGGGGTGCCTCCGCGCCGATGGTGGTCCCGTCGCCGTGGCCGGTGAGGACCTTGGTCTCGGGTGGGAGGGCGAGCAGGCGGGTGCGGATCGAGTCGATGATCGTCGGGAAGTGGGAGTAGGAGCGGCCGGTGGCGCCGGGGCCGCCCTGGAAGAGGGTGTCGCCGGTGAAGACGACGCCCAGTCCGGCGTCGTACAGACACACCGCGCCCGGCGCGTGCCCCGGGGTGTGCAGGACCGTCAGGTCGACGCCCGGGCCCTCGATGATCTGCCCGTCCACGAGGTGGGCGTCGGGGTCGCGGTCCGGGTGGGTCTGCTTCCACAGGGACAGGTCGTCGGGGTGGAGCCAGATCGTGGCGCCGGTGCGGTCGGCGAGGGCGGGCGCGGCGTCGATGTGGTCGTTGTGGGCGTGGGTGCACACGATCGCGGTCAGGCGCCGGTCGCCGACGGCCTTGACGATGGCGTCTGCGTCGTGGGCGGCGTCGATGACGATCACCTCGTGGTCGTCGCCGACGAGCCACACGTTGTTGTCGACGTCCCAGGCACCGCCGTCGAGCTTGAACTGGCCGGAGGTGACGAGGCGTTCGATGCGGGCGGTCATCAGAGCATCACCACCGAGCGCAGGACGTCGCCGTGGTGCATCCGCTCGAACGCCTTCTCCACCTCGTCGAGTTGGATGGTCTCGGTGACGAACGCGTCCAGGTCGAGGCGGCCCTGGAGGTGCAGGTCGATCAGCATCGGGAAGTCCCGGCTCGGCAGGCAGTCGCCGTACCAGGACGACTTCAGGGCGCCGCCGCGTCCGAAGACGTCGAGCAGGGGCAGTTCCAGTTTCATCTCCGGGGTGGGCACGCCGACGAGGACGACCGTGCCGGCGAGGTCGCGGGCGTAGAAGGCCTGCTTGTAGGTCTCCGGGCGGCCGACCGCCTCGATGACGACATCCGCGCCGAACCCGCCGGTCAGCTCACGGATCGCGTCCACCGGGTCGGTCTCGCGCGAGTTGACGGTGTGGGTGGCGCCCATCGTGCGGGCCTTGTCGAGCTTGCGGTCGTCGATGTCCACGGCGATGATCTTCGCCGCGCCCGCCAGGTTCGACCCGGCGATCGCGGCGTCCCCGACGCCGCCGCAGCCGATCACGGCGACGGTGTCGCCCCGGCCGACGCTGCCGGTGTTGATCGCGGCGCCGATGCCGGCCATCACACCGCAGCCCAGCAGACCGGCCACCTGCGGGGTGACCGCCGGGTCGACCTTGGTGCACTGCCCCGAGGCGACCAGGGTCTTCTCGGCGAAGGCTCCGATGCCGAGCGCCGGGGAGAGTTCCCGGCCGTCCGAAGCGAGGGTCATCTTCTGAGTCGCGTTGTGGGTGGCGAAGCAGTACCAGGGCCGGCCGCGCAGACAGGCCCGGCACTGTCCGCACACCGCACGCCAGTTGAGGACGACGAAGTCGCCGGGCGCGACGTCCGTGACGCCCTCGCCGACCGACTCCACCACGCCGGCCGCCTCGTGGCCCAGCAGGAAGGGGAAGTCGTCGCTGATGCCGCCCTGTTTGTAGTGCAGGTCGGTGTGACAGACGCCGCAGGCCTGGACCTGTACGACGGCTTCTCCCGGCCCCGGGTCCGGCACGACGATCGTCTCCACGCGCACGGCCTCGTCCTTGCCCGGTGCGATCACGCCGCGGACTTCCTGCGCCATGGTGCTCCACCCTTCCCTCGGCGGGTCTTCGTCCACTGCCGACCCTAGTTGTGACTGATCGGTAAGGGGGTGCGACAGACGTCATCCGGCCAGGTGGTCGCCCTCCGCCGGCCTCGAACGGCCCTCGCCGATCGGGAGCGGCCCGGTCGGGTGCCGGTCACCTGAGGAAGTCCGGGACCGCCCGGGCTGCCGTTCGCAGGCCGAGCCCGTCGAAGGGCCGGACGGTGGCCGCGTAGCGCACGGCCAGGTCGAGGCCTGCCGTTGCGCGCAGCCGCCGCCAGGTCTTGGAGGCGGTTGGCCTGGGCGCCCACGCCTGCCCTTCCTCTTGACACCACCCCGCGCCGGTCGGAACCGAGGCAGCGACCGCCAGACGTCTGGGACGTCCTGAACGGCAGCCTGCCCGACCGCCCCGGCCCTCGCGGTGGCACAAAACTGGCAGGCTCCGCGGGAGGGCGTCGACGTAGCCTGAAGGCTCCGTACGACTCCCAAGGAGCCCCGTGAGCATCGCAGCGACCGAATCCACGCCGCCCACCTGGCGGCTGCTCCTGGGCTATGTGCGCCCGCACCGGTGGACCCTGCTCGTGGGTGCCGTGCTCTCGCTGGTCACCGGGGCCACGGGGCTGCTCCTGCCGCTGGTGGCAAAGGGGTTGATCGACGATCTGTCCCACGACCGGGCCATCACCGGGGCGTTGGTGGTCATGTCCGGGCTGGTGGTGGCCAACGCGGCGGTGGGCGCGCTCGGTTCGTATGTGCTGCAGCGCACCGCCGAGTCGGTGGTGCTGGGTGCGCGGCGCACCCTGTCGTCGTATCTGCTGAGGCTGCGCATCACCGCCGTGGACCGCAGTGAGCCGGGCGACCTGATGGCCCGCATCACCTCGGACACGACGCTGCTGCGGGAGGTCACGACCGACTCGCTCGTGGGTCTCGGCACCGGAGGGCTCACCCTCGTGGCGACGGTGGCGATGATGGGTGTGGTGGAACCAGTGCTGCTGCTGGTCACCCTCGCTGTGATCCTCGGCGCGGGCACGATCCTCGGCGTGATCGTGCCGCGCATCAACCGGGCCAGCCGGCAGGCGCAGGACGCCGTCGGGGTGATGGGGGCCTCGCTGGAGCGGATCCTCGGCGCGCTGCGCACGGTGAAGGCGTCCGGCGCCGAGCACCGGGAGGAGCGGACGCTACACGAGGCAGCCGAGGAGTCGTGGCGGCAGAGCGTGCGGGCCGCCAAGTGGTCGGCGGCGGCGGGCAACACGGCCGGACTTGCGATGCAGATAGCGTTCATCACGGTGCTCGCGGTGGGCGGGGCGCGCGTGGCGACCGGGGCGATCGACGTGGGCACGCTGGTGGCGTTCCTGCTGTACGTCTTCTATCTGATGTCGCCGATCCAGCAGGTCGTCGGCGCGATCACGCAGTACCAGACCGGCGCGGCGGCGCTCGCCAGGATCCAGGAAGCGCTGCAACTGCCCGCCGAACCGGCCGCCGCGCCCGCCCCGTTGCCCGCCGCAGGTGCCCAACCCGCCGCGCTCGCCTTCGAGGACGTCCGCTTCCGTTACGCCGACGATCTGCCGTACGTCCACCACGGGGTGACGTTCGCCGTGCCGGCGCAGGGCATGACCGCCTTCGTCGGACCGTCCGGCGCGGGCAAGACCACCGTCTTCTCCCTCATAGAGCGGTTCTACGACCCCGAGGCCGGGACCATCACGCTCGACGGGCGGGACCTGGCGGACTGGGAACTGGCCCAACTCCGGTCGGCGATCGGCTATGTGGAGCAGGACGCCCCGGTGCTGTCGGGTTCGCTGCGGGACAACCTGCTGCTGGGCAATCCCGACGCCGACGACAACGCCGTCACACGCGTGCTGAAGACGACCCGCCTCGACGGCCTGGTCGCGCGGCTGCCCGGCGGCGCCGACACGCTCGTCGGTCACCGGGGCACCAAGCTGTCCGGCGGCGAACGCCAGCGTGTCGCCATCGCCCGTGCCCTGCTGCGCCGCCCCCGCCTGCTGCTCCTGGACGAGGCCACCTCGCAGTTGGACGCGGTGAACGAGGCCGCGTTGCGCGACACGGTCGCCGATGTGGCCCGTACGACCACGGTGCTGGTCGTCGCGCATCGCCTCTCGACGGTGACGATGGCCGACCGGATCGTCGTGATGGACGGGGGCCGGGTGCGCGCGGTGGGCACGCATCGCGAACTCGTGGCGGCCGACCCGCTCTACGCGGAGCTGGCGGCGACGCAGTTCCTGGCGACGGCCGAGTGACCACGGCCGACTGACCACAGCCGGGCGTCAAACCGAGTACCGAGTACCGAGTGACGACGCCCGTGCGGCACGGCGCGGCACCGTGCCCGGACAGTTCAGGCCTGGAGCCTGCGCAGCCGCTCCGCGTCACAGGTGCGGGGGCAGGTGCCGCACGCCTCGTCCGGGCGGATCGTGTAATACATGCAGCACCCGGTGCGGGTACGCGTCGGGTGCCGGCGTCCGTCGCCGGTCGTCAGGTGCCGGAAGCCGGCACCGTCGGGGTACGGGGTCATGGCGGTGGGCAGCAGCCTGGTGGCCGCCTCGACGGCGTCGTCCTCACGGCCGAGCGTGCGGCCGAGGTACCAGACGCCCGAGACCAGGTCGTCGGCGACCATGCCCCACAGGGCGCGTGAGCGGCGGCGCGTGACGGGGCCCATCGCGTCCAGGAGCGGCCCCATGTGATCGGCGACAGCGGTGCGCAACTCGGCGCGCAGGGACTCCTCATGAGGGGCCGTCAGAACGCCCGGCAGCAGGGCTGCCGGATCGTCGGCCAGGCAGGCGAGGTCGCTTCCCGGCGTGAGGGTGAACTCGGCCGAGTCGAGGTCCAGGCGCAGGTCCTCGGGCCGGATTCGCGGTACGCGGCGTTCCAGGTACCAGACGCCGCTCATGAGGAGTGAGACCGACCACGCGTAGTCGTGCAGGGCGCGCGAGGCGGCGACGTCACGGCGTGGAACTGTCCCGTGGCGATCGTGAATTCGGGCGGCCTCCGCGGCGACGAAGGCGTCGAGCACGGCCTCGTCCTTCACCAGCTCCGCCGCCGACACTCGCGCTCGGTCCTGATCGTCCCCGGGCTCGGCGATCCGCACGGACAGCGCGTCGCAGAGATCGCCCAGCCGCGTATAGGCGTCACGGAGCGTATGCGCGACGGCGCCGGCCGGCGGGGTCGTCAGGGCCACGGACATCGGTGCTCCTGTGCAAGTTTCAGCGAAAGCCAGATAGGTAAGGCTTACCTTACACTCGTGATCAAGTGGAAAGTGCCAGGTGGGGTCTCCGTGGTTCGCGACGGCCGATCGTCGACTCACGACGGCTGATCATCCATCGCGATCATCACAGTGATCACACAGCAGTTGAAGTCTAAAGAAAGGCTAACCTAAGCTCACGGCTTGTGACTGCGACCCAACAGGGCGCACCGATCGGTGTGCCCTTCCGTGCCCTCAGGCACGTACCGCTCTTCCTCACCAGCCTCGCCGCTCTGGCGCTCTGCACCGCGCTCAGCCTCGCCCTCGGGGCCCGCTCCGTACCCTTGGGCACGGTGGCCGACGCTCTGCTCGGGAACGTTCACGGACGCGAGGCCCTGGTGGTGACCGGGCTGCGCCTGCCGCGGACCGTCATCGGGCTCGTGGTCGGCGCCGCGCTCGGGGTGGCCGGGGCCGTCGCCCAGGGCATCACCCGCAATCCGCTCGCCTCTCCGACCACGCTCGGCATCAACGCGGGCGCCGGCTTCGCGGTCGTCGTCGCCATCTTCGCACTGAAGCTCAACAGCCCCGCGCAGTATGTGTGGTTCGCGTTCGCGGGTGCCGCCGGGGCCGCCCTGTTCGCCCAGACGCTGGCCCGCCGGGCCGGAGACATCGACCCCGTACGGCTGGCGCTCGGCGGCACCGTGCTCCAACTCGTGCTGCTGTCCTGGACGTCGGCGGTGATGCTGATGAACCAGCGCACGCTGGACGAGGCCCGTTTCTGGCTGGCGGGGTCGCTCTCCGGGCGCTCCCTGGACGTCCTGTGGCCGGTCCTGCCGACTCTGCTGCTCGGCCTGGTCGTCGCGCTCGCCGTCTCCCCCGCGCTCAACGCCCTTGCCCTGGGCGGCGATTCGGCCCAGGCGCTCGGGGTGCCGGTGGCCCGGATCCGGCTGGCCGGCGGAATCGCGGTCGTTCTGCTCGCCGGGTCCGCGGTTGCGGTGGCCGGTCCGATCGCCTTCATCGGCCTCGCCGCGCCTCATCTCGTACGGCCCCTGCTGGGCGGTGACCACCGGCTGCTGGTCCCCGGCTGTCTGATCGCGGGTCCACTGCTGCTGCTCACGGCGGATGTGCTCGGCCGGATGGTGATCCGGCCCTCGGAGTTGGAGGTCGGCATCGTGACCGCGTTCCTCGGCGCCCCCTTGCTGGCGCTGCTGGCCCGGAGGGTGGCCCGATGAGCGCCGCGGTCGTGTCCACCGTACGGACGAAGTCCACGTCGCGTGCCCAGGACCGGCGCCGCGTCCTGCTGTTCGCGGTGAGTGCTCTGGCCCTGCTGTTCGTGCTGCTCACCGTGTCCCTGACGACGGGTGAGATGGCGATGCCGGCGGGCACGGCACTGCGCGCGCTGGCCGGGCTCGGGGATCCCGGGGACGTGCTGGTGGTGCAGCAGTTCCGGGCGCCCCGTTCGGTGGCGGCGATCGTCGCCGGCGCCGGGCTCGGCGCGGCGGGATGCGTGCTGCAACGGCTGTTCCGCAATCCGCTGGCCTCTCCCGACGTCATGGGTGTGACCGGCGGGGCCTCGCTGGGCGCGGTCGCGCTGATCGCGGCCGGTGCCTCACAGACGCTGATCCCCGTCGGGGCGCTGAGCGGCGGGCTGCTCGCGGCCCTGCTGCTCGGGGTGTTCGCCTGGGGCTCGGGGCTCGCCGTCACCCGGCTCGTGCTGACCGGGCTCGCCGTGCAGGCGGGTCTCGCGGCAGCCGTGAACCTGATGATCGTGCGCTTCCCTGCCGACCTCGCCGGGTCGGCGCTGCAGTGGACCACCGGTTCGGTGTACGGGCGGACCTGGACGGAGGTGTGGGGCGCGGGCGGCGGCATGGTGGTCGCGCTCGGCGCCGCGCCGGTCATGCACCGGCGGCTGGCCGTGCTCGACCTCGGGGACGACTCGGCGGGCTCGCTCGGCCTCGACACGTCCCGTGCTCGCCTCCAACTCCTCTTCGTTGCCGTCGCGTTGGCCTCACTGGCCGCCGCGCTCGCCGGTCCGGTGACGTTCGTGGCCCTCGCCGTCCCGCACATCGTGCGGTTCGTCACCGGCCCGCCGACCGCTACCTCCCTGGCGCTGGCCGGGCTCACCGGGGCGGTCCTGCTGCTCGCCTCCGACCTGATGGTGCAGCACCTCCTGCCGATCGAGGGACTGCCGGTGGGCGCGGTCACCGCCACACTCGGCGCGCCCTGGCTGCTGGTGCTGATGCTGCGCCAGAGCACGCCCGTCCGCAGATGCCAGGTATGACCGGCGCACAGGGCTGCCCGCAAGGCGGGCGCAACGGCGACCGCCTCCTGGTCGCCGGCCTCCACCAGACACGACCCGGCAGCCCCGTCACCGCCACGCTCAGCGCACCGCACTGTTCGCACTGATGCCGCGCCAGAGCACGCCCGTCCCCAGGAGCCACGGATGACCGGCGCACACCAAGAACCCCCCACCGGTCCTCAGGAGCCGCACATGACCACCCTCAACCAGCTCTCCACCCAGAGCCTCGACCTGCGCTACGGCGACCGCCTCGTGGTGGGCGGCCTCGACCTGACGCTGCCCGGTGGGGCCGTCACGGCGATCGTCGGCCCCAACGCCTGTGGAAAGTCCACCCTGTTGAGAGGGCTGAGCCGACTGCTCGCGCCGGCCGCCGGCATGGTCACCCTCGACGGCGCCGACATCCACCGGATGTCCGCCCGGGCGTTGGCCCTGCGCATGGGTCTGCTCCCGCAGCAGCCGGTGACGCCGGAGGCGATCACCGTCGAGGCGCTGGTGCGCCTTGGCCGGTATCCGCACCAGCGGCTGCTCAGCCCCTGGTCGGCAGCCGACCAGAAGGCCGTGGACGAGGCCCTGGAGCGCACCGGCACCACTCCCCTGCGCGACCAGCCCGTCGACCAGCTGTCCGGCGGTCAGCGCCAACGCGCCTGGATCGCGCTGGCGTTGGCGCAGGACACCGAACTGCTGCTGCTCGACGAGCCGACCACCTTCCTCGATCTGCGGCACCAGCTCGACGTCCTCGACCTGGTCGCCGCCCTGCACGCCGAGGCGGGCCGCACCGTCGTGATGGTGCTGCACGACCTCGGACAGGCCGCCCGTTACGCGGACCACATGGTGGTCCTCAAGGACGGCCGCCTCGCCGCCGCCGGCGCCCCGGCCGACGTACTCGACGCGGAGCTGGTCAGGTCCGTGTTCGACGTCGACTGCCGGGTCGTCCCCGACCCGGAGACCGGTACCCCGCTGGTCGTCCCCAGGAGCAGCGCGGTGCGGCATGCCGCCGCCACCGCCTGATCACTCCCCTCTCACAGAAAGACCCCCATGCTCAAGCGATACCCCCTGCGCGGAATCGGCCGGCTCGTCGCCGCGCTGCTCGCCGTCGTGCTCGGCACAGCCGTGCTCGCCGCCTGCGGCAGCTCGGACTCCGCCACCGAGAGCGACACCGCCAAGGCCGCCAACGACAGCTCTGCCTTCCCGCGCACTCTCAAGACCGTCATGGGCGACGTGAAGATCCCCTCCCAGCCGCAGCGGGTCGTCGTGCTCGACACCGGCGAGCTGGACGACGTCACCCTGCTCGGCATCGACCCGGTAGGCGCGGTCGCCCCGCACTTCAAGACATCGGGCGGCTTCCCGACGTACCTGGACGGCGAGTTGAAGGACACCGTCGACGTCGGCCCGCTCCTGGAGCCGAACCTGGAGAAGATCGCCTCCCTCGAGCCCGACCTGATCCTGTCCTCCAAGGTCCGGCACGAGAAGGTGTACGACAAGCTCAGCGCCATCGCCCCGACCGTGTTCACCGAGACCACCGGCGGTGTCTGGAAGGAGAACCTGAAGGTTCACGCCGAGGCGCTGGGCCTGGATAAGGAGGCCGCGGCCAAGCTCAAGGAGTACGAGACGCAGGCCAAGGCGCTCGGTGAGGCCATCAGGAAGAAGGACGGCGGCACCATGCCGACCGCGTCCGTGGTCCGCTTCATCGCCGGCCCGACCCGCCTGTACCAGTCCAACTCCTACAGCGGCGTCGTCCTGGACGACATCGGCTTCCAGCGGCCCAGGTCCCAGGTCTCCGACGACCCCGAGGTCACGATGAAGGACGTCAGCCCGGAGGAGATCGACCAGGCCGACGCGGACCTGATCTTCGTCACTGCCGCCGACGCCGAGGACAAGACGCAGAAGAAGCAAGTCGTCTCCAACCCGGTGTGGAAGGACCTCCCGGCCGTGAAGGACGGCAAGGTCTTCGAGGTCCCGGACGAGACCTGGATGTCCGGCATCGGCGTCCAGGCCGCCCAGGAGATGCTCAAGGACGTCGCGAAGGCCACCGGAGTGGAGCTCCCGGCGAAGTAACTGCCGCTGACCCCTTGGGGCGGGCCGTACCCGACCGGCGCCCGGGCCGCCCCTCAACCCCCCATCTGCTAGCGGAAGTTGTTCATCCGGCATGCGCCTGTACCTGCTCGCTCTCAACCCCACCGACTCCGTCACCGAAGGCTTCCTGCCCGCCGCGGCCCGGCTGGGCCTGGACGTCACCGTCCTCACCGACCAGCCCGACTCCCACCGCCGCGCCTACCCGGACATCGAAATCCTGGAGTGCGACGTCCGTGACTTCCGGGCCGTGATCACCCGTGTCTCGACCCATCACGGGCCCGACGCAGTCTTCACCAACAGCGACCACCTCCAGACCCAGGCAGCCCTGGCCGCCGCCTACTTCGGCCTCCCCGGCAAGGACTGGCGGGCCACCCTGCGCTGCAAGGACAAGGCCGAGATGCGCCGCCGCCTGACCGCGGCCGGCGTGGACGCCGTCCGGTCTGCCGAGCTGACCGAACCGGTCGCACCCGGCGACACGCCGTACCCGTGTGTCGTCAAGCCGCGCGAGGGCGTGGCCAGCGAGGACGTCGTCCTCGTGCAGGGCCCGGAGGAGCTGGTGACACACTCCAAGGCGATCCTGGAGCGCCGCCCCGGCACCGTCCTGGTCGTCGAGGAGTATCTGCCCGGCGATCTGTTCACCCTGGAGACCCTCGGCGACGGGCGGGTCCGCCATGTCCTGGGGGGCTTCCACACCGAGCTGTCGCCGCCTCCGTACTTCGTCGAGGAACGCCTCACCTTCGTCCCCGCCCACTCCGAGCCGGTCGTCGCGCATGTTCTGGGGCAACTGGACGCGCTGGGCGTCGGGTTCGGCGCCTGTCACACCGAGTTCGTGGTGCACGAGGGACGGGCGCGGATCGTCGAGGTCAACTACCGCGCCATCGGCGACCAGTGCGACCTGCTGCTCGCCCGGCTGCTGGAGATCCCGCTCTT
Source organism: Streptomyces sp. NBC_00299 (assembly GCF_036173045.1). Taxonomy (GTDB): domain Bacteria; phylum Actinomycetota; class Actinomycetes; order Streptomycetales; family Streptomycetaceae; genus Streptomyces; species Streptomyces machairae. The sequence goes on from NZ_CP108039.1 coordinate 804,211, forward strand.
CGAGCACATCCTGCGCACCCACCTGGGCGAGCCGCTCCCGGCGGACCTGGGCGCCCGCCGGGACGGCGCGGCCCGCCTGGAGTACCCGTGCGCCGACCGCGAGGGCACCCTCGTCGACGCCCCGGAGGCCACCGAACTCGACGTCGAAGGCGTACATCTGACGTACCGTCCGCTGCGCGCGCCGGGTGAGCGGCACGAGCTGTACCGCACCAACCGCGACTACCTCGGCGTCCTGCGGGCCACCGGCACCGACCAGCCGACCGTGGACCGGGTGGTGGCCGGATTCCTGGCCGAGCGGCGCTGGGAGATCAAGCCGTGACCGCGCCGACCGTACCGGACACCTGCGAGGCGCAGCTGCTGACGCGGGTGCTCAGTGCGCTGCTGCGGGAGGACGTGGCCGGGCTGCGCACGCGCGGCGCGCTCGTGCACCGGCCGGACGGCGACTGGGTGCGCCTGGCGACGCCGGGCGGCGATGCGCTGCTGCTGCCGGTGGCCGAGGACGGCTACCAGTGCGTGTACGCCGCCCGGCTGCCGCTCCTGCTGCGCGAGTCGGACGGCGCCGAGCTGACGTCGTACGACACCGTGCTCGGCGCGCTGCGGGCGCTCGCCGAACCGGAGGACCGGGGCGGCTTCGACGCGTTCGCCGAGGAGTGCCGGCAGACGCTGGCCACGACGCGGTTGCACGCCGTGACGCGGGCGGAGGTCATGGCGGGCCTCGGGGACGGCCTTTGGCGCGGGACGGGCCTCGGCAGCAGCCTGGTGTTCGACACCCTCGCCGCCCGTCACGACCATCCGGTCTACCCGACGGCACGGGGCCGCTCGGGGCTGGACGAGGAGCAACTCCGGTCGTATGCCCCGGAGTTCCGTCCGCGCTTCGCGTTGCGCTGGGTCGCCATGCCCCGGGACGCGGTCACCCTGGCGGGTGCGCTGCCGGAGTTCTGGCCGACGCCCGCGAGCCTCGGACTGCCCGAGGTCCTGGGCACGCATGTGATGCTGCCGGTCCATCCGCTGACCGTCGACGCCGTGCGCGCCGCCGGCCTCCCGGACGGCACGGTGCTCGCCGACCGCGCTCACCTGGACGTCGTACCGACGTTGTCCATGAGGACGGTCGCCACGGTCACCGATCCCACCGTGCACCTCAAACTCCCCCTCGCCACGGCGACGTTGGGGCTGCGCAACAAGCGGACCATCAAGCCCGGCACGCTCGTCGACGGTGCGGCGGGGCAGCGGTTGCTGGAGGCGGTGATCGACCGTGAGCCACGGTTCCGGAACATGATCCTGCATGCCGACGAGACGACGTACGCGCATGCCGGGCACGAGCTGCTCGCCGTCCTGTGCCGCCGCTACCCGTCCGGCCTCGACGACGCCGTGGTGGTGCCGATGGCTGCGCTCCTCGCACCGGCCCCCGACGGACGGCCGGTGATCGACGGTCTCGCCGACCGGTTCTACGGCGGCGACCCGCCGGCCCTGCTGGACGCGGCCCTCACCCTGCTGTTCGACTGGCAGACCACGCTGTTCGGCCATGGCATCGCCTTGGAGTCGCACCAGCAGAACGTCTCGCTGGTCCTGCGGCCGGGCAGCCTGCGGCTGTTGTTCAAGGACAACGACGGGCCGCGCATCAACACCGAACGGCTGGACGCCGTACTGCCGGGGCCGTGGGGGTTCGACGACGCTCGGATCCTCGGTACGGACGACGGGCCGGTCGCCGACCTCTTCGCCACGATCACCGTGCATCTGTGTGCCGGCGCGTACGCGTTCGGGCTGCCCCGGTACCGCCGTGCGCTGCTGGAGCTCCTGCGTGACCGGCTGGCGGAGGCCGTCGACCGGCTCGGCGGCGACGCGGCCGACGTCCTGCGCGCCCGCGTGCTGGAGGCCGCCGAGCTGCCGGTGAAGGCGATGGTGTCCGCCGGGACCCTGCTGTCCAAGGAACGCTCGGGTGCGGCCGACGTCAACAAGCACTACACGACGGGACCCAACTACTTGCTGCGTGACGGAGGTTCGGCATGAGCGCCCAAGCTCTGCGGATGCCGCGGTCGGGGTTCGGGCGTGGGCAGGTGCACGCGGTGGCGGGCTGCTACTTCGTGGCGTCGTTCGCCGCGCTGGGGCTGCCGCCGTATCTCACCGAGATCCTGCCGGAGCTGGGCGACCGGGACGCACGCTGGGCGGGCGTGCTCTACGTCGTGCCGACCGTGTTCGGTGCGCTCGGTGCCCCGCTGTGGGGGCGGCTCGCGGACCGCTACGGCCGTAAACGGCTGCTGCTGCGCGCCCAGTTGGGGCTCGCGCTGTCCTTCCTGCTCGCGGGCTGGGCGGACTCGCTGGCCACGTTCACGGTGGCGCTGGTGCTCCAGGGGATCCTGGGCGGCACCTTCGCCGCGTCCAACGGCTATCTGGGCGCGGCCCTGGAGGGCCCGGCCCTGTCGAAGGCGCTCACCCTGATGCAGGGCAGCGCACGGGCCGCGCTGGTCGCCGCGCCGATCCTGGTCGGCTCGCTGTCGGGCCGGCTGTCCCCGCACCGGCAGTACGCCCTACTCGCCGTACTGCCGCTGACGGCCGCACTGCTGCTCGCGGCGCTGCCCGAACCGGCTCCAGCCGAGGAGCCTCGGCGGGAGCCGCAGTCCATATCCGCCGAGGTGCCCGCGGTGCGGTCGCTCAAGGGCCTGTTCGCCCTGGAGTTCGCCTTCGTGTTCTCCACCGTCATCTCCTTCCCCTACCTCATCGAACTCGTCCACGACCGGCTCCCCGGCGCCTCACCGGCGCTGACCGGCGTCCTGTTCGCCCTGCCCCACCTGTGCTATCTGGGGGCCGCGCTGGCGGTGCACGCCGCCTTCCGCAGCCGCCCACGGGCCGGGCTCGTGCTCGGCTTCGCCTGCATAGCGCTCGGGCTCGCCGGACACGGGATCGCCGGCTCACTGACCGCGCTGATCGCCGTACGGCTGCTCCTGGGCGCCGGCCTCACGCTCGGCCTGGTCTGTCTGTCGGTGCTGGCCGCCGACAGCGCCAAGGGCCGGGCGCCCGGCAAGCTGTTCGGTTCACTGGAGTTCTTCTCCAAGGCCGGCGCGGTAGCCGCCGGCGTGACCGCGGCGGCCGGCAGCGCCCGCTACGGGCCGGCCGCACCCGTGCTGATAGGCGGCGCCGCTGCCGCCGTCACAGCCGCTCTTCTCCCCACACTGCACCTGCGCACCCGCTGGAGCCACTGATGCCCTCCCTGACCGACTCCCTCGGGAGCTCCCCCGAGCTCTCGACGCCGCCCGACGAGCGGGGCGGTACCCCACTCGCCCGCACCGGCCTGCCCACCGCCGACGAGGCCGTGGCCCACACCCTCCTCAACTGCCTGCTGCGCGAGGTGTCCGGCCCCGAGCACCAGTCCGTCGTCACCGACAGCCGGCTGCTGCTGCGGCTGCCGCGCCGCGGAGTCCTGCTGCGCGTCGCCCTGCGCCGCACCTCGCTGCTGGGTGCGCACCGGTTCACCGGACCGGTGAGCGAGCAGCGGGACGGCGCATGGGCCGAGGTGGGCTGGCGGCGCCTCGCCGAGTACACCCACGACGAGCTGTCGCTGCGGACGGGCGTGCGCAACGAGGAGTTCCTGGAGCAGATCGCCTCCAGCCACGGGGCCGTCGACACGGCTCTCGCCGCCACGCGTGCGGCTCACCATCCGACCGACGACCGGCTCTCCACCTACCTCGCCTCCGAGCAGTCCCTCCTCTTCGGCCACCGCTTCCACCCCACCCCGAAGGCCCGCACGGGCGACCCGCGCGCCTGGTCCGCGTACGCCCCGGAGGCCGGGGCCTCCTTCCCGCTGCGCCACCTCGCCGTGCGCGCCGATCTGATCGCCGAGGAACACGCCGACCCGGCGGCCGTCGCCGCCCTGGACCGGCAGCGCGCCGACGTGCCGGCCGGCTACCGGCTGCTGCCCGCGCACCCCTGGCAGTACGAGACACTCCGCGAGCACCCGCTGCTGCGCGCCGCCCTCGACCGCGGCGACGTCGTCGACCTGGGCCCGGGCGGACGGCCGTTCGCCGCCACCGCGTCGGTGCGCACGCTGTACGACGGGGAGACGTTCCTCAAGTTCAGCCTGAATGTGCGGATCACCAACTGCCTGCGCAAGAACAGCAGTTACGAGCTGTCCGGCGCCGTCGCCCTCACCCGCGTCCTGGCACCGGCGCTGGCCGACCTGGCCGAGCGCTTCCCTGGCAACGCCGTCCTGCGCGAGCCCGCCTATCGCACGCTCGCCCTCCCCGGCCCCGACGGCACACCCGACCGCGCACTGTTCGAGGGCTTCGGCGTCATCGTCCGCGAGGGCCTGCCGCGACGGCTCACCCCGGGCACCACTCCCCTGCTCGCCGCCGCCGTCGCCGACGAGTACCCGACCGGCCCCGCCCACGTCTCCCGCCTCCTCGCCGGGGCGGACGAACAGGCGGCCCTCGACTGGTGGTCGACGTATCTGGACCTTCTCCTGCCGCCCGTCCTGGCCGCCTACTTCGACCACGGGCTGGTCCTGGAACCCCACCTCCAGAACGTCCTGATCTGCGTCGACGGCGAAGGACGGCCCGCCCAGGTCCTGTTCCGCGACCTGGAGGGCACCAAGCTGGTCCCCGACCACCACGAGGACACCCTCGCCGCGCTGCCGCCGGAGGTCGCGGGGCCCCTGACCTACGGCGCACAGCGCGGCTGGGACCGCGTCGTGTACTGCCTGCTGGTCAACCACATCGCCGAGCTGCTGGCCGCGCTCGCCGACCTGCACCCGCAGGCGGAGGCCGCGCTGTGGGGCCGGGTGCGCGACACGCTCCGGGCGTACACCGACCGGTTCGGCTGCCCGCCCCGGCTGTCCGCCCTGCTCGCCGGGGTGCCGTTGCCCGCCAAGGCCAATCTCCTCACCCGCTGGGAGCGCAAGGCCGACCGGGAGGCGGGCTACGTCCGGCTGCCGTCGCCGCTCGCCGAGGACATCCTGCGCGACACGACCGGGAGCGCCGCCCGATGACCGACCCCACGCCCGCGGTCCGCGACCGCATCCTGTCCCTGCCCGCAACCGAACTGCCCGCGTACGTCTACGACATGACGGCCCTGCGGACCCACGCCGCCGCCGTGCGTGCCGCGTTGCCCGAGCGTATCGAGCTGTACTACGCCGCGAAGGCCAACCCGGAGCCGGAGATCCTGGCCGCGCTCGGTCCGTACGTCAACGGCTACGAGGTCTCCTCGGGCGGCGAACTCGCCCATGTCGCCAAGGCGGTGCCGGGCCGTCCGCTCGCCTTCGGCGGTCCCGGCAAGACGCCGGACGAGGTGACGGCCGCGCTGGAGAGGGGAGTCGAGCGCTTCCACGTCGAGAGCGCGCACGAGCTGCGCATGCTGGCCGAGTTGGCGCGACGCGTGACGCCCGGGCGGCGGGTGGCGGTGCTGCCGCGCGTCAACCTGCCCGTGGCCGACGGGGCGTTGGCGAGCAGCTCCCTGGCCATGGGCGGCCGGCCGACCCCGTTCGGCATGGATCCCGAGCGAGCCGAAGCGGTGATCGGCGCGCTGACGGACGGGACGTACCCGCAGCTCGAACTGCGCGGCGTGCACGCCCACCTGGCCAGCGGGCTCGAAGCCCCGGAGCAGGTGGCGGTGGCCGAGTCCGTGGTCGCGTGGGCGACAGCGCTCGGCGGCCGGCTCGGTGTCCGGCTCGCCGAAGTGAACGTCGGCGGCGGCATGCACGTCGACTACGCCGCCCCGGAGCGGCGCTTCGACTGGGATACGTACGGCATCGGGCTCGCCCGGCTGACCGAACGGCACCCGGAGCTGACCCTGCGCATCGAGCCGGGCCGGGCGCTCACGGCGTACTGCGGCTGGTACGCCACCGAGGTGCTGGACGTGAAGCGCAGTCACGGCGAGGAGTTCGCCGTCGTCCGGGGCGGCACCCACCATCTGCGGACGCCGGCGACCAAGGGGCACGACCAGCCGTGCTCCGTCCTGCCGGTGGACGCCTGGCCGCACCCATGGCCACGGCCGGCCGCCGAGGACGAGCGAACCGGGATCGGGGGCCCCTCGGACGAAGTCCGGGGGAGGATCACGCTGGCCGGACAGCTGTGCACCCCGAAGGACGTCCTGGCCCGCCGGGTCCCGGCACCGGGGCTGCGGGCCGGGGACCGGGTGGCGTTCGCGCTGGTGGGGGCGTATGCGTGGAACATCTCCCACCATGACTTCCTCATGCACCCACGGCCCGGATTCCACTTCCTGGACGGCGGTTCCGGGGCTCGGACGGGCCGGGGCGGGCGCGTGGATTCGGCTGGGCTTGCCGAGTCCGGCGGGGCGGAGGACTCTCAAAGGTGAGGCCCTCGCGGCCGCTCCTCGTCCTGCCGCGGGCCTCGGAGGAGGTCACCATGGGCACCGCTGCACGCCCGTCTTTCGACACCGAGACACTGCGCCGGGCCGTGGAAGGACAGAGCCCGGATTCGCTTCTGTCGCTGTACACGGACGACGCGGAGATACGCGTCGTGAACCGCAACGCCCAGCCCAGCCACCCGAAGGTGCTGCACGGCCGCAACGAGATCGCCGACATGCTCACCGATGTCTACAGCCGCGACATGACGCACAAGCTGGAAGGCTGCGTGATCCAGGGCGACAACGCGGCCTACAGCGAGTCCTGTGAGTACGCGGACGGTGTGCGCGTCATGTCCGAGTCGATGATCACGCTGCGCGACGGCAGGATCTCGCGGCAGATCATCATCGAGGCATGGGACGAGTAGGGAGGACGCTGCCGGAGGTCCAGGTCACGTCACGGCTGAGCTGGACCTTCTCGGCGCGTGCCGCCGCGGGCCGGTCACGTCCGGTCCGGTCCGGGCGGCCATGGCCGGTGTCTGCGGCGGGCCGACTGCTGTCCGCCGCTCTCGCGCGCACGGCGCTGCGCGCGGTGCGGCCTCGCCGGCTTCCTCCGCCGCATCGTGCTGTCCGTGCCCGGCGTACCCGGCACCGAGCGTGATCAGCGCATCCAGGCGCTGTACGACATCACGTCGCCGGCCTTGACGCCGTACTCCGGTTCGGCCTTCGTGAAGGTCGTCTCAAGGCCGAGTACGGCGCCGGTGGCCGGGTCCATGATCAGCATCTCGCGGGTGCCGGGCAGGTCCAGAACGTAGGCCTGTCCGCGCCGTCCGAGACGGTCCGTCACCTGGCCGAGCGGCTTGAGCCCCGCCGTGTCCGCGAGGAGTCGCGCGAGCGTCGCCGACTCGCGGGCGCCGAGCGTCCAGGTGCCGAGCAGCGACCCGACGGCGTCGAGGAGTTCGCCGGTGGTCAGCGCGGTCTTGCTGTACGCGGCCTCCTGCAGGTAGGCACGCAGGCCTGCGACATCGGTGGGAGGCGGCGACTGCGGCGGGGCGTCGCTCCAACTGCGCGGGTACGTCTGCTTGCTGAGGACATGGCCGTCCTCGACCGGACGCGGCTCGCCGTCCTCGTCGGTCAGGACCGGCCGGCCGGGGTGGCGCGGGTCGGTCGCCACGACGATCTCCGTGTGGCTGTCGTCGGCGTGCCATCGCACGATGCGCTCGATCGGGAGCGTGATGGGCGGCTTCCTGTCGCTCATGGCCAGGCTCCACGCCTGCACGTGCGTGCCCTTGCGCAGCGCGGGCGCGTTGTCCGCCGCCGCCCGCTCGGCACGCTCGGCCAGCTCCTTCAGCGGGACGGGCGAGGAGTCCGTCCGCACGACCAGGGGCCGCGGCGCGGCGACAGCGGGGGCCGTCTGGCCGGTGAACAGCAACGCCGACACGAGCGCCGCGACGACGGCCGTGGCCGCGAGACCCCAGGCCAGCCGGGTGCGGCGACGGGGGACGGCGGTGGCGGGGGCGGGCGTCACGGTGGCGGGGGCGCGTTCGCGCAGCAGCCGGTCGAGGTGGCGTTCCGCACAATGGTCCAGCGGGCCGTCGCCGAAGTGGGGGCCGTCGACCGGTACCGGGTTGGCTCCGCGCAGCAGTTCGAGTTCATCAGCCATGGCTTCGTTCCTTGGACACGGTCGTCGGGCTCATACGGTCGATCTCGGCTCTGAGTCGGCGCCGGGCCCGGTGCAGCCGCATGGCCGCGGCCCGGCTGCCGCAGCCGAGTGCCACGGCGACCTCCTCGACGCCCAGTTCCTCCCACGCCGTCAGCCGCAGGACCTCCTGGTCGGCCGGGGACAGCCGGTGCAGCGCCTCGTGCACCCAGGAGCCCGGTGCCTCCGCGTCGGGGCTGTCCACGATGTGCCGGCCGTGCGCGGTCTCGTCGTTGCCGAGCCGGTCGACCAGTCGCCGCCGGCGCCCGTAGCCGCGTACCGCGTTCGCCAGGCAGTTGCGCGCCACGCCGTACAGCCAGGGCAGCGGTGCGGCCGGGAGGTCGTCCCGGCGCCGCCAGGCGACGGTGAAGACCTCCGCCACCACTTCCTCGACCTCACTCGTACGCCCGTCCAGTCGCCGCGCGACATAGCGGCTGACCGCCCAGTAGTGCTCGCGATAGGCAGCGGCGAAGATCTCGTCGTTGCTCATGTTCCGTTCGTGTCCGGCACCGGCCGGATCGTCACACCCGTTTCCGTGATTCTTGTCGCGTCCCCCGAGTGTGACGTGCGGCTGGGCCGCGGACACAGGCGGGGCGTGAAGAGGATCAGAAACGTCACAGGCACCAGGGTCGTCCAGTGGCTGACCACCACTGACCACAAGACGATCGGAACGCTCTATTTGGTCACTTCGTTCGCTTTCTTCTGCATCGGTGGCGTGATGGCGCTGTTGATGCGCGCCGAGCTCGCCCGGCCCGGTCTGCAGATCGTGTCGAACGAGCAGTTCAACCAGGCGTTCACGATGCACGGCACAATCATGCTGCTGATGTTCGCGACGCCGCTGTTCGCCGGCTTCGCGAACTGGATCATGCCGCTGCAGATCGGCGCGCCGGACGTGGCGTTCCCGCGGCTGAACATGTTCGCCTACTGGCTGTACCTGCTCGGCTCGCTCATCGCGGTGGGCGGTTTCCTCACCCCGGACGGTGCCGCCGACTTCGGCTGGTTCGCCTACTCCCCGCTGTCGGACGCGGTCCGCAGCCCGGGTATCGGCGCCGACATGTGGATCATGGGTCTGGCCTTCTCCGGCTTCGGCACCATCCTCGGCTCGGTCAACTTCATCACCACGATCATCTGCATGCGCGCCCCCGGCATGACCATGTTCCGCATGCCGATCTTCGTGTGGAACGTGCTGCTGACGGCCGTCCTGGTCCTGCTCGCCTTCCCCGTCCTCGCTGCGGCGCTGTTCGCGCTGGAGGCGGACCGCAAGTTCGGCGCCCACATCTTCGACGCCGCCAACGGCGGGGCCCTGCTGTGGCAGCACCTCTTCTGGTTCTTCGGCCATCCAGAGGTGTACATCATCGCCCTGCCGTTCTTCGGAATCATTTCCGAAGTGATCCCGGTCTTCTCCCGTAAGCCGATGTTCGGCTACATGGGCCTGATCGCGGCGACCATCGCGATCGCGGGTCTGTCCGTGACGGTGTGGGCACATCACATGTACGTCACCGGCGGCGTGCTGTTGCCGTTCTTCGCTTTCATGACATTCCTCATCGCCGTCCCGACGGGCGTGAAGTTCTTCAACTGGATCGGAACGATGTGGAAGGGCTCGTTGTCCTTCGAGACACCGATGCTCTGGGCGGTCGGCTTCCTGATCACCTTCGTCTTCGGTGGTCTGACCGGTGTCATCCTGGCCTCACCGCCACTGGACTTCCATGTGTCCGACTCGTACTTCGTCGTCGCCCACTTCCACTACGTCGTCTTCGGCACCGTCGTCTTCGCGATGTTCTCCGGCTTCCACTTCTGGTGGCCGAAGTTCACGGGCAAGATGCTCGACGAGCGCCTGGGCAAGATGACCTTCTGGACGCTGTTCATCGGCTTCCACGGCACCTTCCTGGTCCAGCACTGGTTGGGTGTGAACGGAATGCAGCGCCGTATTCCCGACTATCTGGCGGTGGAAGGACTGACGGCGCTGAACAGCCTGTCGACCATTTTCTCGTTCGTGCTCGGCGCGTCGCTCCTGCCGTTCTTCTACAACATCTGGAAGACCGCGAAATACGGCGCGAAGGTCGAGACCGACGACCCCTGGGGGTACGGCCGCTCGCTGGAGTGGGCGACCTCCTGCCCGCCGCCGCGGCACAACTTCGTCATACTGCCGCGGATCCGATCCGAATCCCCGGCCTTCGACCTGCATCACGCGCCCGCGCCGGAGAGGGAGTTGACCACTCTGTGAGCGTCACGGACGAGTTCCTGAACGACGTCGAGGGGCATCTGCTGCTCGCCGCGACCCGCGATGAGGGCCGTACGGCCGCCGCCCGTTTCAGCGCGCCACTGCACTGGCTGACGGACACCCAGCGGGACGAGGTGGAGCGGCGGTTCGAGGCGGAGTACCTCGCACTCGCCCGCGGCTCCTGGCAGCACACTGCGGCGCGTGCCGGGAGACTGCGGGACGAGTACGAGGCGAGGTACCGCGACCTGCGGCGCCGTCTGCTGGCCGGCTGGCTGCTGGCCTGCGCCCTGGCATTCGGCGTACTCGTGGTGTGCCTCGCCTAGGTCGGCGCTAGCTCACCGTCCACTTCTGGTTGTCCTGGCCGTTGCAGCTCCAGAGCACCAGCTTGGTGCCATTGGCGGTGGCCGCACCGTACGCGTCGAGGCAGAGCCCTGCGTTGACGTTGGTGATGGTGCCGTCGCTGCCGAGGTTCCACTTCTGGTTGCTCTGGCCGTTGCAGTCCCAGATGACGACCCGGGTGCCGTTGGTGGTGCCGAGGTTGTAGGCGTCGAGGCACTTGTTGCCGTAGACCACCAGCTCCTTGCGGGTGCTGTTGTACTGCCAGACCTGGTTCCGCCCGGCGGTGCAGTCCCACAGCTGGGCGTCGGTGCCGTTGACGATGGTGTTGTCGTCGATGTCCGCGCAGCGGCCGGACCCGGTCCCCGAGAGCAGCGTGCCGTTCCCGCCGGGCAGCGGCCGGACGACGATGCCGTCGAGGGGCGGGGCGCCGGAGAAGGAGAGGGCGTTGGAGCTGCCCTTGGCGAGGGAGACGTTGACGGAGATGTTGCCGGGAGCGGAGCCGGTCGGGGGGAAGGAGACCCTGGTCGGGGTCTGGCCGTTGACAGTGAGCGTGGCCGTGCGGGCCGTGGAGGTGTTGTTGGTGTAGGAGACCTCGACCGTCTTCAGACCGGCGCTTCCCGCGACCACGCCGGAGAAGCTCGACGTGCCGCTGTAGGTGCTCGCGGACTGCTCCGTGCCACCGGTGACCGTCAGCATCACCGAGCCGCCGGCCGGGACGCCGGTGGTGTAACTCGTGCCGGTGGTGGCGAGGTTCTGCCGGGCCCACAGGTCACGGACGGTCGCGGCGGCGTTCGTCAGGCCGAGGTCGGACCAGCGGACGGTCATGTTCTGCGTGGTCGACGTGCGGTTGAGGAGGACGACGGCACGGTTGCCGTTGCCGGACAGGACCTTGCCGTACACCTGGAGACCGGAGGTGTCCTCGGCGACCTTGACGCCCTGCAGGCCACGCGGGTCCTGGTCGACGGCGATGACCTCGGGGTTCTTGAGGATGCTCGCCGTCTCGGCGGTCATGGTGGTGAGGTCGAGGCCGGTGAGGAGCGGGGCGCCGGAGATCGCCCACAGGTTCATGTGGCTGCGGTTCTGGGCGGCGGTCAGGCCCGTCATGCCGACGACCATCATGTCGGGGTCGTTGTAGTAGCCGGTGTGCTGGGCCGTGGGGTGGATGTTCCGGTCGAACGCGGTCAGGACGTTGCCGTACGACGGTGTACCGCCGTGGAAGTAGATGTCCGTGTTCGTCCGCCACATCGGGCCCATGCCCGGGGCCCAGTTCCAGGGGTTGTCGTAGCCCCAGTTGCACAGGGAGAGGGCGAGCGGGCGGCCGGTGGTCGCGCTCGCCGCGGCGACGGCGTCACTGACCGCCTGGTAGGTCGTCCTCGGATCGAGGCCCTCGGCGTCGCCGCCGCACCAGTCGACCTTGACGAAGTCGAAGCCCCACCGGGAGAACGCCAGCATGTCCTGCTCGTAGTGGCCCTCGCTGCCCGAGCCGGGCGCGGCCGGGCGGCCGGTCGGGAAGTAGTAGCCGCAGCCGTCCTTGCCCGCGTCGGTGTAGATGCCGGCCTTGAGTCCCTTGCTGTGGATGTAGTCGGCGATGGCCTTCATGCCGCCCGGCCACTCCGCCTCATCGACGGTGATGTTGCCGGCGCCGTCACGGGTGCCCTGCCACCAGCCCTCGTCGATGTTGATGTACTCGTAGCCGGCCTCGGGCAGACCCGCCGCCACGAACGCGTCGACCTGCTGCTTGACGACGTTGTAGTCGACCTTCGCGGCGAACGCGTTCCAGGACGCCCAGCCCATGGGGGCGGCGGACACCGGTATCTGACGGGCCGTGGCCGCCTGGGCGGGGGCGGGCGCCGCGAACAGCAGGGCGGCGACGGCCGTGAGGACCAGGACGATGGCGCGCACCGCGGTGGTTCTGCGGCGGCCGACGGGACTCATTCGGGGTGGGGGGTACATGCGGCTCCTTCGTGCGGGAGAAACTCAGCAGGTTCGATATTTCGCACGCAAGTCGGAACATCGAACATGTGGCGCTGAAAGTAGGGCCACGGGAGAGGGAAGTCAACGGATGGGGCAGACCTGAAGTCGCCCTTACGGAGGCACAGTTGGCGCCATGGGCGGCCCGCACCGCCATACTGGCCGATGTGCGCGTAGCGATCATGACGGCGGGCTCCCGGGGCGACGTCGCCCCCTACACCGGACTCGGGCACGCCCTGTCCCGGGCCGGACACGAGGTCACCCTGGTCACGCACGGCTGCTTCGAGCGGCTGGTTGCCGGGTCGGGTGTGCGCTTCCATCCGATGCCGGTGGATCCACGGGCCGAGCTGGAGTCGGAGCGGGGGCGGAGCCTGCACCGCAGTGGGACCGGGCTGGGCAAGCTCGTACGGGTGGTCCGGATGGCGCGGGCGCTGGCCGGAGAGATGACGGACGACATGCTCGCCGCCGCGCGGACCAGCGACGTCCTGCTCCTGGCGGGCTCCACCGCACCGCTGGGGCACGCCATCGCCGAGGGCCTGTCGCTGCCGGTCATCGACCTCCCCCTGCAACCGCTCGCCCCGACGCGTGAGTTCGGGCCGCCGATGCTCGGGGGCGGCTCCTGGGGAGCCGTCGGAAACCGGATCGCCGGACACGGCGTGAACCTCGCCATTCACCGTGTCTTCTCGGCGGCCGTACCGGACGTCCGGGAACGCCTGGGGCTGTCGCGCGGCAACCCCCGCACCGCCGCGCGCCCGGGCCGCACGCTCCACGGCTACAGCCCCTTGGTGGTGCCCCGCCCGCGCGACTGGCAGCCGCACCTGGAAGTGACGGGCTACTGGTGGCCGTACGACGGCGCGGCTCAACTCCCGCCCGCACTGCGGGAGTTCCTGAACGCGGGCCCGCCGCCGGTGTTCGTGGGCCTTGGCAGCGCGACCGTGCCCGATCCAGCGGCGTTGAGCACCGAGGTCGTACGCGCTCTGCGCCGGGCCGGGCTGCGCACGGTGATCCAGCGGGGCTGGGGTGGCCTGGAAGCCGCCGGGGACGACGTACTGACCATCGACGAGGTGCCGCACTCCGCGCTGTTCCCGCGGATGGCCGCCGTGATCCACCACTGCGGTGCGGGCACGACGGGCGCCGGTCTGCGCGCCGGAGTGCCGGCCGTGCCGGTGCCGATCCAGTTCGACGAGGGCTTCTGGGCCGCACGTCTGGTCGCGCTCGGCGTGGCGCCCCGGGCCGTGCCGCTACGGAAGTTGACGGCCGAGACGCTGACGGCGGCCGTACGTGAGGCGACCGGCGACCCGTCGTACGGCCGGCGCGCCCAGGCCCTGGCCGAGGGTCTGCGCGCCGAGGACGGTACGGCCGCGGTCGTCGACGCGGTGAACCGGCTCGCGGCATGAGCCGCCGAAGGGTCGGGACATGAGGCTCGGGACGTGAGGCTCGGGCGGGCACCCATCACCCGGCCTTGAGTCCCCGCCCCGGGCCCGGTCTCAGCGACCTGCAAGCCGCGGATCCGCCGGCTGCAGAATGCCCAGCAGGATACGGACGAGTTCGTCGACGACCTCGTCGAGCGTCGCGTCCACCCACCCGGCGCTCCAGTCGTGCAGCAACCCGTTGACGCTGCCGATGAAGGCGGTCACGGCGAGGCGGTAGTCGCGCGGGGCCGCCTCGCCGCGGGCCACGGCGGACGCCACTTCGACGCAGACGAGGTCGATCCAGCGGGCACGGCGGGCGAGGCGCTGTTCCTCAAGGCGGGCACTGACGCCGACGATCTCGACGAAAGTGATGCGGATGCGGCGCGGGTCGGAGGTGACGTTCGCGGCGTACTCGCGGAAGATCGCGGTGGCGCGCTCGGCCAGCGGCAGTCCCTGCGCGCCGGTCACCGCCGTCAGGACGGCCTCCTCCGCCCAGGCGTTGACCTCGAGGTGAAGGGCGGTCAGGACGTCCTCAAGGGCGCGGAACTCCTCGTAGAACTGGCGGGTCGACAGGCCGGCGGCCTCGCTCAGTGCCGCCACGGTGGTGCCCCGGTAGCCGGGGCTGTCGCCGAAGAGTTGGAGCGCCGCGTCCAGGAAGCGTCGCCGCCGTTCCGCCTTTCGCTCCTCGGCCGACTTGCCGCCGTAACGACCGGTGGGCGCCTTGAGCCTGCCCGCCACGCTGTCCTCCCACCGCCTCGCCTACCCGACGATCAATCTTGTCGTGTACGCACTCTTGCAGAGAAGGTGCTCAGCCCAAAGCTTTCAGCACCGCCCCCACACCGTCCTCGGTCGCCATGTGCCGCGCGGCGACCGCGGCGGCACGGGCGTATGTCTGCTGCCGCACGACCCGGCCGAGGGCGCCGGCGAGCCGTTCGGCGGTGAGGGACGTGAAAGGGATCGGGTCGGTTGCCGCGCCGATCGCGGCGAGCCGCGCCGCCCAGAACGGCTGGTCCGCCGTGACCGGCACCGGAATCGAGGGCGCTCCGGCACGCAGTGCGGCCGCCGCGGTGCCCGCCCCGGCGTGGTGGACCACCGCGGCCACCCTCGGGAACAGCAGCGCGTGCGGTACGTCGCCGATGGTCAGGACGTCGTTGCCGGCGGCTGCGAGTCCGGCGTTGCCCGCCTGGAGGATGCCGCGCAGCCCGGCGCGGCGCAGCGCCTGGACGGCGAGCTCGCTGAGCCGCTCGCCGTGGCCGGCCGCCATGCTGCCGAAGCCGATGAACACGGGGCGGGGGCCGGCCGCGAGGAAGTCCTCCACCTCGGCCGACAGCCGGCGGTCCGGTGCGACGTACGGCCACCAGGTGCCGACGACGTCGAGTCCGCGGCGCCAGTCGGAAGGGCGTGGCACCAGCGCCGTGCTGAAGCCGTGCAGGACCGGCGAGTTCGCGCGCTCCTGTCGCCGGCGCACCTCGCTCGGCCCCAGGGGAGGCAGGTCGAGGCGGCGGCGAAGCCCGGTCACGGCTTCGGCGTAGACGCGGTCGGCCATGCGCAGCGCGAGGCGTCCGGCGATGCGGTTGCCGAGGCGGCCGAGCGAGCGGGTTCCCATGACGTTGGGTGGGAAGTCGCCGGTCGGGGCGGTGGGTTGGAGGTAGGCGCCGATCGTCGGGATGTCCATGGCCTCGGCCACGTGCCGGCCGAGCGGTGCCGTGGTGGTGGAGAGCAGGAGCAGGTCCGTGTCCGGGGGCACGGCCTCGGCGAAGCCGTGTCCGAGCTCGGTGACGAACGCGGCGGCCGTCCGCATCAGTTCGCGTCGGCCCTGGACACCGCCGTGGGTCTGCGGGCGACTGGGCAGGCTCCGGAACCCCAGGCCTGCCTCCCGTACCAGCGGTGCGAACGCGTCGGTCGTGGCGAGCGTGACGTCGTGGCCCGCCTCGCGCAGGCCTGCCCCGAGCCCGGTGTACGGGGCGACGTCGCCGCGCGATCCGGCGGCGGCGATCAGGATCCTCATCCGTCCTCCTCACGATCGGCCCGGCGGCCCGCGTTCGCGTGGACCGCCTTGCAGAGATAGGCGGCGAGTCCGGGCCGCTGCTGCGAGGGCGGTACGACGAGTGCGAAGGCGCGCGGATCGGCGGCGAAGTCGTCCGCGATGCGCCGGTGCATGTCGGGCGGACAGGTGGTGAACCAGCGGGCGATGTGCAGCCGGTGCTCCTCGGCGAGGTCCAGGGCCCGCTCGCCGTCGGCGGGTTCGCCCTCGTCGAAGGCCGCGAGCAACTCGCCACGCCAGGCGGCGGCCTCCCCCA
Organism: Streptomyces sp. NBC_00299; assembly: GCF_036173045.1. GTDB lineage: Bacteria > Actinomycetota > Actinomycetes > Streptomycetales > Streptomycetaceae > Streptomyces > Streptomyces machairae. Next base: position 820,444 of record NZ_CP108039.1, read on the forward strand.
TGAGCTGCCGCCAGTCGTCCTTGGTGTGGGCGGCGGCGCGGGCCATTGACTCCTGCTGCCCCGCCGAGCCCTGCCATTTGAGCTGGGCCTCGGTGGCGTAACTGAGGTCGAAGCCGATCTCGCCGAAGACCTCGAAACGTTCGGCGGGGGTCAGCTCCACGCCCGTCCGCTGGACCTCGATGGCCTGCTCGGCGACCTCGGCCAGCCGCTGGAGCCGGCCGATCTCCTCGCTCAACTGCCGCAGCCGGGCCTGGAGATGCTCCAGGGCGTTCGCCTGCGGGTCTTTGAGGATCTCGGCGATCTCGTCGAGGGAGAAGCCGAGTTCCCGGTAGAAGAGGATCTGCTGGAGCCGGGCCAGGTCGGTGTCGCCGTACAGCCGGTAACCGGCGCCGCTGCGGCCACCGGGCGAGAGCAGTCCCGCCCGGTCGTAGTGGTGCAGCGTGCGCACGGTCACCCCGGCGAAGGCCGCGACCTGCCCCACGGAGTAGCTCATTCACCTGCCCTTTCGTCGGGGTACAGCCTGCGGCCTGACGTAAGGGGAGGGTCAACCGGGTGCTATCCGGCGGTCCGCGCGGCCCATGCGGAGAGCTCGGACCGTGCGGCGTTCAGCACAGTGGCCGAGGGGCTGTTGGCCCCGTTCGTCACCAGCGCGTAGTGCAGGACGCCGGAGTCCGAGTCGGTGAGCAGCAGGCGCCGGCTGCCGGTGCCGCCCGGTTCCGCGGCCACGCCGATCGGGGTGGCCGAGGTGTACGACGGCGGTGCGTATGCCGTGCCCAGGTCGGAGACCACTGTGGTGGACCCGGTCGGGAAGGATGCCGGGAGGTGCAGTTCGGTCGGTGCCGTGCCGGAGTTGGAGCGCCACACCAGCAGCCCGTACTGTCCCGATCCCACCAGCTGTGCCACGTTCGGCAGCGAGCTGGGCACCGGGTTCCAGGTCAGGGTGGCGTCGCCGTCGCGGGAGCGGTCCTCGTAGGTGAAGGCGACGGTTGTGCCGGACGTCGCGCTCGGGTAGATCCGGTCGAGCAGCCGGCCGTCCTGGCGGAGCACGGGCGTGCCCGAGTCGTCGAGGCGTACGGCGGACAAATCCTCGTCGTTCCAGGCGTCCCCGGTGGTGAGGACCTTGTCGGGGTTGGCGTTCATCAGCTCGTGGTGGCGTCCGTTGTAGATGTCCCACTGCCACTGCGAACCGGAGAGCACAGGGCCGGAGCCGACCGGGTTCGACCACCAACTCGCGCCCGGGACACGGGAGTCGAGGGCCTGGTACATCGCCTTGAGCACGGTCGGCGCCTTGTCGGAGACGGAGCCCGCCAGCGGGTGGCCGAACTCGCTGATGATCGCGGGCGTGCGGGTGGCCGAGGCGCGGACGCGGACGGTCCCGAAGTCACCGGCGTACTGGCCGTCCTTCGCCTTGCCCCACATGAAGATGCCGGAGATGGCTTTCTGGTCGTAGAAGTGGGTGTTGAACACGTACCGCGGTCCGAGTGTGCCCGCGTCGAGCAGGCCGCCCTCCTGCTTCTGGAAGTCGAGGTTGGCGTTCCAGAAGAGGTTCGGCTCGGCGAACAGCGGCTTGTCCTGCCAGCCGGCCGCGTCCATGCGGGCCCGGAACTTCTCGTAGAACGGCCACAGGACGTCGCGTTCCCAGGTGCGGCTGGTCTGGCCGGAGTCGAGGACGCCCGCATGCGGCTCGTTGTAGGGGTCGAAGCCGACGACGCCTGCGAACTCGGCGACGGAGACGTTCTGTTCGATGTACGTCATCGTCTTGTGGGCGGTGGCCAGGAAGGCGTCCTGGAGTCCGTACTCGTTGTGCCAGAAGTCGTACGACGCCTGCTTCACGGCCTCGTTCTGGGTGATGTTCTGCCCCCAGAAGAGGCAGATGCCGCAGGACTCGTCCGGATAGTTCCCGGCGTCCACGGCCCACTTGGGGGCGCCGTCACCCGTGTACCAGCTGTCGGGGTCGAACAGGTGCCGGGAGTAGAGGTCCTGGTGGAAGTCGGGGTAGACGCGGATGCCGGCGTCGAGGAAGGCGCGCATCTGGGCCGTGGCGGCGGCCAGATACGTGGTGTCGACCTGGCCGCGTACGGGTTCCGCGTAGGCCCAGGACAGCAGGAAGCGGATCGAGTTGCCGCCGCCGAGGGCGCGCAGCGCGGTCGCGGACTTCTTCGCGTCCGCGACCGAGGCGAAGGGCAGGCCGTTGTTCTCGGCCAGCTTGGTCTCGCCGGAGACGTTGTAGCCGCGCAGCACGACCTCGCGGCCGTGGCCGTCGGTGAAGCGGCCGTTCTGGACGGTGAGGGGTGTTTCGTCGAACCAGAGGGAGCCGGGAAGGGTGGCGGCGGTGGCGGGAGCGGGGCCCGCCACCGTCAGGGATCCGAAGAGGACAACCAGGACAACGAGCAGACGCGTCCGGATGTTCGGCATGTCCACTACAGTCCGGTGATATCACGACACAGTCAACACCCCTGACTCTGGAGTAAGTTCTGCCCCTGCCATCACTTCTCAACCGCCGACCCGACGCGTCAGGTTCAGCAGGTACTCCTTCCGGTTCAGAGGGTTGAGATCGGTGCGCCGACGCTCCGGGAGCGTGCCGCGCGCGGCGGGTGCGTAGTGGTCGAAGGCACTCTCCAGCTCGCCCTCGCCGCGCGTCAGGCCGGGCAGCTGCTGCTCCAGTTCGTGCACGTGGGCGGCGGGCACCGATCCCTCCAGGACGCAGGAGGCGCCGCGTGTCTCCGTTGTCTGCGGCACCGCGCGCAGCCTGGCGAACACCGGCAGCAGCGCCGCCAGGGTGTCGGTCGGGGCCTCGATGCGGAAGCGGTGCATCGGCTCGTGGACCTCGGTGCCCGCCCGGCGCAGGGCCTCGATCAGGACCAGCGGCGTCAGGCCACGGAAGTCGTAGCCGGTGCTGGACATGCTCTTGTCGAAGCCCTGGTGGGCGTGGCTCTGCCGGGGCGAGTAGCCGGAGTGGGTCATGGTGACCGTGCAGTCGGGGATCTGCCAGCCGTGCAGGCCCTGGCCGAGGGTCTCGCGGACGGTGTCCTCGACGGCCTTGAAGAAGGCGTACGGCATGGAGCCGAGCTCCACCTCCAGCCGGAAGGCCACGCCGGATCCGACCGGGGCGGGGTCGACGCGCAGGCCGACCGTGGCGAGGAAGGGGTTGTCGTCCTTCTTGTTGAACTCGACCGCCGCGCCCGGGCCGACCGGCCGCTCGACGCACAGCGGCGTCGTCTGGCGGAAGGTGACGTCCAGGCCGAACTCCTCGGCGAGCGTGACCTGGATGACCTCCTTCTGCACCTCGCCGTAGAGGGAGACGAAGGTCTCCTGCCGCACCTCGTCGTGGCGCAGGTCGATGAGCGGGTCCTGCTCGGCGAGCAGGGTGAGCGCGCGGTGCAGGGCTCGCCGGTCCGTGTCACCGGCCGGGACGACCACCGTTTCGAGGGTGGGCGGGGCGAAGAAGTGCCCGTACGCCTTGCGGGGTTCGCCGATGACGTCGCCGATCCTGATGTCGGCCAGCCCCCACAGCTTGGCGATCCGGCCGGCCGGCACCGAGTCGCCCCGGACGTCGGCGCCCTGGTCGAACACGCTGATCGCGGTGACCCGGCCCTCGGCGCCCGCCTCGTCGACGCGGATCCGGTCACGGGTGCGCAGGGTGCCGGAGAACAGCCGCGCATAGGCGACCTTCTCCCCCGCCGGCCCCCGCTCGACCTTGAAGACGGTGCCCGAGACCGGCCCGTCCGGGTCGCCGTCGGCGGCGGGCAGCAGCCGCTTGATCCCGTCGATGAGGCTGCCGACCCCGGCACCCGTGATCGCGGAGCCGAAGTACACCGGGTGGACCAGGGCCTGCCGGGTCTGCTCGGCAAGGGCTGCACCGAGCCGGTCGTACGAGACGGTGTCCTCGACGTACGCCGTCAGCAACGCGTCGTCGTGGCCGGAGAGGACGTCGAGCGCCGACGCGTCGAGGCCGGGGAGAAAGCGGGCCTCGCGGGTGCCGAGGGCATCGGTCGCCCCCATCGGTACGACGGCCGCGGTCAGCCGCTGCGAGATGGCCCGCAGCACGGCGTCGTGGCGCGCGCCGCGTCGGTCGATCTTGTTGACGAAGACGAGGGTGGGGATGCGCAGCCGCTGCAGGGTGCGCATCAGGACGCGAGTCTGCGGCTGGACGCCCTCGACGGCGGAGACGACCAGCACGGCGCCGTCCAGGACGCCGAGCACCCGCTCCACCTCGGCGATGAAGTCCGGGTGGCCGGGGGTGTCGATGAGGTTGACCGTCACGTCGTCGAGCGCGAAGGAGACGACGGCGGACTTGATCGTGATCCCGCGCTGCCGCTCCAGCGCGAGGGAATCGGTCCGGGTGTTCCCGGCGTCGACGCTGCCGATCTCGTCGATCACGCCCGCCGTGTGCAGCAGGCGTTCGGTCAGGCTGGTCTTACCGGCGTCGACATGGGCGAGGATCCCGAGGTTGAGCAAATGCACGAAGCGTCATGTCCTTCGATGAGGGGGTCGTTCCTTCCTGGGGGGACATGAACGCAGTGCGCATTGCGGCTCCTCTGTGCGTGACGACGGGTCCCGTCCGCGTGACGACGGGTCACGTGCAGTGCAGCAGGATCGACCCCGCACCGGCAATGGATTAACGCTCAACGAACGGTGCCGCAGCACTCGCCGTGACACCGCAGCCGCCATAGAGTGACGTACATCACGCCCGGCCGATGTTTCCCCCTTCTCATCTCCACTCGGCCTCTGGAGGGCACATGACTCACATCTCGGTGAAGGTGGACGGCACGACGTACGAGGACGACGTGGAGCCCCGTCTCCTCCTGATCCACTACCTGCGCGACCGTCTCGGTCTGACCGGCACCCCGATCGGGTGTGACACCTCGAACTGCGGCACCTGCACGGTCGAGCTGGACGGCACGGCCGTCAAGAGCTGCACCGTGCTCGCCGTCCAGGCGGACGGGAGCGAGGTGACCACCGTCCAGGGGCTCGCCCACGACGGCGAGTGGACGGCGCTGCAGCGGACGTTCCACGAGCGGCACGCGCTGCAGTGCGGCTACTGCACCCCGGGGATGATCATGGCGGCCCGCGATCTGCTGCGCGAGCACCCGCACCCCACGCCGGACGAGGTACGCCACGGCCTGGAGGGCAACATCTGCCGCTGCACCGGCTACCAGAACATCGTCCGGGCGGTCCTGGACGCCTCCGAGGAGGAGGTCACGGCATGAGCGAGACCGTCGAACGCGAGGTGGGCCGCGCCCGGTACCGCAAGGAGGACGCCCATCTGATCACCGGGCAGACCAACTGGACCGACAACATCAGCGTCACCGGACTGCTGCACCTGGCGATCCTGCGCAGCCCGATGGCCCACGCCCGCATCGACCGCGTCGACGTCTCGGCGGCCCTCGAACGCCCCGGCGTCATCGCCGCGTTCAGCGGCCGCGACGTCGCGCAGGAGATGGGCTCGCTGCCGTGCGCCTGGCCGGTCGCCGAGGGCACCGTGGTGCCGGACCATCCCCCGATCGCGGTCGACGAGGTGCGCCACGCCGGCGACCCGGTGGCCGTGGTGGTGGCCCGCGACCGGTACACGGCCGCCGACGCGCTGGAGGCCATCGAGGTCGACTACACGCCGCTGCCCGCCGCCCTGGACATCGAGGGCGCGCTCGCGGACGGCGCGCCCCTGGTCCACTCCGACAAGGGCACCAACCGCTGCTACGACTACCGCACGTCCGACGGCGACTACGCGGCCGCCAAGGCGAAGGCCGACATCGTCCTGACCCGCCGCTACCACCAGCAGCGCCTGATCCCCACCGCGATGGAGCCGCGTGCGGTCGTGGTCACCCCGCTCGCCGCGTCCGGCGACTTCACCCTCTACTCCTCCACCCAGGTCCCGCACGTCCTGCGGGTCCTGCTCGCCGTCACCACCGGCATCCCGGAGAACAAGATCCGCGTCGTCGCCCCCGACGTCGGCGGCGGATTCGGCTCCAAACTCCAGGTGTACGGCGAGGAAGTGATCACCCTCATGCTGGCCAAGCGCCTCGGGCGGCCCCTGAAGTGGACCGAGACCCGCTCCGAGGCCAACGTCGCCACCCACCACGGCCGCAGCCAGGTCCAGGACATCGAGATCGCCGCCCGCAGCGACGGCACCCTGCTGGGCCTGAAGGTCTCGCTGCTGGCCGACATGGGCGCCTACCTGATGCTGCTCAGCCCGGGCATCCCGATCCTCGGCGCCTCCATGTACCCGGCGATCTACAAGATGGGCGCCTACGAGTTCTCCTGCACCGGTGTCTTCACCAACCGCACCCCGATCGACGCCTACCGCGGAGCCGGCCGCCCGGAGGCGACGTACGCGATCGAGCGGATCATGGACGACCTGGCGGCCGAGATCGGCATGGACCCGGTCGACCTGCGGCGCCACAACTGGATCCGGCACGACGAGTTCCCGTACACGACGATCGCGGGGCTCACCTACGACAGCGGCAACTACGAGGCCGCCACCGACAAGGCGCTCGCCCTGTTCGACTACGACAAGCTGCGCGCCGAGCAGGCGGACCGCGTCGAGCACGCGGACACCGTCCGCCTCGGCATCGGCGTCTCCACGTACACGGAGATGTGCGGCCTCGCGCCGAGCCGCTGGCTGGGCGAGATGAACTACGCGGCGGGCGGCTGGGAAGCCGCGAACATCCGGGTGCTGCCCACGGGCAAGGTCGAGATCATCACCGGGACCAGCCCGCACGGGCAGGGCCATGTGACGTCCTGGAGCCAGATCGCCGCCGACGTCCTCGGGGTGCCGTTCGACGACATCGAGGTGATGCACGGCGACACCGTGCTGGCGTCCCACGGCCTGGACACCTACGGCTCGCGCTCGCTGGTCGTCGGAGGCGTCGCCGTCCACGAAGCGGCACGCAAGGTGGTGGACAAGGCCCGCAAGGTCGCCGCGCACCTGCTGGAGGCCAACGAGGCGGACCTCGACTTCAAGGACGGCGCGTTCACCGTGAAGGGCTCGCCCGAGGCGACCAAGACCATCCAGGAGGTGGCCTTCGCGACCTTCTCCTCGCACGACCTGCCCGACGGCATGGAACCGTCGATCAACGCCGAGCACGTCCTGGACCCCGACACGTTCTCGTTCCCGCACGGCACCCACCTGTGCGCGGTCGAGGTCGACACCGAGACGGGTGCCGTGCACATCCGGTCGTACGTGTGCGTCGACGACGTCGGCAAGGTGATCAACCCGATGATCGTCGAGGGCCAGCTGCACGGCGGAATCGCCCAGGGCATCGCACAGGCGCTGTACGAGGAGGCCGTGTACGACGAGGAGGGCAACCTGGTCACCGGCACACTCGCCGACTATCTCGTGCCGGGCGCCCCCGACCTGCCCGAGTTCGTCACCGACCGCACCGAGACTCCGGCGACCTCCAACCCGCTGGGCGTCAAGGGGGTCGGCGAGGCGGGCACGATCGCCTCGACGCCCGCCGTGGTCAACGCGGTCGTGGACGCCCTGCGTCCCTTCGGCGTCCAGGACATCCGGATGCCGTGCACTCCCGAACGGGTCTGGCAGGCCGTTCGGTCCGGGAAGGAGGCGTCGGCATGATTCCCCCCGCATTCGACTACGCCCGTCCCAGCAGCGTCGACGAGGCGGTGCGCACGCTCGCCGACGCGGGCGAGGACGCCAAGGTACTGGCCGGCGGGCAGAGCCTGCTGCCGCTGATGAGGCTGCGGCTGGCCTTCCCGGAGCTGGTCGTGGACGTCAACCGGATCCCCGAGCTGCGCGGTGTCCGGGAGGACGGCGAGACCCTGGTCATCGGCGCGATGACCACGCACCACGACGTCATCGCGGATCCGCTGGTCCGGCGGCACGCCGGGCTGCTGGCAGCCGCCACCTCCACGGTCGCGGACCCTGCCGTACGGCATCGCGGCACCCTCGGCGGCTCGCTCGCGCACGCCGACCCGGCCGGTGACCTGCCCGCGGTGGTGCTGGTGATGGACGGTGAGCTGGTGGCGCAGGGGCCGCGGGGGCGGCGCACGATCCCGGCGCGGGAGTTCTTCGTCGACTATCTCCAGACCGCGCTGGAGCCCGACGAACTGCTCGTCGAGGTCCGGATCCCGAAGGCGGACGGCTGGGGCTTCCGCTACGAGAAGTTCCACCGCATCGCCCAGGCCTGGCCGATCGTCGGCGTGGCCGCGCTGGTACGGCGCGACGACGGGCACATCGCCGAGGCACGCGTCGCGCTGACCAACATGGGCACCACGCCCTTGCGGGCCTCGGCCGCCGAGGAGGCGCTGTCCGGCGCCGGGGATCCGGACGCCGTCGCGCGGGCCGCCCAGGAGGCGGCGCAGGGCACCCGGCCGTCCCGGGACACCTCCGCCTCACCGGAGTACCGGACGCATCTGGCCCAGGTCCTCACCAAGCGGGCGGTGCTGGCGGCCGCCGGGATGGGGTGAGCGACGATCACCGGATGGGACGGCCCGGAGCAGGTGCGGGCCCGCCTGGAGGAGACGGGATACCTCGTCGACGACGGGCTGGCCATCGCCTGCTTCCTGGCCCTGCGGCTCGGCCGGCCGCTCTTCTGCGAGGGCGACGCGGGCGTCGGCAAGACCGCGCTCGCGTCCGCTCTCGCCGAGGCGCTCGACGCGCCGCTGATCCGGTTGCAGTGCCATGAGGGCATCGACGCCTCGCAGGCCCTGTACGACTGGGACTTCCCGCGTCAGCTGCTGCATCTGCGGGCCGCCGAGGCCGTCGGGGTGACCGACGCGGACCGGCTGGAGGGCGAGCTGTACGACAGGCGGTTCCTGGTGGCACGGCCGCTGCTCAGGGCGCTGCAGACACAGCCGTCGGTGCTGCTGATCGACGAGATCGACCGGGCCGACGACGAGTTCGAGGCGTTTCTGCTGGAGCTGCTGTCGGAGTTCTCGGTGACGATCCCCGAACTCGGCACCCTGCGCGCCGAGGAGCCGCCGGTGGTCGTGCTGACCTCCAACCGCACGCGCGAGGTGCATGACGCGCTGAAGCGGCGCTGCCTGTACCACTGGTTCGAGCACCCCGGCTTCGCCCGCGAACTGGCCATCGTGCGGCGGCGGTTGCCGGAGGTGTCGGCCCGCCTCGCGGAGCAGGTGACCGCGCTGGTGCAGGAGCTGCGCGGGCACGACCTGCTCAAGCCGCCGGGTGTCGCGGAGACCATCGACTGGGCCGAGGCCCTGGACGCGCTGGGGGCGGACGAGGTGGACGCGGAGCTGGCGGTGGCCACGCTCGGGTCGGTGCTGAAGTACCGGGAGGACGCGGAGCGGGCACGAGGGATGGACCTCGCGGCGGTGCTCGCGACGCGAGGGGCGTGAGGGCGGTGCGGGACGTGACCGGGGTACTCGCCGCGGACGCCGCGCTCCTCGGCTTCGCCCGTGCCCTGCGCGCGGCGGGCGTCGACGCCGACGCCGAGCGCGTGCACGCCTTCCTGTGCGCGGTGGACGCCCTGAGGCCTGGGATACGGGCGGACGTGTACTGGGCGGGACGGCTGACGCTGTGCGGGGACCGCGACGACCTGGAGCGGTACGAGCGGGTGTTCGCCGCGTACTTCGGTGACGGTGGGCGGGCCGGCCGTACGGTGTCCGCTCCTCCCCCGCCTCGCCTGCGCCTGGTCGTCAGCGGCGGCGCGGGCGCCGCCACACGTGCCGACCGCGAGCACGCGGCGCCGCCGGCGGCCTCCCTCGCCAGTGCCGTCGAGGTCCTGCGCCATCGCGATGTCGCCGACCTGGACGCCGTGGAGCGGGAGCAGGTACGGCGGCTGCTGGCCGCGTTCGCGCTGCGCGGCGAGGCACGGCGCTCCGCGCGCCGGAGCCCGGCCGGGCGCGGCGAGGTCGATCCGCACCGGACGGTGCGGGAGCTGCTGCGGCGCGGCGGGGAGCCCGCGCGTCTGCGGCGGCACGCGCGGACCGACCGGCCCCGCCGGGTCGTGCTGCTCGTGGATGTGAGCGGCTCCATGTCGCCGTACGCGGACGCGCTCCTGCGCTTCGCCCACGCGGCCGCCCGAGGCAGCCGTACGGAGGTGTTCACGATCGGCACCCGGCTGACCCGGGTGACCCGGGAGCTGGCGCACCGGGACCCCGACCTGGCGATGGCGGCGGTCGCGGCGGCGGTGCCCGACTGGCGCGGGGGTACCCGGCTGGGTGAGCTGCTGCGGGCGTTCCTGGACCGCTGGGGACAGCGCGGCCTGGCGCGCGGTGCGATCGTGGTCTTGCTGTCCGACGGCTGGGAGCGTGGTGATCCGGAGCTGCTCGCGGCCCAGATGCGCCGCCTGCACCGGCTGGCGCACCGGGTGATCTGGGCCAATCCGCGCAAGGCGCGGCCGGGTTACGCGCCCTTGGCGGCCGGGATGGCGGCGGCCCTGCCGAGCGTGGACGCCTTCGTCGAGGGGCACAGCCTGGCCGCCCTGGAGCGGTTGGCGGCGGTGGTGAGAGGAGCGGACGATGCGTGAGATTCTCCCGGTGATCAGCCCCTGGTACGCGGCCCGGGTGCCGTTCGGACTCGCCACCGTGGTCGCCACCAGCCGCAGCGCCCCGCGCGACCCCGGGGCCGCCATGGCGGTGGGTCCCGACGACGAGGTCGCGGGCAGCGTGTCCGGCGGCTGCGTCGAGGGGGCCGTCTTCGAACTCGCGCAGGAAGTGGTGGCGAGCGGCGAGGCTCGGCTGGAGACCTTCGGCTACAGCGACGAGGACGCCTTCGAGGTCGGGCTCACCTGCGGCGGCGAGATCACCCTGCTGGTACGTCCCGTCACGGCCGCCTCGGACCCGACCTTCGGCGAGGTCGCGGAGACGGTCGCGGCGGGGCGTCCGGTCACGGTGGCGACGGTGACCGACGGGCCCGCGCCGCGCGGGGCGACGCTCGCCGTGTGGCCGGACCGCGTCGCGGGCACGCTCGGCGCGCCCGGCCTGGACGTGGCCGTCACCGCCGACGCGCGCGGCGAACTCGCCCTCGGCGCCACGGGCCTCAGGCACTACGGCCCGCACGGCGAACGCCGCGAGGACGAGGTCTCCGTCTTCCTGCACTCCTTCGCGCCGCCGCCGCGCATGCTCGTGTTCGGCGCGATCGACTACGCGGCCTCGGTCGCCCGCATCGGCGACTTCCTCGGCTACCGGGTCACGGTGTGCGACGCCCGCCCGGTCTTCGCCACCCCGAAGCGCTTCCCGGCGGGTGTCGAGGTGATCGTGGACTGGCCGCACCGCTATCTGAGCGGCACCGGCACCGACGAACGCACGGTGATCTGCGTGCTCACCCACGACCCGAAGTTCGACGTCCCGCTGCTGGAGGAGGCGCTGCGCCGCCCGGCGGCGTACATCGGGGCGATGGGCAGCCGCCGTACCCACGACGACCGGATCAAGCGGCTGACCGAAGCCGGGCTCGGCGAGGCCGAGTTGGCCCGGCTGCGCTCCCCCGTCGGGCTGGATCTCGGGGCCCGTACGCCCGAGGAGGTCGCCGTGTCCGTCGCCGCCGAGATCGTCGCCCTGCGGTGGGGCGGAACGGGAGCCCCGCTGACGGCCACGGCGGGCGCGATCCATCCATCGTCGTAGCGCCAGGTTGGAGGAAGTCATGGAGCTGCACCACGAGTTCACCGTCCCCGTCCCGGTCGACGAGGCCTGGCGCACGCTCCTCGACATCGAGCGCATCGCGCCCTGCATGCCCGGGGCGAGCGTCGAGGAGTACGACGGCAGGACCGTGACCGGTGCGGTGAAGGTCAAGGTGGGTCCGATCACCGTGGCCTACAAGGGCACCGCGGTCTTCGAGGAGCAGGACGGGACGGCACACCGCATGGTGCTGATCGCGAGCGGACGCGAGACGCGCGGGCAGGGCACCGCACGGGCCACGATGACCGGCACGCTCAGCGAGCGCGACGACGGCACGGCCGTGTCGGTGGACACCGACCTCACCGTGACGGGGCGGCCTGCGCAGTTCGGGCGCGGGGTGATGGCCGAGGTGGGCGATCGGCTGGTCGGGCAGTTCGCGACGTGCCTGTCGGAGCGGCTGACCGAGCCGGCGCAGAGTGCGCCGCTTGCCGAGGAGGAGGTTGAACAGCCGCTCGACCTGATCCGCACGGCCGGAGTGCCGGTGGCGAAGCGGGCGGGGGCGGCCGTGGCGGCGGTCGGGGTGCTGCTGGTCCTGGTGCGCCTGTGGCGCAGGCGGCGGGCGTGTCGCAGGTGATCTCAGGCGTCGATCGACTCGCGAGCGGCCCCGAAATCAGGGGTGTAACGCGGACGCGAAGGGGTAGGGGGCGACAAGGAGGCCTGAGGGCCCCCGAAACAACGCCTCTGAGCGGGAAGGAGGTCCATGACAGCGCATCGCAGCGCCCGGGCCGCTTCCCTGCATACGGAGCGGCCCGGATCTTTTTGAGCTCAGCGCGGCGGCAGCCGGTGCAGCTCCACTTCCCCCAGCCCGCCCTCGGTGACGGTCGCCGTCATGTAGGTGCAGTGCGGCTGGCGGCGGCGGTCGGTCGGTGAGCCCGGGTTGAGCAGACGCAGACCGGTGGACGCGGTGGTGTCCCAGGGGATGTGGCTGTGGCCGAAGACCAGGACGTCGAGGTCGGGGAACCTGGCGGCGCAGCGCGCCTCACGGCCCTGGGCGGGCCCGGTCTCGTGGACCACGCCGAAGCGCAGACCGCCGAGCTCGACGTACGCCACTTCGGGGAGCCGGGCGCGCAGATCGGGTCCGTCGTTGTTGCCGTGGACGCCGATGAGTCGGGTGCTGCGGCTCTCCAGCAGGTCGAGCGTGGCCGAATCGACCCAGTCCCCGGCGTGGAACACGACGTCGGCGCGCGGGAGTTCGGCGAGCAGCGGTTCGGGCAGTGCCTTGGCGCGTTTGGGCAGGTGGGTGTCGGACATCAGCAGCAGGCGCACGCCCTCAGGCTACCGGCGCGGACGATCTTCGGGCTGGTTCTGGACGCGAGGCCGCATCGGTTGAGCGGTGGACAAACCCGGTGTCAGGGTTAGCATTTGGCCACGAGCGCCGTAATTCGACGCAAACGCCCAGCGACCCCTAGGGGGCTCGGAGACCGATGCCGGTCAAGGTCAGCGTGGTCGTCCCCGTGTACAACCCGGGGGTTTATGTCGAGGACTGCATCGAGTCGCTGCTGCGGCAGTCGCTGCCTCCGGACGAGTACGAAGTGATCTTCGTCGACGACGGTTCCACCGACGACACGCCAGCCCGGCTCGACACGCTGGCCGCTGCGGAGTCCCGGGTGACCGTCGTTCACCAGGAGAACTCCGGCTGGTCCGGCAAGCCCCGCAACGTCGGCATCGCCGCCGCCCGGGGCGAGTACGTGATGTTCGTGGACAACGACGACTACCTCGGTGACGAGGCCCTTGAGCGGATGTACGACTACGGCGTCGCCAACGGCGCCGATGTCGTGGTCGGCAAGATGGCGGGCAAGGGCCGCGGGGTGCCGGTGGAGCTGTTCCGCCGCAACCACCCGCATGCCACCGTCGAGAACGCGCCGCTGATCGACAGCCTCACCCCGCACAAGATGTTCCGCCGTGCCTTCCTCGACGACATCGGCCTGCGCTTCCCCGAGGGGAGACGGCGGCTGGAGGACCACGTCTTCGTCACCGAGGCGTATCTGCGCGCGTCCAGCATCTCGGTGCTCAGCGACTACGTCTGCTACTACCACGTCCGCCGGGACGACGCCTCGAACGCCGGCTTCCAGCGCTTCGACCCGGGCGGCTACTTCAAGAACCTCCGCGAGGCCCTGGACGTCGTCGAGCAGTACACCGAACCGGGGCCGCTGCGGGACCGGCTGTTCCGGCGCTGGCTGCGGGTGGAGATGGTCGAGCGGATGCGCGCCCGGCGGCTGCTCGCCCTGCCTGCGGACTATCGCCGGGACCTGTTCGAGGAGATCCACCAAGTCGTCGTGGAGCGCTTCGGTCCCGGTGTCGCGGCCGGGCTGCAGCCGACACAGCAGGTCGTCGCCGCGCTGATCGCCGCGGGTCGGTACGACGACGTCGAGGCCTTTGCCGAGTGGGAGGCCGGCATCGCCCTCACTGCCGTTCCCGAGCGCGTGGCGTGGGAGGACGGCACTCTGCGGGTCGCCTTCACCGCGGAGTACGCGTCCGCCGGGGAGCCGATGACCTTCGCCGCGAGTACGGCCCGTACGCCTCTCGACGGCCCGCCCGAGGACCTGGCGGCGGCTGTCGCCTGGGTGGGCGCCGACACCGTCGCCCGGTTCGAGGGGGCCACCGCGGACCTGCTGGTGCGCGAGCGCGCCAGCGCCGCCCAGTACTTCCAGCCGGTCGAGTTCACCCGGGAGGAGGTGCCGGCCGGCGACGACGGCCGGGTCCGGTTGCTCCTGCGCGCGACCGCCACCGTGGACCCCGCCGGCCTCACCCGCGACGGTCTGTGGGACGCCCTCGTCCGCGTCAAGCTGGGCGGCTGGACCAAGGAGTGCCGTCTGGGCCCCGCCCCGCGCGGGAACCGCCCCACGCCGTACGCCGCTGTGACCGGCGGCCACGTGGTCCTGCCGTACTGGACGTCACCGCATGCCCATCTCGCCCTCGACGTCGACCGCGCGACCCACCGCGTCGGCCTGGGCGCCCTCACCACGGCCGAGATCACACTCTCGGGCGCCCGCCTGCACGCACGGCTCCCCCTGCACGTCCCCGACGACGGCACCGAGGTGACGCTCCGGCTCACCGCGTCCGGCACCGCCCACGACATCGCCGCCACGCTGTCGCCGCACGGGTCCGCGGCGCTGCTAAAGGCCGTGCTGCCGCTCGGCGAGCAGCACGGGGCGACTTGGCGGGCGGCGCTCGGAGTGCCGGGGCCACGCTTCCTGCCGCTGCCCTTCGCCCTGCGCTCCGGGGTCGGCGGAGTGCGCGTCGTGCCGGCGCCGCGGCCCAGTGCGCTACGGCGTTTCGCCCGCAGGGCACGACGCAGGCTCGGAACGGCCCTGGGGCGGACGACGGCCCGGCTGCGAGCCCTGGCCACGAGGAGGTGAGGGCATGCGATCGCTCGGCATCGAAGGCGCCTGGGCGCTGGAGCCCAAGGTCTACCCGGACGACCGAGGCAGTTTCCACGAGTGGTACCGAGGCACGGAGTTCCGCGAGGCGACCGGCCACGACCTGTCATTGGCCCAGGCCAACTGCTCGGTCTCCCGCCGGGGCGTACTGCGGGGCGTGCACTTCTCGGACGTGCCACCCGGTCAGGCCAAGTACGTCACCTGTGTGCGCGGCGCCATCCTCGACGTGGTCGTCGACATCCGCGTCGGCTCCCCCACGTTCGGGCGCTGGGAGGCCCTGCGCCTCGACGACGACAGCCGACACGCCCTGTTCCTCGCGGAGGGCCTCGGCCACGCCTTCATGGCGCTCACCGACGACGCCACGGTGGTCTACCTGTGCTCGACCGGCTACGCGCCCGAGCGCGAACACGGGGTGAACCCGCTGGACCCGGACCTGGCCATCGCCTGGCCCGAGGACATCCCACCCGTGCTGTCCCCCAAGGACGCGCAGGCGCCGTCCCTGGCACAGGCGCGAGAGGCGGGCCTGCTCCCGACGTACGAGGCCTGCACCGCCCGCTACGACCGGCTCCGCACGGGAGGCGGTTCGGCAACGTCCTGAGGGGCGCGGGGAACTGCGCGACCAGCGAAGACGAGCCCGCAGACATGCGACTGCAGACCCGGCACCACCGCTCAACCGCCGGAGGCAACCCCCGCAATCTGAGCCCGCAACGGCACCCACGCCCGCCCACGCCGCACACCGAGCCTGCGAGCCCGCGCCAGCGACCGCCAGAAACCCGCCCCGAGCAGCGCCTCCGGAGCCACCGCCGACGCCCGGTCCAGGATGGCCTCGGGCACCTTCTGCGGATCGGGCACCTCGTACTCGGCGACGATTTCGTCGTACCGGTCCCGCAGCACCGTGTTCCTGGGATCGGCCCCGAAGACGACGAGTTGCCCGGTGGGCTGGGTGTCGACCAGGACGGTCACCAGATCGGGCCGGTACCGCCGGAGAATCTCGGCGATCTTGTACACGTCGCCGGTCCACGCCCCGGTGTGCCGGTCGCGTGCCGCCTCGTCGACGTTGCGCGGCAGCATGTCGTCGAAGACGATCACGCTGGTCCAGTCGGAGTGCCGCTCGATGTTCATGAAGTCCCGCAGCGCGTACTCGAACAGGTGCATGCCGTCGATGAACGACAGATCGAGGACGGTACGCCGCCAGTACCCGAACGGCTTGCGACCGCGACGCAGGTTCCGCACCGGATGACGGCCGCCCCTGAGGTGGACGAGCGGGTTGTCGCGGGCGAAGAAGTCGTCGCTGGTGGCCTTGACCAGGTGGACGTCGCAGCGGAACTCCGTGACGACCTTGAAGGCGGGGTCGACGGCGATGGTGGGCACGCGGGACAGCCGGAGGCTGCGGCCGTCGTTGACGCCGATCTCCAGGTAGTTGCGGTTGCCGCTGACCTTGTGCAGTTCCCGCAGGAACTCATGGCGTTTCACGAAGGGGTCTCCTTGCGGATCCGGGGCAGTGCTTCGTGCAGGGCGGTGCGCCAGTCGCGTGCTCGCGCGAGGCCGAGCCGCTGCCGGCGGCCATGCCCGAGGACGCTGTACGCGGGGCGGGGCGCGGGCCGGGCGAAGGCCTCGCTGGTGACGGGCCGCACCCGGTCGGGGTCGGCGCCGAGGAGCCGGAACACCTCGCGGGCCAGGTCGTACCAGGTGGCCTCGCCGGAGTTGGTGGCGTGCAGGACGCCGGTCATGTCACGGCCGACGCGCGGGCCGAGGTCGGCGATCGTCGCGGCGACGTCGGCGCTCCACGTCGGTTGGCCGCGCTGGTCGTCCACGACGTCCACGGTGTCCCGGCGTGCTTCGAGTTCCGTCATCGTCCGCACGAAGTTGCGGCCGTGGACGCCGTAGAGCCACGCGATGCGCACGACTGCGCTCGCGTCCGGGAGTTCGTCCAGCACGGCCCGCTCACCTGCCAGTTTGGTGCGACCGTAGGCGGTGCGGGGGTCGGGCGCGGCGTCCTCGGCATAGGGGGTGCGGGCGTCGCCGGCGAAGACGTAGTCGGTGGAGACCTGGATCAGGCGGGCCTCGTACGCGACGCAGGCCCGGGCGAGGATGCCTGGGCCGTCGCCGTTGACGCGCAGGGCGCCCTCCTCGTCCTGTTCGGCGTCGTCGACGGCCGTGTACGCGGCGCAGTTGACGACCACGTCGGGATGGTGTGCGGCGAAGGCACGGTCGACGGCGTCGGGGGCGGTGATGTCGAGGGCGAGGTGGCCGAGGCCGGTCACCTGCTCGTCGCGGGTGCGCAGTTCCTCGACCAGGTCGCGGCCGAGCATGCCGCCCGCTCCGGTGACCAGCCACCTCATCCGTGCTCCTCGCCGACGCGGCGCTTGAGGGGTTCCCACCAGGCGCGGTGGTCGCGGTACCAGGCGACGGTGTCGGCCAGGCCCGACGCGAAGTCGTGGCGGGGCCGGTAGCCGAGTTCGGTGCGGGCCTTGGTCCAGTCGACGGAGTAGCGCAGGTCGTGGCCCTTGCGGTCCTCGACGTGCGCCACCCGGTCCCAGTCGGCGCCGCAGGCCCGAAGCAGCAGGGCGGTGAGGTCCTTGTTGCTCAACTCGGTGCCGCCACCGATGTTGTAGACCTCGCCGGGGCGGCCCTTGGTGCGGACGAGGTCGACACCGTCGCAGTGGTCGTCGACGTGCAGCCAGTCGCGGACGTTGAGGCCCTCGCCGTACAGGGGCACCCGCTCGCCGTCGAGGAGGTTGGTGATGAACAGCGGGACGACCTTCTCCGGGAACTGGTGCGGGCCGTAGTTGTTCGAGCAGCGGGTGACGCGGACGTCCAGGCCGTGGGTGTGGTGGTAGGCGAGCGCGAGCAGGTCGGAGGAGGCCTTGGAGGCGGAGTACGGCGAGCTGGGCCGCAGGAGGTCCTGCTCCGTGGCGGAACCCGTCGCCACCGAGCCGTAGACCTCGTCCGTCGACACGTGCACGAAGGGTGCGACGGCGTAGCGCAGGGCCGCGTCCAGCAGGGTCTGGGTGCCGAGCACGTTGGTGAGGACGAAGTCGCCGGCGCCGGTGATCGAGCGGTCCACGTGGGACTCGGCGGCGAAGTGCACGACCTGGTCGGCCCCGGCCATCAGCTTGTCGACCAGTTCGGCGTCCCGGATGTCGCCCTGCACGAACTCCAGCCGGGGGTGGTCGAGTTCGAGGTTGTCCAGGGTGCCGGCGTACGTCAGCTTGTCCAGCACCGTGATCCGGGGTGCCTCGGGCGCGTCCGGTGCGTCGCGGGCGAGCAGCGTGCGGACGTAGGTCGAGCCGATGAAGCCGGCGGCGCCGGTGACGAGAAGGTTCATGTGTGGATCTGCACCTTGCTGTGGTCTCCGAGGACGAGTCGGTGGGCGCTGGGGACGCTGGGCGCGGGGGTGACCTCGACGTGCCGGCCGATGAGCGAGGACTCGATCCGGCCCACTCCCCGGATCGAGGAGTCCCGCAGGACGATGGAGAACTCCAACTCGCTGTCGCTGATACGGCAGTTCTGTGCGATGGAGGTGAACGGGCCGACGTAGGAGTCCTCGACGACGGTGCCGGCGCCGACGACGGCCGGGCCGACGATGCGCGAGTTGACGATGCGTGCCCCCTCCTCGACGACCACGCGTCCGACGGTCTCCGAGGCGTCGTCGACCTCGCCGTCGATACGGCGCGTGAGGCCCTCCAGGACGGTCCGGTTCACCTCCAGCATGTCGGCGACGTTCCCGGTGTCCTTCCAGTAGCCCTTGATGACCGTGCAGCGCACGTCGGCGCGGGCGTCGATCAGGTGCTGGATGGCGTGGGTGATCTCCAACTCGCCGCGCCAGGACGGTGTGATGGCGCGGACCGCGTCGTGGATCAGCGGGGTGAAGAGGTAGACGCCGACCAGGGCGAGGTCGCTCTTGGGGTGTTCGGGTTTCTCCTCCAGGCCGACGACCTGGCCCGTGTCGTCGAGTTCGGCGACGCCGAAGGCGCGGGGGTCCGGGACGCGGGTGAGCAGGATCTGGGCGTCGGGGCGGTTGGTGCGGAACTCGTCGACGAGGCCGGCGATTCCACCGACGATGAAGTTGTCGCCGAGGTACATCACGAAGTCGTCGTCGCCCAGGTAGTCACGGGCGATGAGCACGGCGTGGGCCAGTCCCAGGGGCCGTTCCTGGGGAATGTAGGTGATCTCCAGACCGAACTTTGAACCGTCGCCGACGGCGTCCTGGATCTCCGGGGCGGTGTCACCGACGACCACACCGACCTCGGTGATCCCGGCCGCGGCGATGGACTCCAGCCCGTAGAAGAGCACGGCCTTGTTCGCCACCGGCACGAGCTGTTTGGCCGAAGTGTGCGTGATCGGCCTCAGGCGCGTACCGGCGCCACCGGACAGCACGAGAGCCTTCATCGGTTCACCTTAGCCCCGATTCGGCCAATTTGACGGTGCCGGGATTGGCTCGCGCGCAACTTCCATGCCACCGACCGTTCACCGGAGCGCTCCGTCAGCCGCCGAGGACGATCTCGCTCCACACCTGTTTTCCGCCACTGACCGGCACGGTTCCCCATGACGCCGCCATCGCCTCGACCAGGAGGATGCCGCGCCCGCCGGTGGCCTCCCAGCTGATGCCGGCCGGTTTGACCGGCGTACGCGGCGAGGAGTCGGCGACCGCCACGCGCAACCGGCGGTTGACGAAGGTGAGGTCGAGGCGGACCCGGCCGTCGGTGTGCACGAGGGCGTTGGTGACGAGTTCGGAGACGACGAGCAGGACGGCGTCCATGTCCTTTGGTAGCACCCCCCAGGCGCGCAGGGTCCGTCGGGTGAAGCGGCGGGCGTGACCGACCGCCTGCGGTACGCGCCAGACGGTCCAGCTCTCGCGCAGGGGCCGTACGGCCATGCCGTCGTAGCGCATCAGGAGCAGGGCGATGTCGTCGCTGCGGCGGGCGCCCACGAGCAGGGCGTCGGCGACGAGGCCGAGGTGGGCGGGGTCGGAGCGGGCGAGTTCGCGGGCGAGCCGGGCCATGCCGGTGTCGATGTCGGAGTCGGCGGACTCGACGAGGCCGTCGGTGGTCAGGGCGACCACCGTGCCGGGCTGCAGGCCGAGCGGGCTCATCGGGAAGCCGGCCTGCCGCAGCACGCCGAGCGGCGGGCCGCCCTCCGCCTCGACGATCTCCGTGCTGCCGTCCGGGTGGCGCAGGACCGGCGGGGGGTGACCGGCGCGCACACACCAGGCGGAGCCCTCCTCCAAGTCGACGTCGACGTAGCAGCAGGTGGCGAAGAGGTCGGTCTCCATGTCCATGAGGAGGCGGTTGGCGTGGTCGACGACGACGTCCGGGGGGTGCCCTTCGGCGGCGTAGGCGCGCAGCGCGGTGCGCATCTGGCCCATCAGGGTGGCGGCGGCCGCGCTGTGGCCCTGGACGTCGCCGATGACCAGGGCGACGTGGTTGTCGGGCAGCGGGATCACGTCGTACCAGTCGCCGCCGACCTCCAGTCCGGCGGTGGTGGGCAGGTAGCGGGCGACGGCCTCCGCGCCGGGCAGCCGGGGCAGGCGGCGCGGCAGCAGCTGGCGCTGGAGCATGCCGACGAGTTCGTGTTCGGCGTCGAAGGCGTGGGCGCGCAGCAGGGCCTGCCCCGCGAGGCCCGCGGAGGCGGTGAGCAGGGCGCGCTCGTCGGGCCCGAAGTCGTGCGGGGCGTCCCAGCCGATCAGGCAGGCGCCGACCATCCGGCCCCCGGCGGGCAGCGGCAGGACGGCCAGGCCGCCGGGGCCGACGTCGGCGAGGGCCGGTTCCAGCGGGCTGCCGGCGGGCCAGATCTGGGCGCGGCCCTCGCGCAGGGCGGCGGCGAGGGTGGGCATCGCGCGCACGGGCGCGTCCGGCCATTCGGTACGCCACTCCACGCGCCACAGCTGAGGCCAGGACTCGGGGTCGGGCGGGTCGAGGACGGTGACGACGAGACGGTCGTTCTCCAGCTCGGCGAGGGCGATGCGGTCGGCGCGCAGCGGCCCCCGCAGAGCGGTGACAACGGCGTGGCTGACGTCGCGGACGGTGCCCGCGGTGGCGAGCGCGGCGGCGAGACGCTGGACGCGGGCCACGTCGGTGACCTCGGCGCGCAGGGTGGAGGCGTCGGCGACGGTGCCGACGATGCGGGCCGGGAGTCCCTCGCCACCCGGCAGCAGACGCCCGCGCAGCCTGAGCCATCTGGGCGGGCCTGCGGGCTGCAGGACCCGGAACTCCAGGTCGCGGTCGCCGAGGGCCGTGTGGTCGGCCTCTACGACGGACATCAGGGACGGCAGGTCCTCGGGGACGGTGAGGCCCAGCAGCGTCTCGACCTTGCCGTCGAACTCGTCCGGGCCGAGACCGAACAGCGCCAGGATGTCGTCGCCGACCTCGACGCGGCCGGTGTCCATGGCGAGGCTGAACGCGTTGGCCGGCAGCTCGCCCCCGTCCGTTGCCGCAGGCAGGGCGGGGAAGGCGACGGCATCGGCGATCAGCTCCAGGCACTCCCGGTCGTTGGAGTCGAACCCGCCGGGGCGCTCGCTCACGGCCAGCAGACAGCCGCCGCCCTCGTCGCCGTGGGTCGGCAGGGCCGCCAGGAAGAAGTCCCGGCCGGATGTCCGTCGGGACTCCGTTCGCGCGGCCAGTTCCGCCGGGCCGAGCCACCGTGCGTGTCCGGTGCGCAGGGCGCCGGCCACCGCGGACCGGCCCGAGCGCGGGTAGCTGTCGCGCAGCCCGTAGAAGGTCCTCGGGACACCGGCGGACTCGACCAGGCACAGCAGGTCCTCGTCCTCGCCCGGCGCGTACACGGCGGCGAGTGTCGCTCCGCCGAAGACGAGGGCCTGTTCCAGCAGGCGGCGCAGTCGGTCCGGTGAGCCGGGCTCGGCGGCGACCGTCTTGAGGGCAACTTCGGCACGCAGCCTTCTCGTTCCGCGTCCCGCGGCGCCCTCACCGACCACGTCCGCCATTACAGCGCTAATGAGACACCTGCGCAGCCCCTGTGGCGCGTTCCGTGGGGCGGTCGGGATTCCGGTGCTCGAAAGGCCCCGAACAAGTCTTTACGCATGCGTTCCGCACGGTGATCTCGTGACAGTCGTGACTGTCCGTAGCCGTTGCATCGCTGGAAGTCTCGGTGCCGGGCCAGCTGAGGGGGACGCATGGACAAGCGCTACGAGGTGTACGCGCTCGCCGACAGGCACTTCTACGAGACGCCGGACCGGCTGTCCGCGGGCACGCAGGGTGCCGCGCGTCTGTACGAGGCGGCGCGGGACGAGGTCCCCGAGGGCTGGACGGCGGCACGGATCGGCGACTGGCTGACGCTGACGCCGCTCGGCCCGGACGGCGCCCCAATGCAGGGCCCGGCGCAGGGCTGGAAGATCCATGCCTCGGCCACCCTGGCGAACGCGGAGAAGATCGCGCGGATCGTGTGGGACTACTGCGTGCCGCGGGGCATCCCGTTCAAGTTCGTGCCCGGCCCGCAGCTGCTGCATCTGCGCAACGCCAAGTACGCGGGCCGCGACTCCAGCGGCAAGTTCGTCACCGTGTACCCGGCCGGCGAAGCGCAGCTCCACACGGTGCTGCGCGAGTTGGGCCGGCTGCTTGAGGGGTTCGAGGGGCCGTACATCCTCACCGATCTGCGCTGGGGGGACGGTCCGCTGTACGTGCGCTACGGCGCCTTCGCGCGCCTCTTCGTCGTCGACGACCGCGGTTCGCTGGTGCCGGCGGTGCGGGACGGGGAGGGCCAGTTGGTGCCGGACCGGCGGGCGCCGTCGTTCCAGGTGCCGGAGTGGGTGACGCTGCCCGCGTTCCTCGCGCCGCAGCTGGCGGCCCGCAACACCACGACGGTCGGCGAGTTGCCGTACCGCATCGAGAAGGCGCTGCACTTCTCCAACGGCGGCGGGGTGTACGCGGGCACCGACACGCGGGACGGACGCAAGGTGGTCCTCAAGGAAGGCCGGCCGCACGCGGGCCTCGCCGCTGACGGCGCGGACGCCGTGACCCGGCTGGAGCGGGAGCGGCAGGCGCTCGAGCAGCTGGCGGGAACCGGTGTGGTGCCCGAGGTGCGCGACTGGTTCCTGCTCGGCGAACACCGCTTCCTGGTCATGGACTTCGTGGACGGGCGCCCCCTCAACTCCTTCTTCGCCGAACGACACCCGCTGATCGGCCCGGACCCGGATCCGCGCGCCGTGGCCGACTACACGGCCTGGGCCCTGCGCATCCACCGGGCCGTGGAGAGCGCGGTGGAGGCGGTGCACGCGCGCGGGATCGTCTTCAACGACCTGCATGTCTTCAACATCATGGTCGCCCCCGACGAGGAGTCGGTGTCCCTGCTCGACTTCGAGGCGGCGGCCCCGGTGGGCGAGAACGGCCGCCAGGTCGTCGCCCACCCCGGCTTCCTGGCCCCGGGCGACCGCAGGGGCGTCGACGTCGACCGCTATGCACTGGCCTGTCTGAGGCTGGCGATGTTCCTGCCGATCACCTCGTTGTTCGTGGTGGACCGCGACAAGGCGGCGCATCTGGCGGACGTGATCATGGGTCAGTTCCCGGACGTACCACGGGAGTTCCTGGACGAGGCGGTCGCCGAGATCTGCCGGGACGTGACCGGTCCCGAGCGTGCCACGCACTCGGCCCGTGCCGCCTCCGCGTCCTTCGTGGAGCCCGGCGACTGGCCCTACAGCCGCGATTCGATGGTCAAGGCGCTGCTCGCCTCGGCCACCCCGGAGCGTGAGGACCGGCTCTTCCCGGGCGACGTCGCCCAGTTCTCCGACGGCGGCGGGCTGGGCATCGCCCATGGCGCGGCCGGCGTGCTGTACGCCCTGGCCGCGACCGGCGCCGAGCGCTACGACGAGGGCGAACGCTGGCTGCTCGACCGCACCGACCCGCCACCGGTGGGCACTCCGCTCGGCCTGTACGACGGTCTCGCGGGCGTGGCCCACGTCCTCGACATGCTCGGCCACCGGCAGCGGGCCCTGGACCTGATCGACACGGCCCTGCGCGAGAGGTGGCAGCGGCTCTCCTCCGACCTGCGCGGCGGACTGGCCGGGCTGGGGCTGGTCCTCGGCGGGCTCGCCGACGCCACCGGGGAGCCGGAGCTGCGCGAGCGGGCGGCGGAGGCCGCGGACATCCTCGTACAGCGGCTGACCGCACCGCCGACGTCCGGGGCCCGGCCGCGCGCCGGACTGCTGCGGGGCGCGAGCGGGCCCGCGCTGTTCCTGCTGCGCCAGTACGAACGGACCGGCGAGCGGCGGCTGCTGGACGCGGCCGGCGAGGCGCTGCGCCAGGACCTGGCGTGCTGCGTGGAGCAGAAGGGCGGCTCGCTGGAGGTCGACGAGGGCTGGCGGACCATGCCGTATCTGGGCGACGGGAGCGTCGGGGTGGGGATGGTCGTCGACGACTACCTCGCGCACGCCGCCGGCAGCGGAGGCGGGCGCTCCGAGCGGGACTCCGGCGTCGGCATCGACGCCTTCGAGCAGGCCCGCGCCGGCATCCTCACCGCCGCCACCTCACGCTTCTACGCCCAGCCCGGCCTCTTCCAGGGACGCGCCGGGATGATCCTGCACCTCAGCCGCACGACGGCACCGGGCGCGGACGCGGACCGGCTGGCCGGGCAGATCGCCGGGCTCGGCTGGTACGCGATGTCCTACCAGAGCCAACTGGCCTTCCCCGGACACCAGATGATGCGGCTCTCCATGGACCTGGGCACCGGAACGGCCGGCTGCCTGCTCGCGCTCGGAGCCGCCCTCGGCGCCGACGCGGCGAGCGCCACCCCGGCCCACCTGCCCTTCCTCCCGCCGCCGACGCGGCACCCGGAACGCGGCTCCGCCACCTGACGGAGTCGTGACACAACCCCGTCCCCACCAACGAGAGGACCCGACATGGCACTGCTCGACCTGCAGACGATGGAGACCGAGGAGTACACCGGCGGCGGCAGCGTGGCCAGCCTGCTCCTGTGCGCGAGCCAGGCCAGCATCACGCTCTGTCTCTGACGGACATCGCGCAACCGCGGCCCCGGGCGGTCTCCCTCCCTCACGGGAGGGCCGCCCGGGGCCCTTGCCCCGACGAGGGAGCGAGGCCGCAGCCGAATGAGGGGCACGACGACTCCTGCCGACGACGCTTCGGGCATGCTGCTGCGCGCCGCCACCCGGCACAGCGGGGCCCGTACGGCGGCCCTGTGCCTGATGACCCTCGCCGCGACCGGGACCGGGCTGCTGCTGCCCGCCGCGCTCGGGCGGACCCTGGACCTCCTTCTGGCGCGGGCACCGGCGACGGGCTGGGTGCTGTGCTGCGCCGGACTCGTGCTGCTGCTCGCTCTGCTGGACGGATGCCAGAGCGTCCTCGTCGGCACCGTCGATGCCCGGACGACCGCCTGGCTGCGGCGGCGGCTGTCCGGCCATGTCCTGGCCGTCGGCCCACGGGCCAACGCCCGCTTCGGGTCCGGTGATCTGGTCGCACGGCTCGTCGGCAACGCCGCTCAGGCCGGCACGGCACCGGCAGCCCGTGCCGCACTGCTCGCCGCGCTCGCCGGGCCGGTCGGCGGCATCGTCGCCCTCGGCCTGACCGACCTGTGGCTCGCGGCCGTGTTCCTCGCCGGGGCGCCGGTTCTGGCCGCCCTGCTGCGGACCTTCGCGCGCGACACCTCCCGCTGCATGACCCGCTACCAGCGGGAACAGGGCCGGATCGCCGCCGCACTCGTCGAAGCCGTCGACGGCCGGCGCACCATCCACGCGGCGGGTGCGACGGACCGGGAGACGGCACGGATCCTGCGGCCGCTGCCCGAACTCTCCCGCGCGGGGCATCGCATGTGGCGGGTGCAGGGGCGGGCCGCCGCCCAGGCCGTCACCGTGGCCCCGCTGCTGCAGCTCGGTGTCGTCGCGGCAGCCGGCACCCTGCTCACCCAACACAGGCTGTCCGTCGGCGAGATGCTCGCCGCCTCCCGTTACGCGGTGCTGGCGACCGGCGTCGGCGTGCTGGTCGCGCAGCTCGCGAGCCTGGCCCGCGCCAGGGCGGCGGCCGGACGCCTCGGCGAGGTCGTCGCCGAACCCGCCCCCGCCCATGGCGTGCGCCGCCTGCCTCCCGGTCCCGGCCGCCTGGAGCTGCGCGGAGTGACCGCCCGGCGCGGCGGACACACCGTGCTGGACGGGATCGACCTGGTCGTCCCCGGCGGGACCACCCTGGCCGTGGTCGGACGCTCGGGCGCGGGCAAGTCCCTGCTCGCCGCCATCGCCGGGCGGCTCGCCGACCCGGACGACGGCGAAGTCCTGCTCGACGGAGTGCCGGTGCGCGAGCTGGCCCACGACGACCTGCGCCGCGCCGTGGCCCACGCCTTCGAACGCCCTGTCCTGCTGGGCGGCACCGTCGAGGACGCGATCGGCCTGGGCCTGCCGGACCCCTCCCCCACCCGCATCCGGGAGGCCGCCCGTACGGCCCACGCGGACGACTTCATCCGCCGCCTGCCCCACGGCTACGGCACCGCACTTGCCGACGCCCCGCGCTCCGGCGGCGAGTCCCAACGCCTCGGACTCGCCCGGGCATTCGCCCACGACGGCCGCCTGCTGATCCTCGACGACGCGCTGTCCAGCCTCGACACCGTGACGGAGGCCCGTATCGCCGAGGCCCTGACCGGGGGCTCGTCCGCCACCCGCCTCCTGGTCGCCCACCGGGCGGCGACGGCGGCCCGCGCCGACGCGGTGGCCTGGCTGGACGGCGGACGGGTGCGTGCGGTGGGGCCGCACGAGGAGCTGTGGGGGATCGCCGAGTACCGGGAGGCTTTCGCCGGGGAGGGATCGGCGTGACCCGCGGGCTGCACCCGCGCGCGGTGCGCTTCCTGCTGGCCCGATGGCCCGTCCTCGTACGGCTGGCCCTCTGGTCGGTGCTGGAGACGGGTCAGAGTTTCCTCATCGGATACGCCCCGGCCCGCGCCCTGGACGACGGGTTCCTCCGGGGCCGTACGGAGGTCGGGCTCGGGTGGCTTGCTGTCGCCGGTCTCGGGGTCGTCGTCGGCGCGTACGGCACGGCTCGTGTGTACGGGGCGGTCGCGGCGCTGGTCGAGCCGCTGAGGGACCGGCTGGTGACGCGGGTGGTCGAGCGCGGGGTGCGGGAGGCGGACCGCGGGGCGCTGTCCGGGCTCACCCAGCAGGTGGAGATCGCGCGGGACACCTTCGCGGGCCTGGTCATGGTGTCGCGGTCGTTCGTGTTCACCGCGGTAGGCGCCCTGGCCGGCCTGTTCTCGCTGGCCCCATTGCTGCTGCTCGTCGTCCTGCCGCCGCTGGCCGCGGGGGTGGGCCTGTTCGCGGCGACGCTGCGTCCACTGGCCCGCAGACAGGAGGTCTTCCTCTCCGCCGACGAGGCCCTGGCCGACCGGCTCGGCGCCGTCTGCCCCGGGCTGCGGGACATCACGGCGGCCGGCGCGGAGGACCGGGTCGCCGCCGACGCCGGGGAGCTCGTGGACGCCGAGCTGCGGGCCGCCCGGTCCCTCGCCCGCTTCGGGGTGCTCCGCGTGGCCGCCCTCGCCCTCGGCGGACAGCTCCCGATCGTGCTGCTCCTCGCCACCGCGCCCTGGCTCCTCCGCCACGGCGTCACCACCGGCGCCCTGGTGGGCGCCCTCGCCTACGTCACCCAGTCCCTGCTCCCCGCCCTGCACAACCTGGTCCACGGCCTGGGCACGAGCGGGTCGCGGCTGGCGGTGGTGATACGGCGGCTGGTGCCGGAGGAGGGCGGCTCGGACAGGGCCCGGGGCGACACACCCGTCGCCACCGAGGCCCACCCCTCGACCACGCCCCACACCGACACCCCGCAGCCGCCGCCCTCTCCCCCGCCCACCGACGCCCCCGCCCTCACGCTCACCTCCGTCACCTTCGCCTACGGCCCCACCGCACTCCCCGTGATCGACGACCTCGACCTCACCCTCCCGACCGGCTCCCACCTGGCCGTCGTCGGGCCGAGCGGGATCGGGAAGTCCACGCTGACGGCGCTGGTGGCCGGGCTGCTGGAGCCCCGGTGCGGCACGATCCGGGTGTGCGGGGAGGCGGTGCCGGGGCGGGGTGCGTTCGCGCGGCGGGTGCTCATTCCGCAGGAGGCGTACGTGTTCACCGGCACCCTCGCCGAGAACCTCGCCCTGCTGCGGCCCGACCCGGTCCCCGACGCGGAGCTGCTCGCCGCCGCCGAGGCGGTCGGACTGGCGCCGCTGCTCGACGCGCTGGGCGGGCCGGAGGGCCGGGTGGATCCCGGGGCGCTGTCCGCGGGTGAGCGGCAGTTGATCGCGCTGACCCGGGCCCACCTGTCGTACGCCCCGCTCGCGCTGCTCGACGAGGCGACCTGTCATCTCGACGCGCGGGCCGAGGAACGCGCGGAGCAGGCCTTCGCGGCCCGCCCCGGCGGCACGCTGGTCGTCGTCGCCCACCGCATCAGCTCGGCCCGCCGTGCCGACCGCGTCCTGATGATGGACGGCCGCGACACGGCGTACGGGACGCACGACGAGCTCGTACGGCGCTCGGCGCGCTATCGCGAACTCGTCGGCGGCTGGACGCCCGTGTCGCGGCAGCGGTCAGAGCCAGCCCTCGCCCTGGGATATACGGATCGCGTCGATGCGGTTGCGGGCCCCGGTCTTGCGGGTGATGGCCGCCATGTAGTTGCGCACCGTCCCGTGGGACAGGTGCAGGCTCCCGGCGATCTCCGCGACGGAGGCTCCCTCCGCCGCGAGGGATAACACGCTGAGCTCACGCCGGGTCAGCGGCATCTCGGCGGCCTTGAGGAAAGCAAAGCCCAGCGAATCGTCGACGAAACGTTCCCCCTCGGCGACGCGCCGGATTCCGCGCACCAGCCGGTCCGGCGAGCCCTCCTTGTCGACGTACCCGAGCGCCCCCGCCTCCAGGGCCCGCTTCAGCAGCCCCGGCCGGTGAGCGCTCGCCAGCACCAGCAGATGCGGCGGGGTCCTGCCCACGTCGCGTACGCGGAGCTCGCCGAGCGGCGGGATGCCGTACGAGTCCGTGCACTCCAGGTCCACCGCGCACACGTCCGGCCGGACGGAACGCGCGCGTGCGGGCGCGCTGCGCCAAGGGGCGTCGTACACCTCCAGGCCCCGTTCCCGGCGCAGCCACTCCGCCAGCACCGATCGCACCAGACACGCGTCATGCACCACAAGGACCCGGATCACTGCCGCCCCTCCAGCCCGCCGTTCGTCGCTCCCATGGTGTTGAGCGCGTGCCCCATTGTTGGCGTCCGTGACCGTCTGCGGGCGCGAAGATCCGGCCATCAGGGTGCGCGGGGGCGCACGCGAGGCGCCCGTACGCCGGGGTCGCGCATCGACTGTGGGGGCATGGGGCGACGGCAAGGGGGTAAGCCCCCTCGCTGCGGGGACGCCGACGTCACGATGCGGCGCGCCCGGACCCTGCGCTGGGTCCCCGCTCCGCTCGTCGGGCGACCCCGCGGGACGCGGTGCCGCTCGCCGTGCGCGTCGGGCCGTGAGGAGGGAGATTTGAAGCCCTGGAACCCGTCGCGCGGCCCTGCGGAGGAGGTGGTCGGCGTGTCCGACGGGCAGACGTCCGCCCAGGCGCCGGCGGCCGCGCGGACGCGGGTCGGCCGGCCGCTCCTGTCGCTGGCGCTTGCCTCGATGCTGGACGAGGTGCACGCGCACTCCGGTGCGGTGTATCTGCTGGCGGCCGACGAGCCCGTGCTGGAGATGGCGGTGATGGCCGGCCTGCCCCGGGCGTTCGCGGCGCCCTGGGAGCGGGTCGGGCTGAGCGCGCCGATCCCGGTCGCGGAGGCCGTGCGTGAGCGGCGGCTCGTCTGGGTCAGGGGCGAGGAGGACATGGCGGCCCGCTATCCGCGGATCGCCGTCGTGCTGCCGTATCCGTTCGCGCTGGCCGCGCTGCCCGTGGCCACCGAGACCACCGCCTACGGCGCGATCTTCGTGACCTGGCCCGGCGCACACCCCCCGGAGCTGTCGGAGCGGGAGCGCGACCATCTCACCGCCGCCTGCCGACGGCTCGCGGTGCGGCTTGAACGCGCCCTGGAGGAAAGCCTTCCGCCGCTGCCGGAGCCCGATCTGGTCGCCGGGCCGGCGTTCAGCGGCGCCGCCGGCACACTCGGCACGGTGGAGGCGGCACGCATGGTGGCGCGGCTGCCGTACGGGCTGTGCTCGCTCGATCTGCACGGCCGGGTCAGCTTCGCCAACCCCGCGGCGGCCGAGCTGATCGGCGTCCCGGTCAACCGCCTGCTGGGCAACCAGCTGTGGGCGTCCGTGCCCTGGCTGAACGACCCCGTGTACGAGGACCGGTACCGGGCCGCGCTGATGAGCCAGCACACCACGTCCTTCCTGGCGTTGCGTCCGCCCGGTGACTGGCTGTCGTTCCGCATGTATCCGAGCACGACCGGTCTGAGCGTGCGGATCAGCAGGGCCCGCGCGGTGGCGGAGATGGGCCGCAGTGGGCCGCGGCAGGACGACGCGCCGGGCCGGCTGGTGACCATCTCCCAGGTGCTGAGCCTGGCGGGCGCGCTCACCGAGGCGGCGGGTGTGCAGGACGTGGTGCAGCTGGTCGCGGACGAGATCGTCCCGGCCGTCGGCAGCCAGGCGCTGGTCGTCCTGGGGTCGCGGGCGGGCCGGCTGCACGTGCTCGGTCACCGCGGCTATCCGGATCCGCGGATCGTGGAGCGCTTCGACGGCCTGCCGCTCACCGAGCAGACCCCGGGCACGCACGCCCTGACCACCGGCGTGCCCGCGTTCTTCGACTCCCAGCAGGAGCTGGAGCGCCTGTACCCGACGCGGCACTCGACGCCCGACGGCTTCGCGGCCTGGGCGTATCTGCCGCTGATCGCCTCGGGGCGGCCGGTGGGCACCTGTGTGCTCGCCTACTCGGAGCGGCATCCCTTCCCGGCGGACGAGCGGGCGGTCCTGACCAGCCTGGGCGGGCTCATCGCACAGGCGCTGGAGCGCGCTCTGCTCTACGACGTCAAGCACCAGCTGGCGCACGGACTGCAGGCCGCTCTGCTCCCGCACTCGCTGCCTCCGCTGCCGGGCGTCGAAGCGGCCGCGCGCTATCTGCCCGCCACCCAGGGCATGGAGATCGGCGGCGACTTCTACGACCTGGTGCCGACGGAGGACGGCCTGACGGCGGCGGTGATCGGGGACGTGCAGGGGCACAACGTCACCGCGGCCGGCCTGATGGGCCAGATCCGCACCGCCGTACGGGCGTACACGACCGTCGGTCAGGCCCCGGAGGAGGTCATGCGCAGCACCAACCGGCTGCTGCTGGACCTCGGCTCGGACCTGTTCGCCAGCTGTCTGTACCTGCGCCTCGATCCGGAACACGGGCGGGCGGTGATGGCCCGTGCCGGGCACCCGCCGCCGCTGCTGCGACGGCCGGACGGACGCGTGCGGGTGCTCGACCTCGCGGGGGGCCCGCTGCTGGGCATCGACGGCTCACCCACGTATCCGACGACGGAGGTCGAGCTCACGCCCGGCTGTGTGCTGGTCCTCTACACCGACGGGCTGATCGAGTCCCCCGGCGTCGACATCGAGGACGCGCTCGCCGAGCTCGGCCAGTTGCTCGCCGAGGCCGGGGAGCTGCCCTTGGACGAACTCGCCGATCTGCTGGTGCAGCACAGCGCGTCCAGGCACGAGCGTGTCGACGACGTGGCGCTGCTGTTGTTGCGGGCGCGCGGCTGACGCCTTTGGACACGACAGCGGTCCGACCCTCCCGCCGGAGGGCCGGACCGCGTTGTCGTCCGGATCAGTCGGATCAGTCGGATCCGTGTGCCGGTGTCAGGGCGTCAGTTCCCGACGCCGTTTCCGACGATCTCGCCGAGGCCGTTGCCCGTGCCGTCGGCGTTGCCGCCGCCGACCTCTTCACCGGCACCTGCCTCCTCGCCCGCACCGGCTTCCTGACCGGCACCGGCCTCCTCGCCCGCACCGGCCTCTTCACCGGCACCGGCCTCCTCGCCCGCGCCCGCTTCCTCGCCCGCGCCGGCCTCTTCACCCGCGCCGGCTTCGTCACCGGCACCCGCGCCGCCGCCCGCGGCGTCACCGCCGAGGGTCGCGCCGACCGCCTCCAGGGCGGTGGTCACCGGCTGGAAGAAGGTCTCGCCGCCGACCGTGCAGTCACCGCTGCCACCGGAGGTCAGGCCGATCGCCAGGCCGTCCTGGGTGAACAGGGAGCCGCCGCTGTCTCCGGGCTCGGCGCAGACGTCGGTCTGGATGAGCCCGGTGACGGTGCCCTCCGGGTAGTTGACGGTCGCGTCGAGTCCGAGGACCTGACCGTCGTTCAGTCCGGTGGTGCTGCCCATCCGGAAGACCTGGAGTCCCACCTCGGCGTCCGCGGCCTGGCTGATCGGGACGGCCTGGTCGCCGACGTTGACCTCGCTCGGCGCCTCGGTCGCCGGGTCGTCGTACTTCACGAGCGCGAAGTCGCCGTCGCCGGGGAAGGTGGACTGGTCGACGGTGGCGATGGGCTGGCCGCCCTCGGTGTCCGACCACTCGTTGCCGCCGAGGGAGCAGTGACCGGCGGTCAGGAAGGCGGGGGTGCCGTCGCCCGCGGTGACGTTGAAGCCCGCGGAGCAGCGTGAGCCGCCGGCGAAGATGGCGTCGCCGCCGGAGAGGAACGTCTTGAAGGTGCCGGCCGACTTCTTGATGGTCGCCATGCCCGAACCGAGGCCGTCGACGGTCGACTCCAGCTGGTCCCAGTTGTCGCCGGTGACGGTGCTGTCGGCGGTGACGAGGATCTTGTTCGTTCTGGGGTCGACCGACCAGGCCGTGCCCGGGATGGTCGCCTCGGACTTCAGGGTCTGGGCGCCGGACGCGAGTTCGTTCAGGCTGTTCTCGACCTCGCGGACCTTCGCGCCGGCCTTCTTCGCCTGGACGATCACGTTGTTGTTGTCGCCGGGGATGACATTGACGACGAGCTGCTGGCTCTCGGCGTCGTAGTACGAACCGGCGAAGGCGTCGCCCAGCATTCCCGCGAGCTGCGAGGCGAGATCCGACGCGTCCCCCGCCTTCAGGGTCTTGGGAGCGGCGGCGCTGTCCGTCGCGGCGTCCTGCGACGCGTTGGCGTTGGGCAGCAGGATCGCGGCCGCTCCGAGCGCCACCACGCTGCCCGCTGCTATCGCGGCCTTGCGCTTCGGAATTCGCTTGTGACTCAAACTTCTCGACCTCCTGGGGGACGGGGTCTGTGCCGCCTTGTGCGGCAGCTTTTCGGGGCGCCTGGTTGGCAGTTGGTACGCACGGGCCGCACGGGGCGTTCAATTCCGTTTCAACGCGTCGCGTTCGCAACACCGAATCGGCCAAGGACCGCACCTGCCGGTCCGGCGGCGGGAACAATCCCCCATATGACGATGACCACCGCTGAAGCCGACAAGATCCTCTCCGCCAACTTCGCCCCCTGGGTCCTCGAACTGGGCCTGTCCGTCCAGTCGGTGGAGGGCCCCCGCGCGGTCCTGCGCCTGCCCTGGTCGGACGGACTGGCCCGGGAGGGCGGCGCCCTGTCGGGCCAGGCGCTGATGGCCGCGGCCGACACCGCCACCGTGATCGCCGTGTCGGCGGCGCGCGGCTCGTACGGGCCGATGACGACGGTGCAGCAGTCGACGTCATTTCAGCGCGCGGTGATCGGTTCGGATGTCCTGATCGAAGCGGTCGTCACCAAGCTGGGCCGTCGCATGGCGTTCGCCGACATCGCGATGACCTCCGAGGCGTCGGGGGACATCGCGGCCCGGGCGAGCACGGTGTACGCGCTTCTGGGCTGATCCGAGCCGATCCCGAGCCGACCTCGAGGCGACCCCGAGCCGATCCCGAGCTGACACGATCCGCTACCGATCAGTAACGGTCGGTTGAGAAAGTGGAGCGGAATCCATGCTTCAGCGAATCTACACATTCAATACTCAACGAAGTCACCGGCGGCCGAGGTTCTGCACAGGGGCGCTACCGGCGGTCACCCCCTTGAGACCGGAGTGTCGCATTCGCCGCCACCTTCACGTCCCCCTTCCGAGGCGATGCAACAGCTCGCCCGAGCCGATGCTGTGACGCATGTGAAGAAGTCGCCGACAAGGCGTGGGCACTTCTGCACGGATCGATGCCGCCGAGATCAAAGTGCCCTGGTGAGGCCGAAGTTTGATTGGAAGCCCGCGCCCACAGCGTGCTTTGATCCATCGCACCGCAGGGGTCGTGAGCGGTTCCCGGAAACGGGCGCCGGACGCCTGCGGTCGCGGCCGTCATCTGTCCCCAGAGGGGGCCGCTCCCCCTTGTGAGATATCCATTAGGAAGGGAAGTTCCATCATGAACTCCACCCCCCAGGTTGCGACCGTCGAGATCTCCGACGCCGAGCTCGACAACGTCTCCGGCGGCCTGCAGGTCAACGCCGTGAACGGTGCCCTCGACGCTGTCAACGGCATCGCCCCGGTCTCCGGCCTGGTCGACACGGTCGTCGGCACCGTGGAGGGTGTCACCGGCCTGAACACCGCCCCGGTCTCGGGTCTGGTTGCCGGTCTCTGATCGCACCTTTCATACCTCTGAGTCCCGGAGCCATTCCCCGGCTCCGGGGCTCTTGGGTGCCTGAAAACAGACGGGCACCGTCCGCACCACGACCGGCCCACGCGCGCCGGTCTCCACTCATCCTCAGGTGAGGGAAAGTTCCGTGCAGTTCCGCCAACAGGCCCTCGCCAAGCTCCAGTCACCGGAGGAGCTCGACCTTCCGGTGCGCTTCGCCCGCCCGCAGGGCTGGCTGGTCCTCTCCGTGACCGTCATCGTCATGGCCGCCGCGTCCGTGTGGGCGGTGACCGGCTCGGTCGCCTCCACCGTCGGCGCGCCCGCCATCCTCACCCACGGGCAGGGCAGTTACATCCTGCAGAGCCCGGTCGCCGGGCAGGTCACCGCGGTCCTGGCCAAGCAGGGCCAGCAGCTGCCCGCCAAGTCCCCCGTCCTGAAGGTCCGTACGGCCGAGGGCGAGACGGTCGTCCGTACGGTCGCCGCGGGCCGGGTCACCGGGCTCGCCGCCACCATCGGGCAGATCATCCAGACCGGCGCGAACGTGGCCGCCGTGGAGAAGGTCGCCGACACCAAGGACCCGCTGTACGCGACGGTGTACGTTCCCGCCGAGAACGCGGCGTCCATCCCCGACAAGGCTGCCGTGGACCTGACCGTCCAGTCGGTGCCCACCCAGGAGTACGGCGTCCTGCGCGGCCATGTGGAGTCGGTCGACCGTGCCGTGCAGTCGGCGCAGCAGATCGCCGCGTTCCTCGGGGACAACCAGCTCGGCGAGCAGTTCACCAAGGACGGCAGGCCGGTCGCCGTACTGGTGAAGCTGGACGAGAAGTCGAGCACCGAGAGCGGCTACAAGTGGTCGTCCGCGGACGGCCCGCCCTTCTCCCTCACCTCCATGACCATGGCCGACGCCTCGATCCGGCTGGCCGACGAGCGTCCCGTCGATTGGCTGCTGCCGTGAGCGCCGCACAGGAGACGCGCAGCAGGCGCCGCGCCGCACCGCCGAAGCGCCCCGTGCCCAAGGGGAAGTCGAAGACCGTCCGCACGCCCACCGTGCTCCAGATGGAGGCCGTGGAGTGCGGGGCCGCCTCCCTCGCGATGGTGCTGGGCCACTACGGCCGCCATGTCCCGCTGGAGGAACTGCGCATAGCGTGCGGTGTCTCCCGCGACGGGTCGCGCGCCAGCAACCTCCTGAAGGCCGCCCGCAGCTACGGGCTGACGGCCAAGGGCATGCAGATGGACACGGCCGCCCTCGCCGAGGTGAAGACGCCGGCCGTCCTGTTCTGGGAGTTCAACCACTACGTCGTCTACGACGGCATGGGCCGCCGCTTCGGCCGCCGGGGCGTCTACGTCAACGACCCCGCCAAGGGCCGCCGCTTCGTGCCCATGGAGGACTTCGACGGCAGCTTCACCGGTGTCGTCCTGGTCATGGAGCCCGGCGAGAGCTTCAGCAAGGGCGGGCGCAAGCCGGGCGTGCTCGGCGCGATGCCGGCCCGGCTGCGCGGCACCGCGGGCACGATGCCCGCCGCGGTACTGGCGAGCCTCCTCCTGGTGGTGGTCGGCGCGGCGGTGCCCGCGCTGAGCCGCACCTACATCGACATGTTCCTCATCGGCGGCCAGACCTCCCTGCTGGGCGTGCTGTTCGCGTCGATGGGGACCTGTGTCGCGTTCACCGTGGTGCTGACCTGGCTGCAACAGGCGAACCTGCTGCGCGGCCGGATCATCTCCTCCACCCTCTCCAGCGCCCGCTTCCTGCGCCATCTGCTGCGGCTGCCGGTGACGTTCTTCTCCCAGCGCAGCCCGGCCGACCTGGTGCAGCGGCTCCAGTCGAACGACGCGGTGTCCGAGACGCTGGCCCGTGACCTCGCGGCGGCGGGCGTGGACGCGGTGGTCGTCGTCCTCTACGCGATCCTCCTCTATACCTACGACCCCCAGCTCACCTTCGTCGGCATCGGCGTCGCCCTCCTGAATGTCGTCGCCATGCGCGTCGTCATCCGCCTGCGCGCGACCCGTACGGCGAAGCTGCGCGCGGACAGCGCCCGCCTCACCAACACCGCGTACACCGGCCTTCAGCTGATCGAGACGATGAAGGCGACCGGCGGCGAGGACGGCTACTTCCGCAAGTGGGCCGGACAGCACGCCACCACGCTGGAGGAGCAGCAGCGCCTCGGCGTGCCGAGTGCCTGGCTGGGCGTGGTGGCCCCCACGCTCGCCACGCTCAACAGCGCGCTCATCCTCTGGATCGGCGGTATGCGGGCGATCGAGGGCGGCATATCCGTCGGTCTGCTGGTCGCCTTCCAGGCCCTGGTCACCCGCTTCACCGCCCCGATCACCCGCCTGAACGGCGTCGCGGGCCGCATCCAGGACTTCGCCGCCGACGTGGCCCGCCTCAAGGACGTGGAGAACTTCGAGGCGGACCCGCTCTACGGCCGCCCCGGCGCGGGCGATTCGACACGCCGGCTGCACGGCCACGTCGAGCTGCAGAACATCACCTTCGGCTACAGCCCGCTCGACAAGCCCCTGCTCACCGGCTTCGACCTGACCGTCGGCCCCGGCCGACAGGTGGCCCTGGTCGGCGGCTCCGGCAGTGGCAAGTCGACGGTGTCCCGCCTCATATCGGGTCTGTACGCCCCTTGGGAGGGCGTCATCCGCATCGACGACCAGCGCATCGAGGACATCCCGCGCGGCGCGCTCGCGGCCTCCGTCTCCTTCGTCGACCAGGAGGTCTTCCTGTTCGAGGGCACGGTCCGCGACAACGTGGCGCTGTGGGACCCGTCGATCCCGGACGAGGCGGTGGTGGACGCGCTGCGCGACGCGGCGCTGTACGACGTGGTCATGCGCCGCCCGGGCGGCATCCGGAGCAGGGTCGAGCAGGACGGCCGCAACTTCTCCGGCGGGCAGCGCCAGCGCCTGGAGATCGCGCGGGCGCTGGTGCGCAGGCCGAGCATCCTGGTGCTGGACGAGGTGACGAGCGCGCTGGACGCCGAGACCGAACAGATCGTGATGGACAACCTGCGCAAGCGCGGCTGTGCCTGTGTGGTGATCGCGCACCGGCTCAGCACCGTGCGTGACAGCGACGAGATCGTCGTACTCCAGCACGGCACGATCGTGGAACGCGGCCGGCACGAGGACCTGGTGGCACGCGGCGGCGCGTACGCGGCACTGGTCAAGGAGCGGTGAGATGACCTCCGTCCACGAGGGTGACCTCGTTCTCAACGCGCTCGGGCAGATGGGCACGCGCATCGACTGCGCCGGGCACAACCGTCTCGACCTCGAAGGCCCGCAGGTGCTGTGGCTGGTCGCGTCCGGCGCCGTCGACCTGTTCGCGGTCGACGCCGGGCAGCAGGGCCACTGGCACCACCTCGGCCGCCTGGAGGCGGGCTCCCTGCTGCTCGGCCCGGTCCCGGGACCGCAGCACACCTTGGTGGCCCGCCCGCTCAGGGACTGCGTCGTGCACCGGATCGGACTGCGCGAGCTGTACCAGCCCGCGAACACGCAGACCTGGTCCTACGACGAGTACGGCAACCCGCAGTACGTCCCGCCGCAGACGAGCCCGCTGGAGTACGCCCTCGCACTCGGCGTCGGCCGCAGCCTCACCATCCTCTTCCAGGCCCCCATGGCCACCGACCGGGCGGCCGAGGTCACCGACGACGACGTCTTCTGGATGCAGGTGCCGCCGGGCAGTGTGCAGTACGGCTCGCTGTACGGCGCCGAGGCAGCCGCCGATCTGCTGATGGACCCGGCGGTCTGGCAGTCCATGGTCGACCAGCAGTACCGCCTGCTGACCACGCTGGACCGCTGGATCGAGCAGCTGGAGCGCACTCACGAGTCGCGCACGGCGGAGGGCATCAAGGCCGGCGAGGCGGTACGCGCCCAGGCCGACCGGACGCTGCTGGCGTCGATCGGCAAGCGCAGCGACAAGCGCACGACGGCCGCCGACGCGGACGCCAGCTACGCGGCCTGCAAGCTGGTCGCGCAGGCGGCCGGGATCACGTTGGCCGAGCCCGCGCAGAGCGGCACCGAGAGCGACCGGCTCGACCCGGTCGAGCGCGTGGCCATCGCGTCGCGCGTGCGGACCCGGGCCGTACGGCTGGACGGGCCCTGGTGGCGGGACAACGTGGGGCCGCTGGTGGGTCACCGGGCACTGTCGGGTGCGCCGGTGGCGCTGCTGTGGCGGCGCGGCGGCTATGTCGCCGTGCATCCGGCGACCGGCCGTGAGACGCCGATCGAGAAGGCCAACGCGGAGGAGTTCGAGCCGCGTGCGGTGATGTTCTACCGGCCGCTGCCCGATCGCGCGTTGAGCCCGCTGCGGCTGCTGCGGTTCAGCATGCGGGGCACGCGCGGCGATCTGACGAACCTGCTGATCAGCGGCCTGGTCACGGTCGCGATCGGTGCGCTGGTGCCGGTCGCGACGGGCAAGGTGCTCGGCGAGTTCGTGCCGAAGGCCCAGACCGATCTGATCGTGCAGTTCTGTCTGGCCGTGATGATCAGCAGTGTCGTGGCCGCGGCGTTCATGCTGTTGCAGAACATGACGATCCTGCGCCTGGAGGGCCGTATCGAGGCGACGCTTCAACCGGCCCTGTGGGACCGGCTGCTGCGGCTGCCGACGAAGTTCTTCACCGAGCGCTCGACCGGTGAGCTGGCGAGCCAGGCCATGGGCATCAGCTCGATCCGCCGTCTGATGGCCGGGGTCGGCCCGGTCGTCGCGCAGTCGGTGACGGTCGGCGCGATGAACCTGTCGCTGCTGTTCTGGTACAGCGTGCCGATGGCGCTGGCGGCGATCGGCATGCTCGTCGTCATCGCGGGAGTGTTCCTGGGGCTCGGGCTGTGGCAGGTGCGCTGGCAGCGGCGGCTGGTGGTGCTGAGCAACAAGCTGAACAACCAGGCGTTCCAGACGCTGCGCGGGCTGCCCAAGCTGCGGGTCGCGGCGGCCGAGAACTACGCCTACGGGGCGTGGGCGGACCAGTTCGCGCGCAGCCGGGAACTCCAGCAGAAGGTGGGGCGGATCAAGAACCTCACCACGGTGCTGGGTGCCGTGTATCTGCCGCTGTGCACGCTGCTGATGTTCATGCTGCTCGCCGGTCCGGCGCGCGGCTCGATGTCGGCGGCGGCGTTCCTCACCTTCAACACCTCGGTGACGATGCTGCTGACCTCGGTCACCCAGCTGACCGGAGCGTTCGTCTCGGCGGTGGCCGCGCTTCCGCTGTTCGAGGAGATCAAGCCGGTGCTGGAGGCCACGCCCGAGGTGCGCACGGCGAGCACCCGGCCGGGGCCGCTGACGGGTGCCATCGAGGCGCGCCGCCTGTCCTTCCGGTACTCGGACGACGGCCCGCTCGTCCTCGACGACGTCTCGTTCGACGTGCGGTCGGGCGAGTTCGTGGCGATCGTCGGCCCCAGCGGTTGCGGCAAGTCGACGCTGCTCAGGCTGCTGATCGGCTTCGACAAGCCGGTCTCGGGCAGTGTGCTGTACGACGGTCAGGACCTGGCGGCGCTCGACCAGTCCGCCGTACGACGGCAGTGCGGGGTCGTGCTCCAGCACGCGCAGCCGTTCACCGGGTCCATCCTGGACGTCATCTGCGGTACGGAGCCGTACACGCCGGAGGAGGCGATGGCGGCGGCCGAGATGGCGGGGCTCGCGGAGGACATCAAGCGGATGCCGATGGGGCTGCACACCATCGTGTCGGGCAGCGGCGCGATCTCCGGCGGGCAGCGGCAGCGTCTGATGATCGCCCAGGCCCTGATCCGCCGCCCGCGCATCCTCTTCTTCGACGAGGCGACCAGCGCCCTCGACAACGAGACGCAGCGCACGGTCATCGAGAGCACCAAGGCCCTCAACGCCACCCGCATCGTCATCGCGCACCGCCTGTCCACGGTGCTGGACGCCGACCGCGTGATCGTGATGGAGGACGGCAAGGTCGCCCAGCAGGGCCCGCCCGCACAGCTGCTGGCGGACACGCACGGGCGGCTGCACGAGCTGGTTCGGCGCCAGATGGCGTGATCCGTGGGTTGTGCCGCCGCCACGTCCTCGGAGCCGTAGCAAGTCCGGGTCGGTCTCAGGGGTTCGGTCGACAACCCCTGAGGCATCTCCCCCACACGACCCCGACCACGACCCGGTGCCTTCCCTGATTCCTGTCCTGAACGGTTGTGACCCCGAGTGGATCACTGCCACGTTCGATCATGCGGGCATTCCCGTGATCCGTTCGCAGGACCCTTGGAAGGACTTCATGCACCCACGAATCAGAGGGCTCACCGGAGTGCTCGCCGCCGGATTACTCGCCGGATCGCTCACCGGAGCGTCGACGCCGAGCGCGGCGGCGGCGCCGTCCGACCCGCCCGGCACAAGGTCGTCGAAGCAGCAGGCGATCGACTGGAAACCGTGTCCCGAGGACGCCACGGCGGAATGCGGCACCTTGCGCCTGCCGGTCGACTGGGCCCGGCCGTCGGGCGAGACGTTCGATCTCGCGGTGGCCCGCCGCAAGGCCACCGATCCGGCTCGCCGGGTCGGCGTGCTGCTGGTCAACCCGGGCGGACCGGGCGCTTCGGGTGTGGACTTCGCCCTGGACGACGCCAAGTCCCACTTCAGTCCGGGCATCCAGGAGAGGTTCGACATCGTCGGGTTCGACCCGCGGGGCGTCGGCCGCAGCCACCCGGTGATGTGCTCCACCGAACTGCTGCGCCGACAGCCGTCGGTCTACCCCCGCAACCAGGCGGAGTTCGATCGGCTCGCCGATCACAACCGCGCGTTGCGCGAGGACTGCCGGCGGCACACCGGTCCGCTCTTCGACCACGCGGACACCTTGAGCGTCGTGCGGGACATGGACGCGCTGCGCGGGGCCCTCGGCGAGAAGAAGATCAACTACTTCGGCCACTCCTATGGCACCTTGATCGGCGAGCAGTACGCGGAGGAGTACGGCGACCGGATCCGGTCCATGGCGCTCACCGCGAACATCGACCACAGCCTCGGCGCCCGGGAGTTCCTGGCCTCCTCCGCTGCCGCCGCCGAGGACTCGTTCCAGGAGTTCGTGAAGTGGTGCGACCGCACCGGCTCCTGCGCCCTGCACGGCCGTGACGTCACGGCCGTGTGGGACGGCCTGCTCGCCCGGGCGGACCGGGGGGAAATCCGCGATCCGGAGCATCCGGACCGGGTCCTGACCGCGCACGAGATCACGTTCAACGTCTTCAGGATGTTCTACGGCCCGGACCGGGAGGAACTGGCCACCTATGTGGCAGGCCTCGACGCGCAGGAGCCACCCGAGCGGCAGCGACCCGTGCAGCCTCGGCAGGTCCGGCCCTCGCCCCCGCAGGGAACGGACGAGCAGACGGAAGCGGAACCGTTCTACGCGGTCTTCTGCCAGGACTGGCGCTTGCGCGCGAAGGACTACCCGGAGTACGCCAGGCTGACCCGGGCCGAGATGCGGGCCGCACCGCACATGCGCGGCACACCACGCGTGCATCCCGCGGTGGCCGGCTGCATCGGCTGGCCCGACGAGGTGAACAACCCGCAGCACCGCCTGCGCATCACCGACGCGCCCAGGATCCTCATGCTGCATGCGCGGCACGACCCGGCGAACCACTTCTCGTGGGCGGCCAACGTGCACCGCCAGACCCGCGGGACGACCGTCCTGCTGCCGTACGAAGGCGCCGGACACAGTGTCTACGGCCGCAGCGACTGCACCCGGGACGCCGTGGACGACTACCTCACGGAGCTGAGAATCCCGAGCGCCGGGAGCAGTTGCGCGCCTGCCACGACGAACACGACGAGCTGATCGCGCTCAGGCGTCCAGGCCCGGGACCGGAGCGCCGGAGGGCAGACCTGCGGCCACATAGCCGTCGTAGAACTCTTTCCAGGGCGCACCGGCCCCGGCGTGCGGTCCCTCGAAACGCTCCCCGCGCGCGTGCGCGTCGAGGGCGGCCAGGCAGACCTCCCAGCCGGCGCCGTTGCGGGCGGCGGTGTTCTCGGCGACCAGGACGTTGGTGAGCGTGAAGCGGGTGCGCCCCTCGTCCA
Source organism: Streptomyces sp. NBC_00299 (assembly GCF_036173045.1). Classification (GTDB taxonomy): domain Bacteria; phylum Actinomycetota; class Actinomycetes; order Streptomycetales; family Streptomycetaceae; genus Streptomyces; species Streptomyces machairae. Next base: position 862,864 of record NZ_CP108039.1, read on the forward strand.
GAGCCACCAGGTCGAAGTGGACCTCGTCGCCGGCCCACTCGAAGGACAGGTGCCGGGGCGCGTCGACGGCGATCACCCGGCCCGTGGAGTCCCGCATGTTCGGGTCGCCGCTGAACGTGACGGTGCCGCCGAGGCGCAGCTCGATCTCGGCGCGCGAGGGGAACCAGTGGGCGAGTTCGTCGGCGTCGGTCACGAACTGCCAGACGCGCTCGACGGGATGGTCGTAGGTGCGGCTGAAGCGGACGGCCGGGCGGCCGTCGTCCAGGGTCAGATAGGTGCCGGTGAGGTCGGCGGTCATGGTGGATCAGCCCTTCGTGGTGGGTTCCTCGGGGTCGACCGATGTCTCGTCGAGGCGGCGGCCCAGCCTGTCCAGGCTGGTGTTCCACAGCCTTCGATACGGGGCCAGCCAGGCGTCGAGCTCGGCGATGGGTGCGGGGTCCAGTGCGTAGACGCGGCGCTGCGCGTCCTGTCTGACCTGCACCAGGCCCGCCTCCCTCAGCACCTTCAGGTGCTTGGAGGTGCTCGGCTGGCTCAGCCCGCATGCCTCCACGATCTCGCCGACGGGCCGGGGCCGCTCCAGGAGCAGCGCGACGATGGCCCGTCGGTGCGGATCGGCGAGGGCGGTCCAGAGCGAGGCGTCGGCCATGGATCCAATATGCCTCGGCGGTTATATTCCAGTCAAGGAATATGCAGGCTCCGGAGTGCGGCGCTTGTGTCATTGGCGACGGCGCGCAGTGGCTGATCCCGTTGGCCGCACGAGGAAACGGGTACTTCCGCATTCATGCGAATCAGTGTGGTGGACGTGGGGTCGAAGACGGTGCGGCTGGTCGTGGCCGATGCGGCGGACGGGGTGCCGCTGCCGGTGCACACCGCCAAGTGGCGGCTGAGGCTGTCGGAGCAGGTCAGGCCCGGGGAGGCCATCCCCGAGGAGTGCGTCGAGCGGTTGGTCGACGCCGTCGCGGCGGCGCAGCGCACTGCCCACAGATGGGGCGCGACCGCTCCCTTGGCCTTCGCGACCGCCGTGGTGCGTGCCTCCCCGAACCGACAGGAGGTACTGCGTACGGTGCGGACGCGGACCGGGGTGAGCCTGTGCACGCTGCCCGGCGAGCTGGAGGCCGAGCTCACGTTTCTCGGCGCGCGACGGTGGATGGGCTGGCGGTCGGGGCCGCTCGCGCTGCTGGACATCGGCGGCGGCTCACTCGAAGTGGCCTTCGGGCGCGGCCGGTTGCCCGACTTCGTCGCATCACTGCCGCTGGGTGCGGCCCGGCTGACCCATGAGTTCTTCACCGGCGAGGACCCGCCGACGGCGGCACAGGTACGGGCTCTGCGCCGCAAGGTCCGCCATCAACTGCGGGACGTCGCGGCCCGGATCCGCTGGGAGGGACCGCGCACGGCGGCGGTCACCTCGCGCACGTTCCAGCAGCTCGGCCGCCTGTGCGGGGCGGCACCCGGACGCCACGGGCCGTTCGTGGAACGGCGGTTGGAGCGCTCCGCCCTGCGCGAGGCCGTCGGCCGCCTGGCCGCGCTGCCCACCACCGAACGCGCCCTGCTCCCCGGCATCTCCGCACCACGCGCCGAACAGAGCCTGGCCGGCGCGGTCGTGGCGCACACGGCGATGAAGCTGACCGGCCTCAGAACGGTCACCGTCTGCCCGTGGGCGATCCGCGAGGGAATCATGCTGCGGCACATCGAGGACGGCGCGTCCTGGTGGGCGGAGGTGTCCCGCCTCGAGGAGGAGGACGCCCGCGCCGACCCGGTGCCCCTACGGATCGCACCCGCGACCAGCTGAACGCGACGAGTGAGGCGCAGGCACCCGTGCCCGACGGCAGCAAGCAGTCACAGGATGGCTGGTCGTACGGGTGGCCCTGCACCCAACGGGTACTCGGCGGCCATGGCACACGACGTCCACAGGGCAGGCGGCGGCGAGGGGCCCCGGGTGCCGTCCGCGCGGGGCGGCGTTTCCGCCGCCGTGCAGGAGTATCTGCGGGGTGACGGGTCACCGCCCCGGCGCCTGGACGTCGCGCGCGCGGACGTCTACGGCGACGATCTCCAGCTGGCCCTCTACCTCTGCTACGAGCTGCACTACCGCGGTTTCGCCGGTGTGCCCGAGCACCTCGAGTGGGACCCCGAGCTGCTGCGTGTCCGCGCCGCGCTGGAGCACCGGTTCCTGACCGCCCTGCGCGCGGACACCGCCGCCCACGACAGCGTCGAGGACGCGCTGGCCGACCTCCTCGTCGAACCCGTCGAGGGCACCGGCGTCAGCCACTACCTCTGCGCCGAGGGCGAGTTGTGGCATGTGCGCGAATACGTGGCCCAGCGCTCCCTGTACCACCTCAAGGAGGCGGACCCGCACGCCTGGGTGCTGCCCCGGCTGTGGGGCAGGGCAAAGGCCGGTATGGCGGCGGTGGAGTTCGACGAGTACGGCGGCGGCCGCGCCGACCGCATCCACGCACGCCTGTTCGCCGACCTGATGGCGGACCTCGGCCTGGACACGACGTACGGCCGGTATGTCGACGAGGCGACCGCACAAGCCCTGGCCACGGTCAACCTGATGTCCCTGCTCGGACTGCACCGGGCACTGCGCGGAGCGCTCGTCGGTCATTTCGCGGCCGTCGAGATCACCTCGTCGCCGGCATCCCGGCGGCTGGCAGAGGCGATGCGCCGCACGGGCGCCGGGCCCGCCGCCGAGCACTTCTACGACGAGCACGTCGAGGCGGACGCGGTGCACGAACAGGTCGTGCGCCAGGACGTCATCGCAGGTCTGCTCGCCGAGGAGCCGCACCTCGCCCCCGACGTCGCCTTCGGCATAGACGTCACCGGCTACCTGGAGGACCGCTTCGCCGAGCAGCTGCTCGGCGCCTGGCGTGCGGGACGATCGTCGCTCCGCGATCACCACCAACAGTCCGGGATCTCCCTTATTTCCTGAATGCCGGGGTACCCGGGCGTCGTGAAGCCACTGGTGCCGCCGGGTGTGTACCCCCCTCAGGAAGACACTGATCTGCTCGTCGACGCCCTGCTCGACGAACCGCTGCCGGACGGCGCGGACGTCCTCGACGTGGGGACAGGTTCGGGCGCGCTGGCGATCGAGGCGGCGCGGCGCGGCACGCGGGTGACCGCGGTGGACGTGTCGTGGCGGGCGGTCTGCACGGCGCAGCTGAACGCCTGGATGGCCCGCCTCCATGTCCGCATCCTGCACGGCAACCTCTTCACGCCGGTGCGCGGGCAGTCCTTCGACCTCATCCTGGCCAATCCGCCGTATGTCCCCGCACCCGACACGGGCCGCGCGCCGCACGGTGCGGCGCGGGCGTGGGACGCGGGCCGGGACGGGCGGCTCGTCCTCGACCGGATCTGCCTGGAGGCGCCCGCCCTGCTGCGTCCGGGCGGGGTCCTCCTGGTGGTGCACTCGGCGCTCAGCTGCCCCGGGCGGACCGTGTCGCATCTGCGCGACGCAGGGTTGAAGGCTTCCGTGACCCGGCGTCGCGTCGTCCCGTTCGGCCCGGTGCTGCGCACGCGGGAGGACTGGCTGCGGCAGCACGGCCTGCTGTCCGCCCCGGATCAGAGGGAAGAGCTGGTGGTGGTCCGTGCCGAACTCCCGGTCTGACGAGCCGCGCCGGATCAAGGTCCAGCGCCAAGGTCCTCTCCTGGTGGAGGGCCCGGTCGAGGTGGAGCTGGAGGACGGCACGATCGTCTCCTCCGACCGCTTCCGCGTGGCCCTGTGCACCTGCCGGCGCAGCCGCCGCTACCCGTGGTGCGATACCAGCCATCGCGATCGGACCAGGGAGCGCTGAGCCCGCACACGCGAAGTCAACCGTCTTGGACGAAATTCAGCACGTCGAGTGAACCACGTCTTGCGCGCGGTGCCGTAGGGATGCTCACCCTCGACCCCGGGTAACTACCCTGATCAGTGCGCCCCTTGCCGAGGTGGAGCGGACATGACGCCGGACGCCGACGACCGCGCCTCCCATCCGACCGAGGATCCGGCCGCGGGCTTGCCCCGGTCCGTGCCGCCCACGGCGAACACCCATGCCCGCACCCGCAGACACGGCCCGTTCACCGTGGTCGAGGTGGCGGGCGAGATCGATCTGGCGACGGCCGCGCTGGTCACCGAGCACCTGGACGAGGCGACGGCGCGACCGGAGTCGGATGTGCTGGTCGATCTGCGGCGGGTCGACTTCTTCGACTGCTCGGGACTGCGAGTCCTGTGCCGGGCCGAAACGCGCGCCAGGTACCGCGGCGGACGCCTGCGGGTCGTATCCGACGCGCCGCGTATACGGCGGCTGTTGCGCGGCGCCGGCCTGCTGGACCGGTTTGCGCTGTTGCCGGGGATCCCCGGCGAAGAGGGGGTCCCCGGGGAAGACGGGTGATCCGTATGCCCCCACGGCGACGGTCACCCGTATCCCCCGGGAAGTCGGTCGTTCGGTAAAGATCCGAGGTGCCGACCGGGCGGCCCCACTCCGCCCGGCCGACCCCCGGTGCGAGATCGCCGGGGCCCCTTCGGCAGGCTCACACTCCCCATCCGCGAGCCGCTGCCGAACTGCACGAGGCCGTGCGATCCCGGTCCCCTAGAACGCGAAGAGGCTGGTCCCGTAGGAGCTCTTCACGCACTCGTTCGCGAAGGTGCGCTGATAGGAGACACGCTGGCCCTGCCAGACCCCGTCGACCGTGACGAGCACAGGGTCGTACTGCTTGGTACACAGCACCCCGTCTCTACTCCCGAGGGCATCGAAGTTCCCGCCCACACTGCGCAGCTCACCGCACGCCGAGGCGGCGTCGGGATGTGTGCCGGAGGAGGTCGGGGCGCAGCTCAGGGTGACGGCACGCACCGGCGTCGTCATGGTGGCGTCATCGCCGTGGGCCAGGGTGAGCACCAGGGCCGAGGGGGCGTACAGGGAGGCGGGCGCAGGGTCCGGGGCAGCCAGGGCGGATCCGGTGAGGGGTCCGCAGACGGCGGTGGCCGTGAGAGCGAGGGTCGCTGCCCAGCGCGCGGTGTTCCGCATTGTGTGCATCCTTCCGCTTGAGTTACAGGGTGTGACGACTTCGGCGCGATCGGTGCCGAAGCGACGAGCGGGAGTCTGCCGAGTCCGGCGCCGAAACTCACATCGACACCACGAGTTTCAGTAACCTTGCGTATTGAAGCAGTGGCGTGAAGTAACGGAGTTCGAACGTTCCAACGCCGAAACCTGGCGGTTCTTGATCGTTCCAAGTCGCCGAGTGGCCGGATCTCGCACGCTCATTAATAGGCCTGAAACATTCCGGTTGAGCCCTCGGCTGACACGCCCCGGCGCCCCTTGTGTTCACGGTCGAACCGAGTAATCGTGATTACATGATTACCAGCGAGCAACGAGAGAAACTGCGCGGCTGGTTCGCCGGCCGCCTGCCCGACGACCTCTTCGAGGAGCTGACCGAGGTCACGGTCGACCGCGAGGAGATCACCGTGATCGGCCGCATTCCCGCACCTCACCTGGCCGAGGGCGGCTCGGCAGCCGAGCGGGAGGCAGCCGTGGAGGGCCGCATCCAGGAGTTCCGGGAGCGCACCCGGGAGACCCGGATCGAGGTGGCACGCGAGGCGGAGCACCGATTCCGCAGAAAGGTTTCCTGGGGCGTGGAGTGCGACGGTGAGCGCGCCATGTTCACGCACATCGCCGCCCCCGTGATGACGCGGCTCCGTCAGCCCGAGCGCCAGGTACTCGACACCCTGATCGCCGGCGGTGTCGCCCGCAGCCGCAGCGACGCCCTCGCCTGGTGCGTACGCCTCGTCCAGCGGCACACGGACGACTGGCTCACCGAACTGCGTGAGTCACTGGAGAACGTCCAGCGGGTGCGGGCACAGGGGCCGGACGCGTCGGACACGGACGCGGAGGAGGCACCCGAGGACGGCGACTGATGGAGGTTTCGTCCAGTCACGGCACCGAAGGTGGATGAACCGTCCTCTGGTGCGGCTCCGGCGGACCGCCTTACCGTCTGCAGACCCCCGAGAGGACGGCATCCGCGCTGCCCGCACACCCCAGCGGCAGCGGCCGGCACCGGCCGTCGGCCCCGCCGCGCCACAACGCGCTCCACCGCCCCGCCCACGCTGGAGCCCTCCCTTGTCCCCACAGTTCCCAGCGGCCTCACCGGCCCAACCCCCCTCCCCCGCCCCCTCCTTGACGGAGGTCGAGACCCACGGCGTCGACCGCATCCCCGACGCCGAACGCAGCGCCTCCCCGCTGGACCTGTTCCGGCTCGCCTTCGGCGGCGCCAACACCTTCTCCACCTGTGTTCTCGGCGCCTTCCCGATCCTGTTCGGCCTCTCCTTCTGGCAGGGCCTCGCTGCCACGCTCCTCGGGGTCGTCGCGGGTGCGCTGATCCTGTGCCCCATGGCCGTGTTCGGACCGGTCAACGGCACCAACAACGCCGTCTCGTCCTCCGCGCACCTCGGTGTGCACGGCCGCGTGGTCGGCTCGTTCCTGTCCCTGCTGACGGCCGTCGCGTTCTTCTCCATCTCGGTGTGGAGCTCGGGTGACGCCCTGGTCGGCGGCGCGCACCGGCTCTTCGGCCTGCCGCGCGGCGACCTGTCGTACGTCGTCGCGTACGCCCTGTTCGCGGGGCTGGTTCTCGCGGTGTGCGTGTACGGGTTCCGCTTCATGCTGTTCGTCAACAAGGTCGCCGTGCCCGCAGCGAGCGTGCTGTTCCTGCTCGGTGTGGTCGCGTTCGCCGGTGACTTCGACCCGTCGTACACGGGCGTCTTCACCGACTCCGCGGATGCGGCGACCCAGTCGCTGTTCTGGCCGTCCTTCATCGGCGCGGCTCTGATCGTGCTGTCCAACCCCGTCTCCTTCGGGGCGTTCCTCGGCGACTGGTCGCGCTACATCCCTGCGAGCACCCCGCGCCGCAAGGTGATCGGCGCCGCCTTCCTGTCGCAGATCGCGACGCTGCTGCCGTTCGTGTTCGGCCTGGCGACGGCGAGCATCATCGCCACGAAGGTCCCTGAGTACGTCGACCCGGGCGCCCCCGACTTCGTGGGCGGCCTGCTGGCGATCTCGCCCGGCTGGTACTTCCTGCCGGTGTGTCTCCTGGCGCTGATCGGCGGCATGGCGACGGGCACGACCGCGCTGTACGGGACCGGACTCGACTTCTCCTCGGTGTTCCCGCGCCTCTCGCGAGTGCAGGCGACGCTGCTCGTCGGCGCGTTGTCGATCGCGTTCATCTTCATCGGGCGGTTCGGGCTGAACCTGGTGCAGTCGATCTCGACCTTCGCCACCATGATCATCACCTGCACCACGCCGTGGATGGTCGTGATGATGCTGGGCTACTGGACCCGGCGCGGCTGGTACGACCCCGACGCCCTTCAGGTCTTCAACCGCCGTCAGCGCGGCGGCCGTTACTGGTTCGCGCACGGCTGGAACTGGCGTGGCATGACCGCGTGGTGGGTGGCGGCGCTGCTGGGCGTGCTGTTCACCAACATCCCGGGCCAGTTCGTCGGACCGCTGGGTGATCTCGCGAACGGGGTGGACATCAGCCTGCCGTTGTCCCTGGCCGTCGCCGCCGTCCTGTTCCTGACGCTGCTGCGGCTGTTCCCCGAGCCGCGGGCGGTCTACGGCCCCGAGGGTGCGCGACTGGCCCGTACCGTCGAGGTTGCCGTGCCGCCGATCACGGGGCCGGGTGCTCCAGGCGACGACGGGGCATTGTCAGACCCGTCGACTACGTTGCGGGCATGACTCATTTCGTGTTGGTGGCGGGGGCGTGGCTCGGTGCGTGGGCGTGGGACGAGGTGGCGGGCGAGTTGCGCGCGGCCGGGCACGACGCCCATCCGCTGACGCTGTCCGGCCTCGCGGAGAAGGCAGGTGTCACCGCCGGGCAGCAGACCCACGTCCAGGACATCGTGGCGGAGGTCGAGTGCCTCGATCTGCGGGACGTCGTCCTCGTCGGGCACAGCTATGCCGGGGTGCCGGTCGGGCAGGCGGCCGAGCGGATCGGGGACCGGCTGAGGCAGGTGGTATTGGTCGACGCCAATGCCGCGGTCGACGGGGAGTCGTTCCTGTCGGGCTGGCCGAGCGACGAGGTGCGGGCGGCGATCGAGGACAACGGCGGCGTCTGGCCACCGCTCGCAGCGGACGACTACGCGGGCCAGGGCCTGACGGACGAGCAGATCGCCCGCATCGTGGGCGCCACCCCGCACCCGGGCGCCACGCTGACCGAACCGGCGGTCATGCCCGGCCCGCTGAGTGAGCTTCCGGGCCTCTACATCAAGTGCCTGCTCGACGGCGACGAGCCGATGCCCGCCGCAGCCGAACTCCTCAAGAGCGACCGCTGGGAACTCGTGACCCTGGACACCGGCCACTGGCCGATGTTCTCCCAGCCGCGCGAACTGGCACGCATCCTGCACGAGTCGGTGGCGAGCCCCTGATCCACTCCCCCGCCTACCGGTCGGTATGGTCGGCGTACAGCGCATTCTCAGTGACGAGAGGCGAGGCCTACGCATGGGCAAGCACTGGGCGGACTTCCAGTACGAGATCTATCTGAACGGCATGACGGGCGTCGTACCCCGGCTGCCCACCGATCTGACCCGGCTGGAGGAGCTGACCGAGCAGCGCCTCGGTCCCGGTCCCGTCGGCTATGTGGCGGGCAGCGCGGGCGACGGCAGCACCGCCCGCGCCAACCGGGCGGCGCTGCGGCGCCGCCGGATAGTGCCACGCATGCTGCGGGACGTACACGAACGGGACCTGTCCGTGGAGGTGTTGGGCCGCACCCTGCCCGCTCCGGTGGCGCTGGCGCCGGTCGGCGTGCTGTCGATCATGCACCCGGACGCCGAGTGCGCGGCGGCGCGGGCAGCCGCCGCGCAGGGCGTGCCGTTCACCCTGTCCTCGGCGTCCAGCACCCCGATGGAGCAGGTCGCGGAGGCGATGGGGGACGCCGAACGCTGGTTCCAGCTGTACTGGCCGAAGGACCCGGAGGTGGCCCGGAGTTTCCTGAACCGGGCGAAGGCGGCCGGGTTCACCGCCCTGGTCGTCACCCTGGACACGCCGATGCTGGCCTGGCGACCGCGCGACCTCGACCAGGCGTATCTGCCGTTCCTGCATGGCGTGGGCACCGCCAACTACTTCTCCGACCCGGCCTTCCAGGCGGGCCTGGCCAAGCCCGTGCACGAGGATCCGAACGCGGCCGTCATGCACTTCGTCGGCATGTTCTCGGACCCCGCGAAGACCTGGCCGGACCTGGCGTTCCTGCGGGAGAACTGGGACGGCCCGATCGTCCTGAAGGGCGTGGTGCACCCGGACGACGCCCGCGCGGCGGCCGACGCCGGGATGGACGGCGTCGTCGTCTCCAACCACGGCGGCCGCCAGGTCGCCGGCTCCGTCGGGGCGGCCGATGCTCTCCCCCGGGTGGTGGCGGCGGTCGGCGACCGGCTGACCGTGCTGTTCGACAGCGGCGTGCGCACCGGCGACGACATCTTCAAGGCCCTCGCGCTCGGCGCGCGGGCGGTACTCGTCGGACGGCCGTACGTGTACGGGCTCGGCCTCGACGGACAGGCCGGCGTCGAGCACGTCATCCGCTGCCTGCTGGCCGAACTCGACCTCACCCTCGCCCTGTCCGGGCACGCCACCCCCGCCACGATCGGCCCCGCCGACCTCATCGAGGAAACCGTATGACCGTCACGAAGAACGTCCTCGCCGTCATCTCGCCGCACGTGGGCGGGCGGGACATCGGAGCCGGACTGGCCACGCTCTTCCCCGACGGCGCGAACGTCACCGTCGTCGAGGCGGCCGACGAGGACCCGGCCGCGCTGCGCTCGGCGCACGTCGTCATCACCGCCCTCGCCCCGGTGACGGGCGAACACCTCGCCGCCTCACCGGAGTTGGAGCTCGTGCAGTGCGCGAGCCACGGCTTCGACTACGTCGATGCGGAGGCGGCGCGCGAGCGCGGAGTGCGGGTGTGCAACATCGGCTCCAGCGGCGCCGAGGCGCAGAACGTGGCCGAGCAGACCTTCGCCCTCATGCTCGCGCTGGCCAAGCAGATCGTTCCCGCCCACACCGCGCTCGTCGAGGCCGACTGGGCACTCCCCCGGCTCCAGCACTCGCTGACCGAACTGTCCGGCAAGACGCTCGGGATCGTGGGCCTGGGCCAGATCGGCCGGCAAGTCGCGCGCCGCGCCGCCGCGTTCGACATGAGCGTGGTCTACGCCGGACGGCGACGGCTGCCGCCGGAGACGGAGGCCGAGTTCGGCGGCGCCCGCCATGTCCCGCTCGCCGACCTGCTGCGCACCTCCGACTACGTCTCCCTGCACACCCCGCTCACCGACGAGACCCGGCTCCTGCTGAACGCCGAGCGGCTGGCGCTCCTCAAGCCGACGACGTTCGTGATCAACACCGCGCGCGGCGCCCTGATCGACCAGGACGCCCTCGCGGACGCGCTGGAGAAGGGCGCCGTGGCCGGGGCGGGCATCGACGTCTTCGATCCCGAACCCCCTACCCCGGCCCTGCGCCTGCTCCGCGCCCCGAACGTGGTGCTGTCCCCCCACGTCGGCGGCGTCACCCGCGAAACCCTCGTCCGCATCGCCCTGGCCGCCGTCCAGAACGTGACGGACTTCCTCTCGGGCGGGGCGCCTCGAGATGTCGTGAACTAGGGGGTTCACGGGAGCGTGGGAGCGCTCGGGCATATGGCCTGGGCCGGCCTGCTCCTGGCAGCCGGGCCCGGCGCGTCTCCGCTGAGCGAGGCGTGGAGGCCGGGACGGTGGGGCGGAGGCCGGAACGGTGGGGCGGCTCAGGGCAAGTCGCCCCACGCCTCCCGCCGTCCGGCCCCGCGCCGTCCCGGCACCAACCCAGCCCGCCCGTCCGGACCTCAACCCGTCCAGACCTCGGCCCGCCCCGGCCCCAACCCGGCTGCGCCGCCCCACACCGCCACGACGGCGCAGCCCGGCCCCCAGCGGCCCAGCCGCTTCGGCGGGTGAGCGCCCCGACCGCAGGGACCGTCAGAACCGCCGGCCCCTGCCGCCCAGCCCGCTCGACGCGAGCCGCCCCCGCCCTACGCTCTCTCCTCCCCCAACCGCACCGACCGCGCCCCAGGCGTCTCGGCCTGCGCGCTCGACAGCGACCCGGGGCTCGCCGATGTCGCCGGATCGGTGAGCCAGCGCTGCGCGTCGGAGCCCTCGCGGACCTTGACGACGATCTCGGCGTCGGCGTCCGCCGTCGTGGCCGCCAGGGCGAGCCGCTCGTCCCAGCGGGGCAGCAACTCGCCCCGCACGGTGAGGTCGTAGCGCACGTCGTCGGCCCGTTCGGAGTCCTGGTCGGCGCACTTGCCCAGGATCACCACGCCGGCGTCCACGTGCGAGTCCAGGCACAGATCGGGCTCCACCACGCTGCGCAGCCGGCCGTCCTTCTCGTACGACCACTGCTGGGTGTCGTCGGCCGAGCACTCGGCCAACCTGGTCCCGGCCCCTTCCTTCGGCTCGCCCCGGATGTCGAGGCACAGGTCGGCGTCGGCGTTGCGCAGCCTGGTCCGCCGCGGGGCGTTGGGGAGTTGGGCCGTGCCGGGCGGTGCGGAGGACACGGCCGGGGGCAGCTGGGATCCGGTGCCGCCGCCGGTGGCGGATGCGGCCGGGTCGACCCCGTCGTCGTCGGACAGCAGTCCCGCCGCGAGCATGATCGCGATCAGCCCGGCCGAGGCCAGGCCGACTCCCGTGAGCAGCGTCCGCGAGGAACGCGGTCCGCCGGGCGGCCTGCGAACCTGCGCGGGGATCCGCGACAGCAGACCGCGCCGTCCGGCGCCATGCCGCGCGGAGCCGCGTGGGCGGGGTCCGTCGGACTTGGTACGCCCCGGTCTGGTGTCGAGATAGCGGCGTGCGCCCCAGCCGAGCACCGCCTCGGCGATGAGTACGCCCAGCCCGCCCTCGAAATGACTCAGTTGTTCGGCGGCGTCACGGCAGTAACGGCACCCCGTCAGATGCTGCTGCACATCCGGCAGCAAGGCGCCGCCCCGGCGAATCGGGACGTCAAGGAGGCGGTTGTAGAACCGGCAATCCTTCGTCGGCGCGAGTTCCCGATGAGCATGTACACAACCTTCGCGGAATTTATCACGCGCTTGTTCGAGGGCGACCGAGGCGGTGACGGCATCCATGCCCAACAGGCCGGCGGGCACGCTTACCGGCTCGGCCTCCACCTCGGTATGCCAGAGCAGACAACGGGCAAGTCCCGGAAGTGCCTGGAATGACCGATCGGCGAGTTTCCGATTTTCGGGCGTCATGGACTTCGCGGTACGCATACCGCGCCCGCCCGCTGGTTTCCCCAGCTCCGGCAGAACGCTCGCTATTCGCTCGTCGGCCGACCACTGCCGCACCGCGTCCCGGACGGCGACGAGCAGCCTGGGTCGAAGGGCGGTGGCCGGCTCGCCCAGCGCCAGGCGGTCGAGGACCTGGTGGAAGGCGGCGGCGGTGACCATGTCGGCGGCGGTCCCGGGGGAGGCGAGGCAGATCACCGCGTACTCGTGGGCCGGTTGCCAGTGCCGCGCCATCAGCAGCGCGACGGAGGGAGCGGCCTCGCCGTCCGGACGGCCCCGGAGCCGGCCGGCGAGACCTTCGTCGGATTCCTCCGGAACCCCGCCGGGCGGCGGGTAAGGAGGACGAGGGGGGTGGGGGGTGGGCACTGAACGTTTTCCTTCCCACGCTCATGACTCAGAGGTTCTGATCGCCGAAAAGGACCGAGCGACTTGGTGTGTACCTCTTCGGCATGGGCGCGGGGAGCAGGAATTCACCTGAGCCCATCCGCTCCGGTTCCCCACGGAACGTATGAGCTCCGGCCTTTTCCACCCCCCACGGGTGGTTCACCCTTGCACAGCGCACGGATGGCCAACAAGACACTCGGGCAACATCCGCCCCTTTGAAAGAAAGTCAGAAACGGCGACAACTGGCCACCCCTGCGTGAGCTTTCGACATTCCATGCGCCCCGTGTGAATCTCCCGCACGCGCCGGAGCACCACGCGCGCTCCCCGGCGCGACCGCCGGCGTAGTCCACTGGGAGCGGCCTCTCGGAAGGCCCCGCGCGGGACGGCGGCACTCCTGCGCGCAACGGGCCGCCGACCCCGTTCCTCCCGCCCTCGGTCGGCGGCCCCCGGCGGCGGGGAGAACGGGGACCGGTCGGCAGGCCTCAGATCTGCCAGGAGCGCAGCCGGTCGGCGGCGCCGTACACGTCGGTCTTGCCGGAGATCAGGTCACGTGCGAGGTCGACGAGGGCGCCGTAGGGCGGGTCGATGCCGACGCCGCTGACGAACATGTACGCCACGCGGACGCGCAGGCGAAGCGGGCGTTGGCCGACGGAAGCGGCTTGAGCAGGGCGAGGGTGTGCAGCAGGGCTGCGGCCCGCCAGGCCGGGTCGGAGTCGATGCCCAGGCGAGGCGGATCCACGCGATGACGGGCGACGGCGGCGACGAGCGCGGAGAAGTCGTTGACCGTGGGCTGGTCGGGCAGGACCTCTTCGTGACGCTGGAGCAGCCAGGGCACGTCGATGTGAATGACGGGGGGTGCCATGAGTCAGGCAGCCCGCCCCTCGCCCTTGGCGGACGGTTCGTCGTCGGGGAAGGCGGCCGCGAATTCGTCGGCGTGCGACGCGAAGAACCGGCGGAACGCCTCGGCGCCCTCCTGCAGCGCCCGGTGCCGCGCTATGTCGGCCGCGGCGGCCTCCCGTACGAGCGCCTTCATCGACGTACCGCGTTCCTTGGCGATCTGCCGCAGGTCCTCTAGCTCGCGGTCGCTGAACTCCACATTCAGAGCTGGCATGCCTTCACGTTACCGCTCGGGTACTTACGCGTAAATATCCGCAGGTCAGGCGTGATCTATGCCGGTACCAGGCGGGGTCGGGACGCCCGGGCCGGCAGGCGCGGACCGCCGCACCGCCGAGACGTGGGTCACATTCCTCGGTGGGGTGTCACATTCCGGCCCCCGGCGGACCTCGCAGTAGTGAGCGCGCACTGGGAGGCCCACGCATGTCCGACACCCCCATACCCGTAACCGACGACGCGACCGGCGTCTTCGTCGAGCACCGCGAACTGATGTTCGGCGTCGTCTACAACATGCTCGGCAGCGTCGCCGACACCGAGGACGTACTGCAGGAGACCTGGCTGTCGTGGACGGCGCGGAACGAGGGCGCGCCGCTCGACGGGGTCGGCAATCCGCGGGCGTATCTCGTGCGGATCGCCGTCAACCACGCGCTGACCCGGCGGGCCGCGATCAGTCGTCGCCGGGAGACGTACGTCGGCCCGTGGCTGCCCGAGCCGCTGGTCGCGGGCGGCGAGGACGACGCGGCCGACGATCCGGCCCTGCGCACCGAGTCCGTGTCGCTGGCGATGCTGGTCGTCCTTGAGTCGCTGACGCCGCTGGAACGCGCGGTCTTCGTGCTGCACGAGGTGTTCGGATACCCGCACACGGAGATCGCCCAGATCATCGACCGCAGCCCGGCGGCCGTACGGCAGCTGGCGCATCGCGCGCGAGGGCATGTGCATGCGCGGCGGCCGCTGTACGAGGCGCATCCACGGGTGCGGCGGGAGGCGACGGAGCGGTTCGTGCGGGCCGCGGTGGGCGGAGACATAGCCGCGCTGATGGAGATCCTCGCGCCGGACGTGACGGTGTGGACGGACGCCGGCGGCAAGCGGAAGCCGGCGGCACTGCGTCCCGTGCACGGCAGGGACAAGGCGCTCCGGTTCTTCGGCTCGTACGCGAGGAAGGGCGGCGCGGGAGGGCTGCGACTGGGCTATCGGCGCGTCAACGGCGACGACGCCGTGGTGCTGTTCCAGGGCGAGGAGCCGTACGCCGTCCTGGTCCTGGATCTCACGCCGGACGGCGACCGGGTGTCCGGCGTCTACGTCATCAGCAACCCCGACAAGCTGACCCACGTGCGCCGGGAGGAGGCGTGAGCGCCCGGGAGCTGCCCGCGGGCCGGGGTGAGCGGGTGGCGGACTGGTTCGACGGACGGCTCGGCATCCACTCGCTCGGCCGGAAGTATCTGCGCAAGGTCTTCCCCGACCACTGGTCCTTCCTGCTCGGCGAGATCTGCCTGTACAGCTTCGTCGTCCTGATCCTGACGGGCGAGTTTGCTCTGTGCGTAGGGGTCCTGGATGCTCGAGTTCGGCCCGCCGGCGAGCGTGCCGACCGGTGGGTTCGGCTGGCTCGGGTCCAGCTGATGGGCGTACCAACGAGCGTGCTGGTTACGGGTGTTGACCTCGCCGTAGCCGGTCACGTACGAGATGTTCAACGCGTTGCGGCCGAGCAGGTAGTCCATGCTCTGCACCGCGCCGTCGCGGTACTTCGAGGCACCCGTGATGTCGTAGGCGGTCGCGATGACGACGGCGTTGTGCAGGATCTGGTGGTTGGATCCCCAGTCGTAGAGGTTCTCCGGCGGGGCGTAGGGCATGCCGTACGCCTGTGACCTCAGCGTGGCCACATAGCCGTCCGCTCCCTTGATCACGGACTGGCGCACCTTGTCCCGGCCTGGCAGCCTGCTCGGCACGGTGGCGAG
Organism: Streptomyces sp. NBC_00299; assembly: GCF_036173045.1. Taxonomy (GTDB): domain Bacteria; phylum Actinomycetota; class Actinomycetes; order Streptomycetales; family Streptomycetaceae; genus Streptomyces; species Streptomyces machairae. The sequence goes on from NZ_CP108039.1 coordinate 878,346, forward strand.
GTCCAGCCGGGCCGCTGCCGCCGTCCTGGCCCAGTCGTAGCCGAGGGGGCCGAAGATGTCGGCCGTGTGCACCGGGGAGTTGAGGACGTGGTCCGCGAACTCCTTTTCGCCGGTGCTGAGATACAGCTCGGCCGCGGCCCAGTAGAACTCGTCGGTGACGTTGTTGTCGGCGTAGGTGCCGCCGCCGATGCCGTCGCTCTCGGAGGCGTACCGGTCGGGATGCGCGAGCGCCGCCGCCCACGCCTTCCGTGCGGCCGCGAGGGTCTTCGCCGCGAACTCCTTGTCGTACGGCCGGTACAGGCGCGCCGCCTGCGCGGCCGTCGCCGCCAGGTTCAGGGTCGCCGCGCTGGACGGCGGATGCAGTTCCCGCTTCTGCGGGTCGTCGCTCGGCAGCAGCGGCAGACCCGTCCACTGCTCGTCGTGGATCTTGTGATGGGCCATGCCGGCCAGCGGCTGCCCCGCGGGCACCTGCATCTTCAGCAGGAACTCCAGCTCCCAGCGGACCTCGTCGAGGATGTCCGGCACCTTGTTGCCGCTCTCCGGGATGGCAAGGGTGCCGTCACGCAGCTTCTTCGGTTCCCCGGTGCGGGCCAGGCGTTCGCGTTCGTACGTGCTCAGCAGCTCCCACACGGAGATGCCGCCGTTGACGACGTACTTGCCGTGGTCGCCGGCGTCGTACCAGCCGCCGGTGACATCGAGCCGGTAGTCGCAGACGCCCGGTTGGCAGGGCACGTTGCCGTCGCCCTGGTTGGGTGCGACGCCTATGTGTCCGGCGGGGCGGGCGTAGCCCGGGCGCAGGTCGTCGCGGATCGCGATGCCGCTGCGCTGCGTGTAGTAGTACTTCACGGCGTCCAGGCGCAGCCGCTCGTAGGCGGCCGTCCCGATGCCGAAGGGGCGGCTCGTCTCCCCGTCGGCGACGAGCGTGAAGCCGTCACCCTGCTTGCGGTAGGCGCCGAAGTCGATGGAGTGGACGTTCTGCCGGGAGGAGGCGTCGGTGCCGCGCGGCACGGTCCAGCCGTGCGCGACGACGGTCCCGGAGGCGTTCTTGAGCTGCCAGGGGAGCTTCCCGGTCGCGTCGGTGACCAGCGTGGCGTTCTTCGGCCCCGATGGCAGATACGCGACCTGGTTCACCCGCACCCGGGGCCCGGTGTCCGGCTCGTACACCTCGGGCGGGACACCGCCCAGCAGCGAGGCGTCGTCCATGCAGAAGCGCCACGCGTCCGTGCCACCGCCGAGTTGGAAGGCGACCTGGCCCTGCGGGGTGTCGACGGGCGAGGTGAAGGTGTACGCGTAGGAGTTCCCGGAGACGCTCAGCTGCGGCGTCACCTCGAAGTAGGTGTCGTACGGCGCCGCCGACAGACCGACGATCGCCCGCACGGCATGCCCCTCGGGCGAGCCGTTCGCGGTGAAGGAGAAGCGGTACGACTCCCCCTTCACCAGGGCGATGTCGTTCTGTCCGACGGCCGCGTCCCAAGGGTTGGCGGTGCCGCCGGGCACGTCTGCGCAGAGTTGCCCGTCGGACAGGCCGGCGGTGACGTTGCCGCTCGCCCACCACGGATCGGTGGTGGTGTCGAAGGTGCCGTTCTCGAGCTGCTCGACCTCGTCGGCGCCGGCCGGTGCGGCCGGGAGTGCGGTGAGTCCCGCCGCCAGCAGGGCCGTCAGGGACAACAGGGTGGTTCTGCGTCGTTTCACGTCTGGGCTCCTCGGGGGAGGTACGGGTGACGCTCGCGATGGGAGCGCTCCCAGAGGCGGACGCAGCCATGTTTGTTGGCGACATGACACCCCGTCAACGGTTCTGACGGGAACCGGTGGGACCGGTCCCCGTCCCGACCGCTCACCGCCTCAGCTCGCCGGCACCTCCAGCCTGCTGATGCGCACCGCCCCTCGCGTCTCCCCCGGATGAGCGCTGACCAGGTTGAGCCGCACCCGGGACCCGCGTGCCGCGTCGAAGGTGATGACGGTCGCCGCGTCCGAGGCAGTGGCCCACTCCACGGCCGCCCCCTCCACCGGCACAAACCGCCGGCCGTCCCACACCTCGGCCACCACCGACACGGGCAGCGTGTGCGTCGCGTCGACGGTGAAGGCGACCTCCACCCGGTCCAACGTCCGCGTCCGCCCGAAGTCCACCAGGACCCAGTCCTCGGGCCGGGCGCCGTCGAAGGCGGGCAGCAGGGCCGTGGCCGCCTTGGAGAAGCCGTTGGACCAGCCGGTCGCAGGGTCGCCGTCGAGCATGGCGGCCGGGAGCGTGTCCGGGCGGCCGGAGTAACTGGCGTCTGCATATGGGTGGTTCGGTGGCACCGGATGGTCCGGCTCGAACACCGCGGCCGGGGTGAGCGCGGCCGACCGTGCCGGAGTCGTCCGTACCGTCACGCTACCCAGGCGCAGCCCCTCGGCCCGTGCGGTCACCTTCAGGGCGCCCGCCTTCGTACCGGACCTCACGATCGCCAGCGCCTTGCCGTGGAATGCCGTACGCGCACTGGCCTGATAGCGCTCGGCGCTCTCCTCCCGCCCGTTGTCGAGCCCGGCGAGCGAACCTCCCGTCACCTCGAAGGCGATCAGGTCCTCGGCGTCGGGCACCACGACGCCACGGGCGTCGACGACCTCGGCGGTCACGAAGAGTAGCGAACGGCCGTCGGCGGCAAGGGACTTGCGGTCGGCACGCAACCGCACGGCCTTCGGTGCTCCGGCGGTGCGCAGCACGTCGGTGGCGACCGCCTTGCCGCCCTTGCGGGCCACGGCTTTCAACTTCCCCGCCTCGTACGGCACTTGCCAGGTGAGGTGGAGTTTGCCCGCGCTGCCGTTGGGGCTGGTGTAGCTGCCGGGGTAGGGGCCGCCGGTGAAGGTCTTGTCGTCGCCGGTCGCCTCGGTGGTCTCCAGGTAGGTCCGGCCGTCGACGGTCTGCTTGGTGTCGAACGTCCGTGTGCCGAGGGACTTCCCGTTGAGGAACAGCTCCACGGTGTCGACGTTGGAGTACGCCCACACCTCGACCGTGTCGCCCTCCTCGTGGTTCCAGGTCATCGGCACCAGGTGGACCATCGGCTCGCTGATCCACTGGCTCCGGAAGAGGTGGTACATGTCCTTCGGGAAGCCGGCCGTGTCGACCGCGCCGAAGAAGGATGCCTTCACCGGGAAGACGTCGTACGGTGTGGGTTCGCCGAGGTAGTCGATGCCCGACCACAGGAACTGCCCGGCGAACCACTTCCGGTCCCGGTCCTTCTTGTGCCCGTACTCGCCGCTCATGGTCCAGGAGGCGAGGTTGTTGTCGTACGAGGAGGTCGCACGCCTGCCCGGCGTGTGGTTCTCGCCGGTGTTGAGGCGGTCGGGCTCCTGGTACGTCCCGCGCGTGGACGTCTCGGAGGACGACTCCGACTCGAAGAGGATCAGATGCGGGTAGGCGTCGTGCAACTGGTCCACCGACTTGGCGGTGTTGTAGTTCAGGCCGAGCCCGTCCAGCTTGGCCAGCATCAGGTCGGCCGCCGAGCCCTTGGCGGGGAGCCGGCGGTACTTGTCGGAGCCGATGACTAGCGGACGGGTGTCGTCGGCGGCCTTGATGGCGTCGATGATCCGGTCGGCCATGGCGAGACCGGCGGTGGACGTGGAGTCGGGGACCTCGTTGCCGATCGACCACATCAGGACGGCGGGCGAGTTGCGGGCCGCCAGCACCATCTCGGTGGCGTCGCGTTCGGCCCACTCGTCGAAGAAGCGACCGTAGTCGTAGCGGGTCTTGCCGGTCCTCCAGCAGTCGAACGCCTCCACCAGCATCACGATGCCCAACTCCTCGCAGACCTGGATCATCTCCGGCGAGGGCGGGTTGTGGGAGGTGCGGAAGGCGTTGACGCCCATCGACTTCATGATGGTCAGCTGCCGGCGGACGGCGTCGATGCTGACGGCCGCGCCGAGGGCACCCAGGTCGTGATGGAGATCGACGCCCTTGATCTTGCTGTGGGCGCCGTTGAGGTGGAAGCCCTCGTCCGGGTCGAAGCGGAAGGTGCGGAAGCCGAAGGGCGTGCGACAGGTGTCGGTCGTCCTGCCGCCGACGCGTAGGTCGGTCCTCAGGGTGTAGCGGTGGTGCGGGGTCTCGAAGTCCCACAACTTCGGTGCGGGGACCGTGAGTTCATGGGTTGCGGTCGCCTTGTCGGTGACGGCGATCGCGGAGGACGCACGCGCGACCGTACGGCCGCCGGGGTCGACGACCCGCGAGACGACCTCGACGTCCGTGCCGCCGCCGGACGCGTTCACCACCGAGGTACGGACGTGGACGACGCCTCGCTTCCCGGTGATCTCCGGCGTGGTGACGTACGTACCCCAGCGCTCCACGTGCACCGGCTCGGTGACGACCAGGCGGGCTTCGCGGTAGATGCCGCTGCCCGAGTACCAGCGGCTGCTGGGCAGCCGGTTCTGCACCTTGACCGCGAGCACGTTCTCGGTGGTGCCGTCGGTGTGCAGCAGGTCCGTGAGGTCGAAGGCGAAGCCGGTGTAGCCGTAGGGGTGGCGGCCGGCCTCCTTGCCGTTGCAGTGGACGTACGAGTCCATGTAGACGCCGTCGAACTCCACCGATATCCGCTTGCCCGCGAGGGAGGGCGGCAGGGTGAAGGCGAGGCGGTACCAGCCGAGGCCGCCGGGGAAGAATCCGGTGCCGCTGGTGGTGCCGTGCTCGGTGGTCGGGGCGAACTCGATGCTCCAGTCGTGCGGCACCGCGACCTCGCGCCAGTCCGCGTCGTCGTAACCGGGCTGGGCGGCGTCGGCGTAGGCACCGGTGGGGTCGGTGATGCCGCGCGGGTTCACGAGGGCGAAGCGCCAGCCGTCGCGCAGGGGGACGGTTCGGCGGCCGGACGCGGCGGGGCCGGCGCCCGTCGTCTCCGCGGCCTGCGCCGGCGGGGTGCTCAGCAACGCTCCGGCCGCCGGAGCGGCCGTGGAGGCGAGCAGTAACGATCTTCGAGTGACTGTCATGGCGGCTCTCCCTCATCAGGACCCAGAAGTACTCACAAGCGATCGCGAACAAACAGATTCTGACGGGGTGCGATGCCGGGCAGTCAAGGGTGCGCACGATTGTTCCGGTACGGGCGAGTCCCCGACGCACTAGGCTGGAGCCCAACTGACACGCTTGTTCACCGTGAGTGTGCGCGTTGGAGTGGCGAGCATGAGCCCGGAGTATCCGTTCGACGAGGCCGCGACGGCCCGGGCGGTCATCGACGACGACGGTGTGCTCGTCGAGTGGGGCGCCGGCGCCGAGCGGCTGCTGGGCCACCGGGCCGCCGACGTCGTGGGGCGCCCGGCCGCGGAGCTCCTGGCCGACCGGCAGGGCAGCGACCCCCCGCCGGGCGACCGCTGGGACGGCATCCTCACCCTGCGCCGCCGCGACGGCGGCACGCAGTCCGTGTGGGCGCTCGCCCACCGTGTACGGCCGGAGCGCGGCGGTCCCTTTCGCTGGCTCGTGGTCACGCCGCTCGAAGGGCAGGGCCCCCGTCCGCCGGACGATCCGCTGGACCATGTCGGGCTCCTCGACTCCCCCTGCGCCATCGCGATCTACGACGAAAGGCTCCGGCTGCGCAGGATCAACGACGTCATGGCGGAGGTCCTCCAGCTCTCCGAGGAGCATGTGCGGGGGCTGCGGGCGCCCGAGCTGACCGGCAGACGTCAGAGCTACGACATCGAGCGGCACCTCCTTCGCGTGCTCACCACGGGCCGGGGCACCGACGTGCGGACGTACGTCCCGGTCGGCGGTGACCGGACGCACGCCTGGCTGGCGCGCATGGCCCCGATCACCGACGCCAAGGGGCGGGTGCGCGGCGTGTCCGTCGCCGCGCACGACTTCACCGAGCAGTACATGGCCCAGGAGCGGCTGCAGCTGGTGAACGAGGCCAGCGTCCGCATCGGCACCACCCTCGACGTCACACGCACGGCGCAGGAGCTGGCGGACATCTGCGTCCCCGCGCTCGCCGACTTCGTCAGCGTCGATCTGCTGGACCCGCCGGAGCACGGCGGCGAAGCACCCACCGGCCGGCCGGCCGCCCCGATCAGCCTGCGCCGCGCAGCCCACCGGTCCATCAACACGGGCGACCCCGAAGCCGTGGTCGAGCCGGGTCATGTGGATGTGTATCCCTCCCCGTCGCCCCAGGCGGACGCACTCCTTGCGGGCCACACCATCGTGGCCTCGACCTCGACCGACGACCTCACGCAGTGGCTCTCCTGGGACCCCGAACGCGCCGAGCGCATCCAGGCGTACGGCATCCACACCACCATGTCCGTGCCGATCCAGGCCCGCGGGACCACCCTCGGGGTCGCCGTGCTCAGCCGGTTCGAGAACCCCGAGCCGTTCACGCCCGACGACGTGCTGCTGGCCGAGGAGGTCACGGCACGCGCGGCCGTCTGCATCGACAACGCCCGCCGCTACTCCCGCGAACGCGAGACCGCTCTCGCCCTGCAGCGCAGTCTGCTGCCCCGGTCCCTGCCGCGCACCGCCGCGCTCGAAGCGGCCTCGCGCTACCTCCCGGCGGCGCGCTCCGGCGTGGGCGGCGACTGGTTCGACGTGATCCCGCTGTCGGGGATGCGGGTGGCGATGGTCGTCGGGGACGTGGTCGGCCACGGCGTCCAGGCCTCGGCCACCATGGGCCGGCTGCGCACCGCCGTGCGAACCCTGGCCGACATCGATCTCGCGCCCGACGAGCTGCTGACCCACCTCGACGACCTGGTCGTAAGGCTGTCCGACGAAGCGGGCACCGAAGGCAGCTCCGGCGACGTCGGCGCCACCTGTCTGTACGCCGTGTACGACCCGGTCTCCCGGCGCTGCACGCTGGCCCGGGCCGGGCACCCCTCGCCCGTCATGGTCCCGCCCGGCGGCGAGCCGCGGGAGATCGAGCTGCCCGCCGGGCCGCCGCTGGGCCTGGGCGGGCTGCCGTTCGAGTCCGCGGAGATCGAGCTGCGCGAGGGCACGGTGCTGTCCTTCTACACCGACGGCCTGATCGAGACCCGGGTGCGTGATGTCGACGCCAGCCACTCGCTGCTCTGCGAAGCGCTGGCGGCCTCCTCCGGTTCACTGGAAGAGACCTGCGACCGAGTCCTGAACGCCCTGCTTCCGGCGGGGGGCGTCCCGGACGACGTGGCCCTGCTGCTGGCCCGTACCCAGGGGCTGCCCGCCTCCCGGGTCGCGACCTGGGACATCCCGGCGGACCCGGCGCTGGTCGCACCCATCCGCAAGCAGGTGCTGGAGCAGCTCGACATCTGGAATCTGAGCGAGGCGTCGTTCACGGCCGAGTTGGTCGTGAGCGAGCTGGTGACCAATGCCATCCGCTACGGCATCCACCCCATCAGGCTCCGGCTGATCCATGATGCGCGGACGCTGATCTGCGAGGTGTCCGACACCAGCCACACGGCACCGCATCTGCGCCGCGCCAAGACCTTCGACGAGGGTGGCCGCGGACTGCTGCTGGTCGCTCAGCTGACCCAGCGCTGGGGCAGCCGGCACACGGCGGACGGCAAGACCATCTGGGCGGAGATCGGGCTCCTCGGCGAGGTGTGACTCCTTGGTGTCGGGTGACTACTCGGCCGGAAAACGGGGATGCGTGACAGACATGGGACGTGCACGGACACTCCACCCCTCGCACCGGGCGACTCCCCTCGTGAGCGCCCTCGCGCTGGTGACCCTGCTGGCCGGCTGCGCCGACGGCGCCGACTCCACGGGCCCGGCACAGACGCCGGCCGGCACGAGCAGCCGTACGACCGGACCGCCCACGGCCGACACCGGGAGCCCCACCACGGGGCCTGGCACGACCGGGCCTGCCACGACCGGGACGGGCCCCGCCGACACCGGCAGTCCTGTGACCCAGTCGGGCGCCGCCGCCCCGCGCTGCCACACCTCCGAGCTGCGCGCGAAGATCGGCCGCCCCAGTCCGGGCGCCGGACAGCGCAACTTCCCGATCGTGCTGACCAATACGACCGACCGCACCTGCACGGTCCGCGGCTACCCCGGTGCCGCCTTCGTTGACGCTTCCGGGAAGCAGCTCGGCCCGGACCCGAAGCGCTCCCCCGACACGCCGACGGCCGTCACGCTGGCCCCGGGCCGAAGCGCCTGGGCGGGGCTGTCCTTCGCCAGCCCCGAGATCAGCGGGGCCCGTACGGCCCTTCCGGTGGCGCTGCTCGTGACGCCGCCCGACGAGCGGGAGTCGATCGAGGTGGCGTGGACGGCGGGTGAGGTGCCCGTGGCCGGGAACGAGTCCTCGGTGCGGCTGACGGTGGTCCAGCCCGGCACCGGCGGCTGATCAGTCGGACTTCGTTCAGCGGCGACCGCCACCGCCGTATCCATAGCCGCCGTAGCCGTCGTAGCCGCCATACCCTCCGCCGCCATATCCGCCGGACCCCCCGTACCCGCCGCCGGACCAGCCGTTCTGGCCGTCCGACGAGCAGGAGTACGGGTAGGAGTAGCAGGACGCGTCGGTCGGGGTCGGGCTCGTGGTCGTCGGCTGCGACGCCGTCGGCGTTGCGGACGGGGTCGGCTCGGGCGTCGGCGTCCTCGACGGCCGGGGGGTGGGGGTCGGGTCGGCCGTTTTCACCCTCTCCGCCTCCGAGTCCCAGTTGACCACCTCGAGTTGGAGTTCCGGCTTCGACGTGTCGACCACCCAGTGCTGGGCGTCGCTGTCGTCCTCGCGGGTCTTGAGGACCAGCGCGCCCGAACCGTCGGTGGCGGCGGGGCTCAGGGCGAGGTCCTGGTTGAAGCGCGGGACCAGGGTGCCCTGGAGTGTGAAGTCGTAGCGGACGTTCTTGGTCGCCGAGTCGGTGGCACCCGTGCAGGGGGCCAGCCGGACCGAGTAGCCGAGGTGGGAGTCGAGGCACAGATCGGGGTTCGCGCCGCTGCGCACCAATCCGTCGGTCTCGTACGACCACTGCTGACCGGCCGCCGCCGAGGAGCACTTGGTGAGTTCGGTCTCCGCGTTCTTGACGGCCTTCCCGCCGACGACGCCGACACAGAGCCCGGACCCGATGTTGTACAGCCGGCCTTGCAGCTCGCCCTTCGCGGCCTCGGCGGCGCCCGCCCAGGAGGGGTTGCTGGTGGCGGAGCCGGTGCCGGGGCCGGGAGTCTCGGTGGGGCGGTCGTTCGCGGCGGGAGCGGAACCGTCCCCGGAATCGTTCGTGGACCAGATGACGAGCGGGAGGACTACGAGGGCGCTGACGGTCGCGACGGCCGCGGTGAGGTTCCGGCGCCGGGCGGCACGACGGGCGGCCTTGAGGGCCACACGACCGGTGCAGGTGCGGGCGGCTCCGGAACCCGGGGCGGTGGCGGAGTCAGCTTTGCGAGCCGTCCTGCGGGCGGCCCTGCCGGTGGTCCGGGGGCCGGCCTCCGCAGGGGAGGACACCATGTCCGGGGCGGCAAAGGGCTCGCCCGCAGGGGCCAAGGGCTCGCCTGCCGCGGTGAAGGGCTCACCGTCAGGAGCGGCGGGCCGGCCCGGGAAGGCCGATGCCTCTGCGGCAGGGGCCGGCTCACCACCGCCGGCGAAGCTCTCTGCGGCAGGGGCACGGCGGCTTCGGCCCGCAGCGGCACGGGAATTCACCGGGGAGACGGGAGCACTTCCCGGGGCAACGGCAGAGGCATCTCCCGGTGGCGCGAAAGCAGCGGCGCCGTCCGCGAAGAACGACTCGCCGACGATCGGCGCCGCCGCGGCCGGCTCCGCCCCGGCCGGCTCCTCGGCCTGTCTTGCTCTCGACTCCAGATAGCCCCGCGCACCCCAGCCGAGCACCGCCTCCGCGAGTGCGGGGCCGAGTCCGTCGTTGAAGAAGCTGAGCTGGCCCGCCGCGTCGCTGCAGTGCCCGCAGCGGTCCAGGTGCCCGCGCAGGTCGGGGTCGACGTCGACGCCGCCGCGCCGGTACGTCACGTCCAGCATCCGCAGGTACTGCCGGCACTCGTGCTCGGGGGCGAGCTCACGGTGGACCTGGAGGCACTCCTCGCGCAACCGCTCGTTGGCGCGGCCCAGTTCGAGGCGGGCGGACTCCGCGTCCAGGCCGAGGAGTGCGGCCGGTACGGCGAGCGGTTCGGCCTCGACCTCGGTGTGCCACAGCAGACAGCGGGCCGACTGGGGAAGCCGCTGGAACGCGCCGGACAGCAGCCGGCGGTTCGCGGGCGGCAGCATCCGGGCGGCCACGCGCTCGGCGCCCTCCGCCTCGGACTGCAGCGCGGGGTGGAGCAACTCCCGCCTGCGGTCGGTGTCCCACTCGGCCGCTATACGGCGCACGGTGACGAGGAGTTGGGGGCGCCAAGCGGCCGTCGGGCCGGTTTGTCGCAGCGTTTCACCGAAAAGCCGGGTGAATGCCGCGGTGGTGAGCATTCCCGCGGACCGGGCGTCGGCGGTGCACAGCCGTGCGTAGGCGAATCCCGCTTCCCAGTGCCTGTCGAGGAGTTCACCGACGGGATGCAGCGCCGGCGTCACCCCCGTCCACTTCTTCAGCTCGGCGCTCAGTTGAGCATCCGTCACATCAAAGAGGCGGGCGTCGCTGGGGGAATTCGACAGGCCTGCGTCACGCACGGCGGCATTCCTCCGGAGGGCATGCGGCATTGAAGGTCCATACCATTGAGTATGCTCCGGACGCGGCTCTTGTGAAGCGCGGGCGCGGGGGGAGCGAGACACACCTTTGCACAGGTCAGGGACAGAGAACAACCGGTTCCGGTTTTTGCGCATTGCGTGCTCGGCGATCACTATTTGACGAGGGGTCAATAAGCACCCTCGGCATTGCGGCCTATCGGCAAGGCAATTGGAAACGGTATTCACTCAACGCCCTTTCGGGCCGCGCCCCGGGAACCATTGAGCAGGTGATCTCCGACTTTTTTGCCTGGTCATACGGACGCATCCGCCTTCACCGCTCCTTCACAAGTCATGCGCCAACCATTGGGCCACTGCCCCGGTAGGCGCCCGGCGGTCTCCCGTACCGGTCACGGAACACGCGGTTGAAGTGAAACGGGCTGGCGAACCCCGAGGCGGCCGCAACGCGTTCCACGGACAGGTCGGTGCTCTCCAGCAGCCGGGCGGCGTGCCGCAGCCGCGCCTCGCGCAACACGCGCATCGGGGACTGCCCGAGCTGCCGGGTGAAGAGGTGGGCGAACCGGGAGGGCGAGAGCGCGACGTGCTCGGCGAGCGAGCGGACGGTGTGCGGGGCGGCCGGGTCGGCGACGATCAGCGCCTGCGCGCGGCGCACCCGGGCGTCCACGCCGGGCCGGGGCGGCTGGGTCCGCGCGGTGCCCGTGCCGCCCGCGGCGAGCAGGACGACCTCCTCCAGGGAGCACAGGGCGAGCTCGCGAGCCGCGGTGCCGTGGGCCACGGCGACCGACTCCTCCCCCGGCTGCTCCCCCGGTGCCGTCACCGGCGGCGCCTCCGTACCCGTCCAGCGGGCGTCGTCGAGCATCCGGCGAAACGCCGCCTCGACACGGCCGTGCGCGGCGTCCGGCGTCGGCGCGACGACGTACATCCCCGCACCGGCGTCGTACGGGCGCAGCCAGGAGCGCCAGGAGGGGCGGGCCTGGCAGTGCACCCACCAGAAGGCCCAGTGCGGCGCGCCCGGGGCCACCCCGTAGCCGTGCGCGACGCCCGGCGCCAGCACCACCAGGTCCCCCGCCCCGGCACGCGCCTCGGTGCTCCCGTGCCGCAGGCGGCCCTGTCCGCCGGTCGTCCAGGTGAACAGCCAGCTGTCGGCTCCTCTCGGCCGGCTGATCCCGTACCCCGGCGGCTGGTCGAAGTGGCCGACCACCACCAGGCCCGGCGGCGGTGCGGGGTCGCCGGATGCAGCAGTCTCGGGCAATCCGTCAGCGCTCACAGTCATCCCCCTCGGGCAGGCGTCGGCCTAGCGTGGTCTGTGTGAGGACGACTGACCGAGGAGTGGACGCATGACAGCCACGGACATGGGCGCCCCCGACGCCCCCATCCTGCCCGAGGGCGGGCTCCGCCGGTTCCGCGAGGACGGCTTCACGGTCGTGCGCGGACTCTTCGGCCGCGACGAGATCGACCGGTTGTGCACCCGGTTCGCGGCGCTGCACGCGGCCGGTCCGGTGCCCGGGCACTTCGAGCCGCGTCCGTCCGACAGCGACCCGCTGCGGGCGTACCCGAGGGTGATGCACCCGCACGAGATCGACGAGCTGTCCCTGCGGGTACTGCTCGACGCCCGGCTGCGCGGTGTGCTGGAGGTGCTGCTCGGGGAGGAGGTGCTGGCGGCACAGAGCATGTTCTACTTCAAGCCGCCGGGTGCCCGGGGGCAGGCGCTGCACCAGGACAACTTCTATCTGCGGGTCGAGCCGGGCACCTGTGTGGCGGCGTGGATCGCCTGCGATGTGATCGACCGGGACAACGGCGGGCTCGAAGTCGTCCCCGGCACGCACGAGATGGATGTGTTCTGCCCGGAAACCGCGGACGCCGAGGTGTCCTTCGCCCGGGAGTACGTCCCGCCGCCGCCCGGTCTGGCGGCCGTGCCCGTCGACATGGAACCGGGGGACGTCCTGTTCTTCAACGGCAGCCTCGTGCACGGTTCACAGCCCAACGGCACGCGGGACCGGTTCCGCCGTTCGTTCATCGGCCACTACGTGGGGCGGTCGGCCGAGCGGATCGGCGAGCACTACCGGACTCTGTCGATGAGCGGAGCTCGTGTGCCGTTGGCCGAAAGTGAAGGGGCGGGTCCGTGCGGCACCGAGTTCGCGCCGCACGGACCCCACTAATCGGTGAACCATGCGCTCACCGAGTGGTCAGTGACCGATGACCGGATGCGGCGCATACGGCTGCTGGAGCTCCTCCAACTCCTTCTCGGTGAGCTCCAGTTCGACCGCGGCCACCGCGTCCTCCAGGTGCTGCGGCTTGGCGGCGCCGATGATCGGGGCCGTCACCGCGTCCTGGTGCAGCACCCAGGCGAGGGCGACCTGGGCGCGCGGAACGCCGCGTTCGTTCGCCACGCGGGTGACGGCCTCGACGACGACCCGGTCGCTGTCGACGTACAGCCGGCTGCCGAAGTTGTCGCTCGCGCTGCGGTCGGTGACCGTGCCCCAGTCCCGGGTGAGCCGGCCGCGCGCCAACGGGCTCCACGGCAGCACGCCGACGCCCTGGTCGGCACAGAGCGGCAGCATCTCGCGCTCCTCCTCGCGGTAGAGGAGGTTGTAGTAGTTCTGCATGGAGACGAACTTCGTCCAGCCGTGCCGCTCGGCCGTGTACTGCATCTTGGAGAACTGCCAGGCGTACATCGAACTCGCCCCGATGTAACGCACCTTGCCCGCCTTGACCAGGTCGTGCAGCGCCTCCATCGTCTCCTCGACCGGGGTGTGCGGATCGAAGCGGTGGATCTGGTAGAGGTCGACGTAGTCGGTGCCGAGGCGGGCGAGGCTGTGGTCGATCTCGGTCATGATGGCCTTGCGGGAGAGCCCGGCGCCGTTCGCCCCGGGCCGCATCCGGCCGTTGACCTTCGTGGCCAGCACGATCTCGTCCCGGCGGGCGAAGTCGCGCAGCGCCTTGCCGACGATCTCCTCGCTGGTGCCGTCGGAGTAGACGTTCGCGGTGTCGAAGAAGTTGATACCGGCGTCGAGCGCCTGCCGGATCAACGGCCGTGACGCCTCCTCGTCGAGGGTCCACTCGTGCGCACCGCGGTCGGGGAGCCCGTAGGTCATGCAGCCCAGACAGATCCGCGACACGTCCAGGCCCGTCGAACCGAGCTTCACGTACTGCATCGTTGCTGCTCCTGCCTTCGGGATGGGGTATCAGGGGGAGCGTACGTGGTCGAGTGCGGGCGACGCCGGTTCCGTCCGGGGCGTCCCGCGGGTTCTCGTCACCGGCCCGCGGCTAGCCGCGATCGAGCAGATCGAGCGCCCGCTCCCACCCGAACTCCGGCCGCCCGCCCTCCTCTCCCGCCTCGCCGGAGTACGGTTCCCCGAAGCGCACGCCCATCCCTCGCAGCCGTATCAGGCTGTCCCCGTAGGCGGGGTGGGCGGTGAGCGCGTCGGCGACGCAGGGGAGCACGGCGACGGGGACGCCGAGGCCGGACGCCTCGCACAGGGTGCCCAGGGCGAGGGTGTCGGCGATGCCGGCGGCCCACTTGTTGATCGTGTTGAAGGTGGCCGGGGCGACGACGACGGCGTCCGGCGGGGGGAAGGGACGCGGGTCGGCGGGCGTGCGCCAGGCCGAGCGGATCGGGCGGCCGGTCTGGGCCTCGACGGCGGCCGTGTCGAAGAAGCCGTTCATGGCGACCGGGGTCGCGATGACGCCGACCTCCCAGCCCCGCTCCTGCGCGGCGGTGATCAGCTTGCTGACGTCCGCGGCGATCCCGGCGGCGCAGACGACGACGTAGAGGAAGGGTTTCTGGGCCTGTTGGGTCACCCGGGAACCCTACTCAACCTCCTCAACGGGCCTACTGCAGCGGGAAGGTGAGCCCGCGCTCGTTCTCCGGCCGGGGGCCGAAGATGCGGCGGTCCTTCTCCTCGATCGACACGTCGTTGATGCTCGCCTCGCGCCGGGTCATCAGCCCGTGCTCGTCGAACTCCCACAACTCGTTGCCGTACGACCGCCACCACCGGCCGTCGGCGTCCCGGCACTCGTACTGGAAGCGGACCGCGATGCGGTCGCCGTCGAAGGCCCACAGGTCCTTGCGCAGCGCGTACTCCTGCTCGCGGGCCCACTTGGCGGTGAGGAGCTCGACGATCTCGGCGCGGCCGGTGACGAAGCTGTCGCGGTTGCGCCAGACGGAGTCCTCCGAGTAGGCGAGCGCCACCTTGTGCGGGTCGCGGGTGTTCCAGGCGTCCTCGGCGGCCTGCACCTTCTGTGCGGCGCTCTCGCGGGTGAACGGCGGCAGGGGCGGTCGGTCGGTCATGTCGTCCTCCGAGGTCGAAACGGCGGCAGAGACCGGGAGAACGTACGTTCTCCCGGTTGGCTGCTACCGTAGGAGAACGCACGTTCTCAGTCAAGGAGAGGTCGTACATGGACAGCGCAACCGCCCGGGTGCAGGCACTGGACGCCGCGGAGAAGCTGTTCTACGGCCGCGGCATCCAGTCCGTCGGCATGGACGACATCCGGGGCGCGTCCGGGGTCTCGCTGAAGCGCCTGTACCAGCTCTTTCCGGCGAAGGAGCAGTTGGTCGAGGCATACCTGGAGCGACGGGACGTGCGCTGGCGCGGGCAGCTCGCCGCCTACGTGGAGGAGCGGCAGGCGAACCCCGAGCAGCGGCTCCTGGCCGTCTTCGACTGGCTGGAGGAGTGGTTCGGCGAGGCGGACTTCCGCGGGTGCGCCTGGATCAACTCGTACGGCGAGCTGGGCACCCGGTCGGAGCGGGTGGCGGAGCAGGTCCGGGCACACAAGCAGGCGTTCCGGGACTACCTCGGCTCCCTGGTGACGGCAGCGGGACTGCCCGACGCCCTGGCGGGGCAGCTGTACCTGCTGGCCGAGGGCGCCATGGTCACGGCAGGCATCACGGGCACTACGCGACCGGCGACCGAGGCCCGGGAGGCAGCGCGGGCGCTGCTGGCAGCGCGCTAGACGACAGGCCCGGGCCCGGCTCGACCGGCGGCGCCAGGTCGGCGAGGCGCCCGCGCCGGCGCCCGACGTCCGCCGGGTCGGCCCCGCAGCCCTGCCGCCGGGGGCGGCGACGGAGCTGCGGGCCAACCGGGCCGTACTGGCTGCGTCAGGCGTCAACTCCCCGTTTCCGACACGGTGATGGCGCTTACCGGGCAGGCCCGGGCGGCCTCCCGCACCATGGGGTCGCCGCCGCCGTCCTCGCGGCCGGGGATCAGGGCGCTGAAGCCGTCGTCGTCCTGGGTGAAGACGGACGGGGCGACCAGGGCGCACTGGCCGGCGCCGACGCAGAGGTCGTGATCGATGTCGATGTGCATGTCGTCTGTTTCGCGCGTTTCGCGCGTTTCGTTGTGCATGACCGGAGCCTCTTACCAGGTCACGGGGAGTTCCAGCATCCCCTGGATCGTGTCGCCGGGTTTGAAGGGGATTTCCTCCGCGGGGACGGCAAGCCGCAGGGTCGGCAAGCGGTCGAGGAGGGTGCGCAGGGCGATCTCCATCTCGGCGCGGGCCAGGTTCTGGCCAAGGCACTGGTGGATGCCGAAGCCGAAGGCGACGTGGTGGCGGGCCGGACGATGCCAGTCCAGGGTGTCGGGGTCGGGGTAGACGGCCTCGTCGCGGTTGATGACCGAGGTCGAGAAGAGCACGCCGTCGCCCGCCCGGATCGTCTCGCCGTCCGTCTCGATGTCCTCGACGGCGACCCGCAGCAGCCCGTCGGCGATCGACAGCATCCGCATGAGCTCCTCGACCGCGGCGGGCAGCAGTCCCGGGTCGGCGCGCAACTCGGCCAGGCGGTCGGGGTGTTGGAGGAGGGTGAAGGTACCCAGGGAGATCATGTTGGCGGTCGTCTCGTGGCCCGCGACCAGCAGGATGATCGCCATGGCGATGAGCTCCTCGCGGTCCAGATCGCCGTCGCGCAGCTGCTGGTGGACGAGTTCGCCCAGGACGCCGTCGGCCGCCTCCCCCTGCTTCTGCTTGCGGTCGATGAGCTCCTCGAAGTAGGCCTCCATGCGGCCGCGTGCGCCCATCGAGTCGGCGGCCGTCGGCCCGCGCAGCAGCCTGCGGGACTGGCCCTCGAAGAACTCGTGGTCCGCGTAGGGGACGCCGAGCAGGGCGCAGATCACCATGGACGGCACCGGCAGGGCGAACGCGCTCACCAGTTCGGCGGGCGGCCCCTGGGCGATCATCGCGTCGATCCGCTCGTCCACGATTTCCTGGATCCGCGGGCGCAGTTCGGCGGCGCGCTTGAGGGTGAAGCTGGGGATCATCATCCGCCGCTGGACGCGGTGCTCGGGGTCGTCGACGCCCAGCAGCGCGGTCCTGCGGCGGCGGACCTCCGCGAACCGGGCGTTGGTCGCCGGGAATTCGGGCCGGTTGGGATCGGTGGACAGGCGCCGGTCGGCCAGCAGGGTGCGGGCGAGCGTGTGGCCGGTGACCAGCCAGACGAGCCGGCCGTCGTAGAGCTTCACGCGGGCCAGCGGGCGCGCGTCGCGCAGGGGGTCGTAGGCGGTGGGCGGGTGATACGGACAGGTGCGGCTCTGGGGGAAGGCGACGGTGTGGGATTCCGTCATGTCCGTCATGGAAGACCTCACAGACGAAGAGTGCGTCGTGCCGATCTTCATTAGATGCCCGGGGCATCCAATGGACGACGTCAAGTTCGGCCAGATCAGCCGCACCGGCAATCTGGCCGGGGATGGTCGCACGGAGTGGGGGAAGATCGCACAGAACTTCGATCTCGGGCCCGCCCGGCCGGAGCTACCGGAGAAATTCGCTTGTCGGCGATCGGCCGCCACCCGCAGAATCCGGCCATGCCTAAGACCATCGCCTTCCTGCCGCTGACCGACACCCTTCGCCCGGTGCCGTTCCAGCAGCAGCCCGGCCGACCGTGGAGGCCGACGCTTCCCACGTCGTGACCGCCGCGCTCGTCGCGGGACTGCTCGCGGGCTATGGCATCGCCATCCCCGTCGGCGCGGTCGCGACCTACCTCGTCTCCCTCACCGCCCGCACGTCCCTGCGGACCGGCATCTGCGCCGCGCTGGGCGTGGCGACCGCCGACGGGCTGTACGCCCTCGTCGCCACCCTCGGCGGCTCCGCACTGGCCGCCGCTCTGCGTCCGGTGCTGGTGCCGCTGCGCTGGGCCTCCGCCCTGGTGCTGGCTGCCCTCGCGGTACGGGGCGCGGTGACCGCCGTACGCCAGTACCGCGACCACCGGCTCGCCACCGCCCGCGCCACGCCTCCTCCCCCGAGCCCGGCGCGCGCCTACCTGGCGCTGCTCGGCATCACGATGCTCAACCCGACCACCGTGATCTACTTCGCGGCCCTCGTCCTCGGCACCCGTGCGACGGGCCCCGTGCAGCCCCTGGACCAGAGCGTTTTCGTCCTGGCCGCGTTCGCCGCGTCGGCGAGCTGGCAGCTGCTGCTCGCCGGGGGCGGGGCGCTGCTGGGGCGGATGCTGACGGGGCTGCGCGGGCGGCTGGTGACGGCGCTGGTGTCGAGCGGCGTGATCCTGGCGTTGGGCGTGCGCATGCTGGTGTAGTCGCCGCAGGATGAATCTTGCACGCAACGGTGTTGCAGCACGACGTCAGTCAGTACCAGGACACGACGATGGGACCGATGCCATGCCTCTTGACGGCGAGTACGAGCCCAGCCCCACCAAATGGGTCCGCGATCAGGTGGAGTTGTACGAGAACTCCGGCGGCACCGAGGGCACGACCCTGATGAACACGGGGCTGCCCGTCATCCTTCTCACGACCCGGGGCGCCAAAAGCGGAAAGATCCGCAAGACGCCGCTCATGCGCGTCGAGCACGACGGCCGGTATGCCGCGGTGGCCTCGCTGGGCGGGGCGCCCAAGCACCCGGTCTGGTACCACAACGTCAAGGGCGACCCCCATGTGGAGCTCCAGGACGGCCCGGTGAAGCGGGACATGAAGGCCCGCGAAATCACCGGTGCGGAGAAGGACGAGTGGTGGGAGCGGGCCGTGGAGGCGTACCCGCCGTACGCCGAGTACCAGCAGAAGACGGACCGGGTGATCCCGGTCTTCGTCCTGGAGCCGCTCGACCAGGACTGATCAGGCCCCGGGAAGGCCGGACCGGGTCTCCCGCAGGGACTGATCAGGGCTCCGGAATCTTTTTCTCCCGGGGAACGCATGAACCCCCGTTCGCCGGGCACACGTGCGTCAGGCCCCGCCGCGCTCCCCCGTCGCGGCGGGGCTTCCTTGTGCCTCGCGCGCGGAGCGTTCGGTCACGTCGAGGAAGATCTGGTCCGCCTCGGCGACGGTCCGGGCGATGGACCGCTTGATGCGGACGGCGACCTCCTCCACCTGCTCGCTGTCGATCCCGGGCACCAGATCGACCCGGGCCGCCACCAGGGCCGTTTCCAGTCCTGTCTTCATCGTGAGCAGGGCTTCCACGCTGTCGATCTCGGGCTGTGCCTCCAGCAGCGCCCGGATCCGGCCGGCGGCCTCCGGGTCGGCGGCCTCCCCGATCAGCTGGTCGCGGGCGTCGCGGCCCAGGCGGTAGGCGACGAAGACGAGCAGTGCGCCGATCGCGAGCGACGCGGACGCCTCCCACACGACCTGTCCGGTGACCATGTGCAACGCCATGCCGGCGAAGGCGAGAGTCACGCCGATCACCGCCGTGCCGTCCTCGGCCACGACCGTGCGCAGGGCAGGATCACGCAGGCCGCCCGCGGCGCCGCCCTGCCGGCGTACCTGATACAGCGCCCGCAGCAGCGACAGGCCCTCGGCGACGAAGGCGACACCGAGCACGACCATGCCCGCCACATACCCGGTGAACGTCTCCTCGCCGCCGCCACCACGCAGTGCCTCGACGCCCTGGAAGAAGGAGAAGCACCCACCCATCACGAAGATGCCGACGGCAGCGAGCAGCGACCAGAAGAAGCGCTCCTTGCCGTAGCCGAAGGGATGGCGGGCGTCGGCGGGCCGGCGGCTGCGGCGCAACGCGGCCAGCAGGAAGACCTCGTTCAGGCTGTCCGCCACGGAGTGCGCCGCTTCCGACAGCAGCGCGGGCGACTGGGTCAGGAGTCCGCCGACCGCCTTGGCGACGGCGATGACGAGATTGGCCGCGAGGGCCACCAGAACGGTGACGCGGGTCCTGTGGTCGGTCTTCGGTTCTGTGGAGGTGCTGCTCATTTGTCACTGACTGCCCCGGTCGATGGGGCTCACACCGTGCCGTCTGCGGATTTCGGGGGACTCGGTGAGATCGGGGAACCCGGCATACGGCAGACGCGTACGGCAGAGAGGAGCCAGGTCATGAGCGGCGGGGGCAACACCGCCTACGGGAGGAAGAGGTTCCAGCGGTCCAGGGCCCACTTCACGGACCGGATCACCGCGGACGGGCGGGACGGCTGGCCGGTGGAGCCGGGGCGCTACCGTCTGGTGGTCAGCCGTGCCTGCCCGTGGGCGAGCCGGTCACTGGTGTCCCGGCGGCTGCTCGGCCTGGAGGACGCCCTGTCCCTGGCCGTCGCCGACCCCGTCCAGGACGACCGCAGCTGGCGCTTCACGCTGGACCCCGACGACCGTGACCCGGTGCTCGGCATCCGTTATCTCAGTGAGGCCTACGACAAGCGGGAGACCGACTACCCGGGCGGCGTCAGCGTGCCCGCCGTCGTGGACGTGCCCAGCGGCCGGCTCGTCACCAACGACTATCAACGGATCACCATCGACCTCGCCACCGAGTGGACTGCCCTGCACCGCGAGGGGGCACCCGATCTCTATCCGCAGGGGCTGCGGGACGAGATCGACGCCGTGATGGCGGACGTCTACGACGACGTCAACAACGGGGTGTACCGGGCGGGCTTCGCCACCGGGCAGCAGGAGTACGAGCACGCGTACGCGCGTCTGTTCCGGCGGCTGGAGCTGCTGGCCGAGCGACTGGCCGGGCAGCGCTATCTGGTCGGCGACACCATCACCGAGGCGGACATCCGGCTGTTCACCACTCTGGTCCGTTTCGACGCCGCCTATCACGGCCACTTCAAGTGCAACCGCTGGAAGTTGACGGAGAACCAGGTGCTGTGGGCGTACGTCCGCGACCTCTACCAGACGCCGGGGTTCGGTGACACGGTCGACTTCGACCACATCAAACGGCACTACTACGAAGTCCACAGCGGCATCAACCCGACCGGAATCGTGCCCGTGGGGCCGGACCTGTCGGGCTGGCTGACACCGCATCACCGACAGGAGCTGGGCGGCAGGCCGTTCGGCGACGGGACACCGCCCGGGCCGGTTCCCGAGGACGAGCGGGTACCGGCGCACGGGCGGCCCTGACCAATGAAGGAGGCGCAGACGCGCATGGCGAAGAACAACAAGCAGAAGAAGATGAAGCTCCCCCTCGCCTACAAACCCCTCGGATTCGCCCTCGGCTGGGCGAGCGGAGCACTGGCCGGGCTCGCCTTCCGCAAGACCTGGATGGCCATCCGGCACGAGGAGGACGCACCCGACGCCCTGGACCGGGACCGCGGCTGGGGAGAGATCCTGCTCGCGGCAGCGGTCCAGGGCGCCCTGTTCGCGGCGGCGCGCAGCCTGGCGGACCGCACGGGCGCGAAGGCGATCGAGCGCTCTACGGGCGTGTGGCCGGTCAGCGACAAGGGCGGCCGGGACTGACGGCCGGGACTGACGGTCCCGCCGGCACCGATTAAGGACTGGGCGGCACCGAGGGAGGACTGGGCCCCGCTGCGGTGCCGGCGGAGGGAGTCAGCCCTCCTTCAGTGCCGGCCGAGGGAGTCAGCCCTGCTTCGGTGCCGTCGGGGCCACCGTGCGCAGCATGAAGGAGTGGCCGGCGGGGTCGGCGTAGCCGCGTTCCTCGTAGAGGCCGGCCGCGTCCTTCGCCTCCACGGGACGGCCGCCGAGCCCGACGATTTTGCGCTCCGCCTCGTCCAGGTCCTCCACCACGAAGTCCAGGTGGGCCTGGAGGGAGTTCTCGGGGCGCGGCCAGCTCGGCGGGGTGGCGTTCATGTCGCGACGGAACGCCAGCCGGGTCCCGTCGGCGCCCCTGATCTCGACGCGGTTGGCGGTCGCGTCCGTCATCTCGCCTTCCAGCAGATCCCGGTAGAACTCGGCGAGCTTCTCGGGCTCGGCACAATCGAGCACCACGAAACCCGCTTTCACCAGTGGCATGACTCCTCCGAAGGGTCCGGGGCACGGGACGTCCTGCCCCGCCGCCTGCACCCCAACGGGTGTCCCGGCCAGGCGGTTTCAGTCCGCCACCAGCCACTCGCCGTCCCGCATCAGTTCCCGCCCGTCCAGCTCGTCGGCCTCACGCCAGGCCTGCACCCGGGTCGGCCGGACGCGGAAGTACAGGTAGGGCGTGCTGAGTCGGCGCGGGTCGAAGCCGGTCCTGGTCGCGAAGAGGTCGCCCTCCTCCTCGGACAGCTCGGCCGGGGCGATCGTCTCGACCGTCCCCTCGACCATGACGACGTCGCGGGTCGGCCCGATGCCGAGGCGTGTTCTGCCGGTCGCTTTCAGATTCCGGCCGGTCGGGCTCTTGGCCGGCGTGGCGAGCAGCAGGGTCGAGCCGTCCCACCGGAAGGACAGGGGGACGAGGTACGGCAGTCCCCCGGCGGCGTCGGCGGTGGCTACCCACACGTCCTCGTCGTGCTCCAGTCGGTGCAGGGTGTCCTGCTTGCGTTGCTTGGCGGGGCGGGCGGGTGGCCGGGTCATCGGCGAACGGTCTCCTCACGGAACGGCGTTGACGTGCGGGTCCAGTGTGGCCGTCGGACGTCCCGCCCGGGCGTGGATTTCCGTCAGTCGGGCCGCGGCGGCGATGAGCAGCAGGTCCAGGGCCGCCGGATAGGAGCTGTTCGGCATGTCGGCCACGAGATGGCGGGCGGTGGCGGAGATGTGCGGATGGGATTCGGCAGGCAGCCGCGCGTACGTCGCCCGCCAGACGGCCAGCTCCGCCTCGCGTGCGGCCTTCGGCATCGCCACGCTCGCCGAGTCGAGGGCGCCGTACGCGAGGGCCTGGTCGACGAAGGCGTGGTAGATCCGTACCGCCTCCGCGTCGGGGAAGCCCGCGTCGCGCAGCACGCCGAGGATCGTCTCGACGGCCTGGATCTCGTACGCCCGCCCGGTCACCCGGTACGAGCTGAGCACCGCCGCCCGGGGGTGGGCGAGGGCACCCGCGTGCATGCGCAGGCCGAGATCCCGCAGGTCGGCGCGCCAGTCGCCGGTCGGGCGCCAGGTGCGCAGGGTACGGCCGATGAGTTCGTCGGCGATGGCGAGCATCAGGTCGTCGGTGTGCCGGAAGTACCGGTACAGCGAGCTGGGGTCGGCGCCGAGCGCACGGCCGAGGCGGCGTACCGAGAGGGCGTCGGTGCCGTGCTCCTCGATCAGCCTGAGGGCCGTCTCCACGATCAGCTCCTCGGACAGGACGACGCCCTGCTTGGTGGGGCGCCTTCGCTGCCGGGCGGTGGGCGGGACGACGCGGTCGGTCATGGGCGCCTCCGTGGGCCGGTGAAGCCGGGGTCGATGGGCGAGACCTTACGACAACACCGTTGACCTGTTAACCCCCCGGACAGTTTCATGTCCGCTCGTCGGGGCCGCCCAGGCCCCCCGGTGCGAGCGGAGACCGGCCATGTCCGACAACCCCTACAGCGTCGACCCTCCCGCGCGGCCCGAGCTGCGCAAGTCCCTCGGCGTCCTGGACGGCGTCGCCATCGCCGCGTCCAGCACGGCCGCGACCACCAGCATCGGCATCGGGCTCGGCGTCACGGCCGGCGTGGTCGGGCTGCATCTGCCGGCGATCATGCTGCTGGCGTTCCTGCCGGTCCTGGGCATCGCGGGCGCCTTCTCCCGGCTCAACAAGGTCGAGCCGAACGCGGGCAACGGCTATGTGTGGGTGGGCCGTTCGCTCACGCCCTGGCTGGGCTTCATGGTCGGCTGGGTGAACCTCGTTGCCGTGCTGGCGTTCCTCGCGTACACCACCGCGGTCACCGGTTCGGCCCTGCTCCAGCTGGCCGGGGACGCGGGGCTGCACCGGGTGGGCGGCCTCGCGCTGGACCCGGGTTCGACCGCGCAGACGACGGCGGTCGGCATCCTGGTCCTGGTGGCGGTCACGCTGACCGCCGTGACCGGCATCCGCAGCGCCGCACGCCTCCAGGCCGGGCTGCTGGTCTTCGAGTACGTGGTCCTGCTGGGCTTTTGCGGATACGGCATCGTCACCGGCCCGCACGACTTCAGCCTGAGCTGGTTCGACCCGTTCGCGATCCCCTCCGCGACGGCACTCGCGCAGGGGCTGCTGCTGTCGGTGTTCTGCTACTGGGGCTTCGAGTCGGCGTTCAGCGTCAACGAGGAGGTCCGCGATCCGCGCGACGCGTCCCGGGCCGGGATCATCACCCTGTTCACCATGCTGGGTATGTTCCTGCTGGGCTCGATCGCCTTCCAACGCGTCCTTTCCGAGGAGGAGTTGGTGGGCCACGGCGCCGAGGGCCTGGCCTTCTTCGGCGACCGGCTGGCGTCCCAGCCGTGGGCGGCGCTGCCGCTGATCGCCCTGATGTTCTCGGCGGTCGCCTCCCTGCAGGCCGGGGTGATTCCCACGGCCCGGGCGATGTTCGCGATGAGCCGGGACCGTACGCTCGGGCCGGTGTGGTCCAAGGTCAGCCCGCGGTACGGCACGCCGGCCGCCGGGACGGTGCTCATCGGCGCGCTCGCGGCGGTGGTCGCGGGACTGGCGCTGGTCATCCCCCGGCTCGCCGACATGATCATGGCGACGGTGAGCGCCGTGGGCATCGTGGTCGCCCTGTCCTACGCCCTCACGGCCATCGCCGCGGCCGTGCGCTTCCGCTCCCTGCTGCGCGAGGACTGGCGCGAGGGCATACGGGCGGTCGTGCTCCCCTCGCTCAGCGCCGCGGCCCTGCTCGGCCTCGGCGGCTACCTCGGCTGGTCGTTCTACACCTCCGCCGACCACTTCGAAGTCAGCGCGGACAACGGCTGGTTCCTGCTTGCCACTCCCCTGGCGATGATCGCGTCCGGTTTCGTGGCCGCCGCCTGGGCGAAGTGGGTGCGCAAGTCGCCGTACTTCCGCACCGGCAAGGGCACCGACGCCGACGCGCCCCAGCTCATCGCCACCTCCTCCCGATAACCCCCTACCAGGAAGCTGGACCATGCACGCAGATCTCCTCTTCACCGGCGGCCCCGTCCTCACGCCCGAGGGCCGCACCGCGACCGCTGTGGCCGTCACCGGCGACCGCATCACTGCTGTAGGGCGCGAGGAGGTGCACGATCTCGCCGGGCCGCGGACCGAGGTGGTGGACCTCGCCGGCCGGCTGCTGCTCCCCGGGTTCCAGGACGCGCACGTGCATCCGGTGCCGGCGGGGCTGGAGCTGACCCAGTGCGACCTGACCGGGGCGAAAACGGCGGACGAGACCCTCGCCGCGGTGCGCGCGTATGCGGACACGCATCCCGAGCGGGAGTGGATCACCGGCGGCGGCTGGTCGATGGAGGCGTTCGAAGGTGGTACGCCGACGAAGGAGCTGCTGGATGCGGTGGCGCCCGACCGGCCGGTCTATCTGCCCAACCGTGACCATCACGGCGCCTGGGTCAACAGCCGCGCCCTCGCGCTCGCGGGCATCACTCGCGACACGCCCGACCCTGCCGACGGACGGATCGACCGGGACGGCTCCGGCGAGCCGAGCGGCACGCTCCAGGAGGGTGCGATGCAGCTGGTGGGGCGGCTCACACCGCCCGCCACACCGGCCGACCGGGTGGCGGCGCTCCTGCACGCCCAGCGGCATCTGCACGCGCTCGGCATCACGGCCTGGCAGGACGCGCTGGTCGGGGACTTCCTCGGCATGGACGACCCGTCACAGGCGTATCTGACGGCCGCGCGGGACGGCTCGCTCACCGCCCGGGTCGTCGGGGCGCTGTGGTGGGACCGCGAGCGTGGCTCCGAGCAGATCCCCGAACTGGTCGAGAAGCGGGCGGCGTTGAGCCATGGCCGCTTCCGCGCGGGGAGCATCAAGCTGATGCTGGACGGCGTCGCCGAGACCGGGACGGCGGCGCTGCTTGAGCCCTACCTCGACAAGTGCGGCTGCTCGACTGCCAATCGGGGCACCAGCTTCATCGACGCGGGGCAGCTGCCCAAGTACGTCACCGAGTTGGACGTGCTGGGCTTCCAGTGCCACTTCCACGCCCTGGGCGACCGGGCCGTACGCGACGCGCTGGACGCGATCGAGGCGGCGCGGGCTGCGAACGGGCCGAGCGACACGCGGCCCCACCTGGCTCATCTCCAGGTCGTCCAGCCGACCGACGTGCCGCGCTTCGCCCGGCTCGGGGCCACGGCGAACATCCAGCCGCTGTGGGCCGCGCACGAACCGCAGATGGACGAGCTGACGATTCCGTTCCTCGGGGCCGAACGCGCCGCGTGGCAGTACCCGTTCGGCGCTCTGCTGCGCTCCGGCGCCAGGCTCGCGGCAGGCAGCGACTGGCCGGTGAGCAGCCCCGATCCGCTCCAGGGGATCCATGTCGCCGTCAACCGCGTGGCGCCGGAGGTGACACCGGGCCACGGCGACACGCCGGTGTTCCTGCCCGGCGAACGCATCGGACTCGCCGAGGCGTTGACCGCTTACACGGCGGGCTCGGCGTATGTGAACCACCTGGACGACACGGGCGAGGTACGCGCCGGTGCGCTCGCGGATCTCGTGGTCCTGGACCGCGATCCGTTCGACGGGGCGGCTGAGGCGACCGCGCATACGCGGGTCGCGATGACGTTTGTGGGGGGCGCGCGAGTATACGCAGCTCATGAGGCGTGAGCAGTAACGGACATCACGGCCGGGTCACGCGTAGATCATTTACGATCTGGGCAGCCTCGTAGCGTTTATCGGTTCAACTTTCGCATTACGAAGCCTAGTTCGAGTGCGCGGGCGGTCGAGGTGACCGCCCGTTCGCAGGGGCGGGGGGACTCTGCGGTCCGTCTCCCGAAAGGAAGCACATGCCTCAGGACGTCAGGTTCGACCTCCCCTTCGACACCCCGGTCAGCGAACATCTGGAGTACGCCCGGGCACGCCACCTGCGCTGGATCTGGGACATGGGCCTGGTGCGCAGCCACGCCGGGTTCGAGGAGTACAGGTCGTGGGACCTGCCGCTTGCCGCCGCCCGCACCTACCCGCACGCCTCGGCGGACGACATGGTCGTCCTGATGAACTGGTTCTCCCTCGCCTTCCTCTTCGACGACCAGTTCGACGCGAACCAGCCGGACCGCGCCGAGCGCATAGCCGAGGTCGCGCGCGAGCTGATCGTCACGCCGCTGCGCCCCGCAGGCACCCGGCCCCGTGTGGTCTGCCCGATCACCCTGGCCTGGGCCGAGGTCTGGAGCCGCCTTTCGGATGGCATGCCCCTGACATGGCAGACGCGATTCGCCGCCTCCTGGGGCCGGTTCCTCGTGGCGCACTGCGAGGAGGTCGACCTGGCGGCCCGCGGCCTGGAGGGGACGCTGGGACTCGACGAGTACGCGATCTTCCGGCGCCGTACGGTCGGCATCCACCACAGCATCGACGCGGGCGAGCGCAGCCGCCGGTTCGTGGTGCCGGCACAGGTGATGGCGCATCCGCTGATGGAACGGATGCGGGATCTCGCCGCGGACACCATCGGCTTCATGAACGACATCCACTCCTTCGAACGCGAGAAGCGCAGGGGCGACGGCCACAACCTGATAGCCGTGCTGCACCGGGAGCGGCGCTGCTCGTGGGAGGAGGCGGCCGACGAGGCGTACCGGATGACGGTCGCGTGCCTCGACGAGTACCTCGAGCTGGAGGCGAGCGTCCCGCAGATGTGCGACGAACTCGACTTGGACGCCAAGGCGCGCGACGAGGTGCGGATGGGCGTGGAGGCCATCCAGCACTGGATCAACGGCAATTACGAGTGGGCATTGGTCTCGGGCCGCTACAACGCGGCGAAGGACGGGCCCGCCGTCGCCGCGGAGCGGTCGGGGCGGGGGTCGGTGGACGACCTCCTCGCCGTATAGGCAAGCCGGGCGTGGAGAACGACGGAGCCGTCCGGCCGGGGCAAACCGGTCGGACGGCTCGCTCGTGAACCGCTAGACGAGGAACTCGACCGGCAGGGTGTCCAGTCGGGACTCCCAGGTGGACGCCGTCGAGCTGAGCTCCTCAGCCGGTACAGCCAGACGCAGGCCCGGCAACCGGTGCAGCAGGACGTCCACGGCACCCTCGATGATGGAATGGCCGGTGTTCTGTCCTGGGCACTCGTGCGGTCCGGCGCTGAACGCCAGGTGGGACTGGTTGCCCTGGACGGAGACCCCGGCGTCCGGCCGGATCTCGGGATCGGTGTTGCCGGCCGCCAGGCCCAGGACCAGCAGATCGCCCTCCTTGATCTGGCAGCCGCCGAGTTCGAGGTCGGCGGTCGCGAAACGTCCCGGCAGCACGACCAGCGGCGGGAAGTTCCACATCACCTCCTCCACGACCGCGGAGACGCTCAGCTGACCGCTGACCAGCCCGGACAACCGGGACTCGTCGGTCAGGACCAGCTGCAGGACCCGCGCCAGCAGATTGCTGGTCATGTTGTGGGCCGTGATGAGCACCAGACGCAGGTGGCTGACGATCTCGTCCTCGTCCAGGCCGGCGTGGTGGTCGATGAGCCCGGTGGTGAAGTCGGAGGCCGGTTCCGCACGCTTGCGGGCGGCGAGGTCACCGAGGATGGTCATGACGCGCTCGTTGTGTTCGAGCGCCTCCGCGCCTCCGTTGAGGACCAGTTTGCAGGACTCCGCGAGATTACGGCTCTCCTTCTCCGCGAGCCCGAAAACCCGGCACAGCACCAGCATCGACAGATACTCGGCGAAGTCGGCCACCAGGTCGGCACGGCCCTCGTCGGCGAAGGCGTCGATCAACTTGTTGGCGTAGTGGGCCACATGACGGCGGATGCCGCGGCCCGTCATGGCCTGCAGGTTGTCAGTCACCGCCGCCCGTAGTCTGCGGTGCGGCTCGCCGTCCTGGGAGACGGCGTCGGGACGCCAGCCCAGCACCTGGATCAACGGCGAGGTGGCGTCGACCCGGCCCTCCTTCCAGTCCCGCCAGATCCGTGAATCCCGGGCGAACTGGAGGGGGTTGTCCAGCACTCTGCGGTTCTCCCGGTAGCCGAGCACCAGCCAGGCGGGCACGTCACCGTCGAGCAGGACCGGTGCGACGGCACCGTACTCCTTGCGCAGCTGCGCATAGACACCGTGCGGGTCGGTCGCCACGCCGGGCCCGTAGAGCCGAGTGATGCCCTCGCCATGCGCGACAGGGCAACCACGGGGCGCATCGGGATCGTTTAAGGGCTGGGCGTTCATCGGGACTCCAAGGCGACGGCGGAGCGTTCCTTCAAGTGACGTATCAGGGCGACCAGGACGTCACGGCTGGAGGCCCGGTCGCGGGCGTCGCAGGCCACCACAGGGGTGTGCGGGGAGATGTCGAGGGCGTCCCTGATCTCCTCGACCGGATAGTCCTTGGAGTCGGGGAAGACGTTCAGCGCGACGACGAACGGCACGTCCTGCCGCTCCATCTCCTCGATCGCCCGGAAGCTGGAGGCGAGCCGGCGGGTGTCGACCAGGACGACCGCGCCTAGCGCGCCCTTGAACAGCCCGTTCCACAGAAACCAGAACCGCTCCTGTCCGGGCGTGCCGAACAGGTACAGCGTCAGGCTGTCGTTGAGACCGATCTTGCCGAAGTCCAGGCTGACGGTGGTCTCCGTCTTGTCGGCGACGCCGATGAGGTGGTCGACGTCGGCACTTGCCTGGGTGAGCGTCTCCTCGGTGGTGAGCGGCTTGATATCGCTGACCGACCGGACCATGGTGGTCTTCCCGGTGCCGAAGCCGCCGGCGATCATCACCTTCACCGAGCGGGTGCCCCCGGCACCGGGCCCGCCCGGCTGGTCAAAGCCTTTCAAGTCCACTGAGTACCTCCTCAAGGAGCGCGAGGTCGGGCCCGCGGCCGGCTTGGTGTGCCGATATGGGGTCACGGGCTTCGACGTGGCCTGCCTCCAGCAGATCCGTCAACAGCACCGCGAGAATGTTGAAGGGCAATCCGAGATGGGCGCCGAGTTCGGCCACCGACAGCGGATCGCGGCAGCGCCGGAGGATCTCCTCGTGCTCGTGCTGCAACCCCGGTGCGGGGGCGGTACGGGAGACGATGAGGGTCGCCACGTCGAGGCTCGACGCCGAACCGCCCGGTCCGCTACGGCCCCGGGTGAGGACGTAGTAACGCTCGAGACCGGACGGGTTCGTGGGCCGGCGGGGAGCACTCATCCAGAGTGCTCCTCCTGGCGCGGAGTGGTGCCGAGCAGTTCGCCCATCCTGCGCGCCAGGTCCCTCATCTGATGGCCGAGCAGGCCCTGGTCGAGGCCTTCCCGGGCCAGGACGCCGAGATAGGTCTCCACCCCGGCCCGGACGACGAAGAGGTGGCCGCCGTCGACCTCGATCATCGCCAGCCTGAGCTGCCCCGCGTACTTGGGGAACTGCTCGGCGACCGGCTGGGCC
This sequence comes from Streptomyces sp. NBC_00299, assembly GCF_036173045.1. Lineage (GTDB taxonomy): Bacteria > Actinomycetota > Actinomycetes > Streptomycetales > Streptomycetaceae > Streptomyces > Streptomyces machairae. The sequence continues at coordinate 908,342 of NZ_CP108039.1, forward strand.
AGTGCCTGCAGCCCGGCCACGACGGCCGCGAAGCGGTCCACGTCGTCGGGGTCCTCGGCGCCGTAGGAGGTGATGGCCTTGCCGTCGCTGGAGGCCACCAGGGCGAAGTTGATCTCCTGGATGCTCTCCACCAGGTCGCGGAGCGCCCAGCTCACGTCGGTTCCCTGTTGCGTCATGGGGACTAGTCGCTTCCTTCAGTGCTGTGCGGCTCGGTGGACTCGCGGCCGTCGGCCGGTCCGTCTTCCTCGCCGGGCTCGCGGCCCGCGGTGGCGAAGGCGGCCAGGCCTGCGAAGGACGCGTCGGGCGGCACGGCGACGACGGAGGTCGTGTCGTCGTCCCGCTCCGGACGTCCGGCCGGCTCGTGGCGGGCCTCCTCGTTCCGCTTGCTGCGCCGGCGGGGCAGGCCGCCGGGCGTGGTGTCCACGGCGCCGCCGAAGTCGGCCGGGGCCGTTTTGACGACGGCCGGCTCGCGGGCCGGTGCGAAGGCGACGGCCGGTGCCGTCGGGGCGGGCGCCGCCGGGGTGGCGGAGGCGGCCGCGGGCAGCGGGCTGAAGTACTTGTGCGGGACGACGACCACCACCGAGGTGCCTAGCCACGGCGAGTCCGCGAAGGTGACGCGGATGCCGTACCGGCGGGCGAGGATGCCGACGACGCGCAGACCGATGTTCGCGTCCTCCGAGATGCCGCCGAGGCCCGCGCCCTGCGCGGTGCCCGCGAGAGCGTGCTCGGCCTCGCGCTTCTTCTCCTCGCTCAGCCCCTTCCCGGAGTCCTGGATCTCGATGCCGACGCCGTTCGGGACCTCCTTGCCGGAGACGACGACCGGCTCGGTGGGCGGCGAGTAGCGGGCGGCGTTGTCCAGGAGGTGGGCGAAGATCAGCGTGAGGTGGTCCACCATGCCGCCGTCGACACCGAGTTCGGGCAGGTGGCGTACGTCGATCCGGTGGAAGTCCTTGATCCGGCCGATGCCGCCGCGGACCACGCTGAGCAGGCGCTGCGGCTCCTGCCACTGCCTGCCGGGCCGGTCGGAGCCGCCGAGGACGGTGACGCTGGCGGCGAGACAGTCGGCGGGGCCGATCGCCTGGTCGAGCTCCATCAGGCCCCGGGCGACGGCGGGCAGCCGGCCGTGCTCGCCCTGGAGGTCGTGCAGACGGCCGCGGAGCTTGCTGGTCAGGACGTGGATGCGGCTGCCGATGCCGACCACGGCGTGCTCAGCGGCGGTCGAGCGGTTGAACTCCTCCTCGACGCCGACCAGCGACGTGCGCAGGACCTTGCGCAGGTTTGTCTGCAGCTCGGCGCTGACCTTCGCGCACTGGTTGACGCTCGGCAGGACGTCGTCGATGGACTCGCCCTCGCGCAGCTGGCGCAGTGCCTCGGGCAGCTGCTCGTCGGCGAGCCGGACGACTGCGGCGAGCTGGTGGGCCAGTTGCTCCTGCCAGACCTCGGCCTGGTCGGCGAGCTGGGCCTCATAGGACTTGGCCTGGGCGGCGATCCGCTCCTCGTAGGAGGTGCTCTCCTGGGCCAGGCGCTCCTCGTAGGAGCGGGCCTGCTCGGCCAGTTGCGCCTCATAGGCGCCGGACTGCTCGGCGAGCCGGTTCTCCAGGGCACCGCGTTCGGCGCTGTACTTCCGCTCCAGGCCCGCGACATGCTGCTGCCACTGCTGGGAGTGCTCGGCCTGCGAGGTGCGGAAGTCGCCCTCGGACCGGCGCAGTTGGGTCCGGGTGCGCAGCAGGAGTCGTACACACACGGCGCTGGCGGTGGTGGCGGCGACACCGGCGATGCCGGCGGTTATTCGCTCCGAGCTCATGAACGTGGCGGCAACGGTCCCACCTCCTAAAGCCAGTGGCATCAGCCACCAGCTGTACCAGGCGACAGGGGGCCGCGCCGCCGGGGGCGGAGTGGCGAGTTCCATCTGCATCCTTCGAGGCGACGATCGAACATTGGGGGTGTGCTGGGCGATCGCACTCATGAGTACGCACCGCAAGCTGACCGATCGCGACCGGGTCAACTCGCAGTGCCGAACGGGAGCTTATCGGGTTTGAACACGAAAGGATCAACCACGAAGGTTGGCGGACGTGAGTATTCCGTCACTGTCAGCCAAGCGAACGAGCGTCGACAAATGCCTTTACTGACCAGCACAGTTGACCAAATCGGTCACCGCGCCGGGGCGGACGGACTGCGGGGATTGCGGGGCGGCTATCGGGCGGCGGCCGTCTGGAACGTACGGCGATACGCCTGCGGGGACACCCCGATCGCGGCGTGCAGATGCTGGCGCAGCGAGGCGCCCGTGGCGAAGCCGACCTGGCCGGCGATCCGGTCCACCGAGAGGTCGCTGGACTCCAGCAGATGCCGGGCGCGGGCGACGCGCTGCTGGATCAGCCAGCGGCCGGGACTCATGCCGACCTCGTCGTTGAAGCGGCGCGCGAAGGTGCGCAGGCTCATCCGGGCGTGGCCGGCGAGGTCGGCCAGAGTGAGGGGTTCGTCGAGGCGCTCCAGGGCCCAGACGCGGGTGTCCGCGGTGCTCGCCGCTCCGCTCTGCGGAACGGGCTGCTCGATGTACTGGGCCTGGCCACCGTCCCGGAAGGGAGGCACGACACAGCGCCGGGCGACCGCGTTGGCCAGCTCGCTGCCGTGGTCGGTGCGGACGATGTGCAGGCAGACGTCGACGCCGGAGGCGGCGCCCGCCGAGGTGAGGATCCTGCCGTCGTGGACGAAGAGGACGTCCGGGTCGAGGTCGACGTGCGGGTAGCGGCGCCGGAACGGCTCGGTCACCTGCCAGTGCGTGGTGGCCCTGCGGCCGTCCAGGAGGCCCGCCGCGGCGAGGACGAAGGCTGCGGTGCAGATGGACACGATGCGTGCGTCCGGGCGGATCCGCGCGAGCGCGCCGGCGACCTCGGCGGGCAGCTCCAAGGGGATGTAGGGGACGGCCACGGAGGCGACCACTACGGTGTCGGCGGTGGCCAGAATCTCCGGGCCGTGCTGCACGCCGATCGTGAAGTCGGCATTGCTGTGCACCGGTCCGCCGTCGACGCTGCAGGTCAGAACCTCGTACCGGCCGTCGGCCGCGCCGAAGATCCGGCTGGGGATGCCCAGCTCGAAGGGGTAGACGCCGTCCAGGGCCAGCACCACGACGCGCTCCACCCGGCCGTCGCCGCGTCGCTCGCCCTCACACCACTCACCGAACTGCTCACCGGACTGCTCATCGCGCATGGCACGATCCTATCGAAGGTTGGCAATCGTGCCATTTCCCGGGGCGGCGGATCCCGGCAGGCTGGTTCACCATGAGCAATGTGAACACGATGCGAGCCATCAGCCAGGACGTTCTCGGCGGTCCCGAGGTCCTCAAGGAAGTGGAAGTTCAGCGCCCGGCCCCCCGCCCCAACGAGGTACTCGTCCGGGTACGCGCGGCCGGCCTCAACCCGACCGACTGGAAGCACCGCGACAACGGCGGATTCCTGGGCGAGCCGCCCTTCGTCCTGGGCTGGGACGTCTCGGGTGTGGTCGAGGCGGTCGGCATCGGCGTCGTCCGGTTCCAGCCCGGCGACGAGGTCTTCGGCATGCTGTCCTACCCGTTCGGCCATGGCTCGCACGCCGAGTACGTCACCGCACCGGCGCGCGTCTTCGCGCACAAGCCGGTCTCGGTCGACCACATCCAGGCGGGCGCGCTGCCGCTGGTCTCCCTCACGGCCTGGCAGGCCCTGGTCGAGTACGCGGACGTGCAGCCGGGGCAGCGGGTACTGATCCACGCGGCCGCAGGCGGGGTCGGGCACGTGGCCGTGCAGATCGCCAAGGCGCGCGGCGCGCATGTGATCGGCACGGCGAGCGCGGGCAAGCACGAGTTCCTGCGGGGCCTGGGCGCGGACGAGGTGATCGACTACCGGGAGACCGACTTCGCCGAAGCCGTGAAGGACGTGGATGTCGTCCTGGACACCCTGGGCGGTGAGACGTCCGTGCGCTCGCTGGGCGTGCTGCGCCCGGGCGGCGTCGTGGTCTCGATCCTTCCGGTCGGTTCGGACGACTTCTACGAGGAGGCCGAGCGGCTCGGCGTCCGGGCGCTGCGGATGCTCGTGGACTCCGACCGCGCCGACCTGCGGGCGATCGCCGACCTGGTCGAGAAGGGCCAGCTGCGCGCCGAGATCGCCGGCACGTTCCCGCTGGCCGATGCCGCCGAGGCGCATGCGCTGGGCGACACCGGCCGGACCGCGGGGAAGCTGGTCCTGACGGTCGACTGATTCGGATCGGCGGCCCCTCCCGACTCGGTCGGCTCCCGGTCGAATCGGTCGGACGGGTCAGAACGTCAGCACGGGCTTGATCGCCTTGCCCGCGCCCATGTCCCGCACCGCCTGGTCGATGTCCGCGAACGGATAGGTGCTGATCAGGCGGTGCAACGGGAGTCGGCCTTCCTTCACGAGCCGGACCAGGGCGGGGATGAAGGTCTGCGTCTCGGCGTCGCCGAGGGTGAGGCCGACGATCTGCTTGCCGCCGAGCAGTCCGTTGACGTCCAGGGCGACTTCGGTGCCGAAGGGCGGGGCGCCCACGACGACCAGGGTGCCGCGGGCGGCGAGCGCGTCGACGCCCTGGCGCAGGACGCCGACGTTGCCGGTGGTCTCCACGACTCCGTCGGCGCCCTGGCCGCCGGTGATCTCGGCGAGCGCCTCGCCGAGATCGGCCTCGGTCGCGTTGACGGTGTGGGTGGCGCCCAACTCCCTGGCCAGCGAAAGGCGTTCGTCGACCCGGTCGACGGCGACGACATGAGTGGCGGGGGTCAGGGCGGCGGCCATGACCGCCGAGAGACCGACGGCTCCCGCGCCGAGGACGACGACGGTGCTGCCGGTGACCGGCTTCAGCACATTCCATACGGCGCCGACTCCGGTCTGCACACCGCAGCCGAGCGGAGCGATCGAGGCCAGCGGCACCTCCGGGTCGACCTTCACCAGGCTGCGTTCGTCCACCAACGCCCGCTCGGCGAAGGAGGACTGGCCGAAGAAGTGGCCGCCCAGTTCCTCCCCGCCCCGGCTGATCGTGCCGGTGCCGTCGGCCCGTCGGCCGCCGATGAGGTTCAGCGGCAGCCAGGTCGCGCAGTACGCGGGGTGGCCGCCACGGCAGTTGCGGCAGTCACCGCACGAGGTGAAGGACAGCACGACGTGGTCGCCCGGCGCGACGCCGGTCACCGCCGGGCCGACGGCCTCGACGACGCCCGCGCCCTCATGTCCGAGGACGCCGGGGAGCGGGAAGGGCAGTCCGCCGCTCGCCACACCGAGGTCCGTGTGACACAGGCCGGTCGCCACCATACGGACCACTGCCTCGTGCGGTCCGGGCTCGTCGAGCTGGACGTCGGAGAGGGTGAAGGGCGCTCCGCCGGACTCGACGACGGCGGCACGGGTGGGGATGGACATCGTACGAACTCCTTGGCGGGGGCGCTCAGTCGAGCGAGACGACGACGGACTTGGTCGTGGTGTAGGCGTCGAGCGCCTCGGTCCCGTACTCGCGGCCGAATCCGGAGTCCTTGACCCCGCCGAAGGGGACCGCGGGGGCGAGCATCGCCCAGTCGTTGACCCAGACGATGCCGGCCTGGAGCCGGTCGGCGACCCGGTGGGCACGGGCCAGGTTGCCGGTCTGGACGCCGGAGGCCAGCCCGTACGGCGTGGAGTTGGCCAGCTCGACGGCCTCGTCCTCGGAGTCGAAGGCCTGGACGGTGAGGACCGGGCCGAAGATCTCCTCCTGGATCACACGGGAGTCGTTCGGCAGGTCGGCGATCACGGTGGGCTTGTAGTAGTAGCCGCCGTCGAGGTCGAGCCGCTCGCCGCCGCAGACGATGCGGCCGCCTTCCTTGCGGGCCAGTTCGACGTACTCCTCGACCTTGCGCAGATGCCGCTCCCCCGCCATCGGGCCGATGACGGTCTCGGGCTTGCGGGGATCGCCCAGCGGAACGCCGGGCACGGCGTCGGCGAGGATACCGAGCAGTGTGCTGTGGACCTGGCGGGCCACCAGCAGCCGGGGTCCGCCCATGCAGAACTGCCCGGTGTTGAAGACGAACCCCTTGATGATCGCCCCGACGGCCTTCTCCAGGTCGGCGTCCTCGAACACGAGGTGGGCCGCGTTGCCGCCGAGCTCCATGGTCACGGGCTTGAGCGACTCACCGGCGAGGGCGGCGACCCTGCGGCCGACCGCGGTCGAGCCGGTGAAGGCGACCTTGTCCACTGCCGAGTGCCGCAGCAGCGCCTCGCCCGCGGCGGGGCCACCGGTGACGACGTTGACCACGCCGTCGGGGACACCGGCGCGCTTGAAGAGCTCGGCCATGTACAGGGCGCTCAGCGGGGTCTCCTCGGCAGGCTTGTGCACCACCGTGTTACCGGCCGCGAGTGCCGGGGCGATCTTCGAACCGGCCAGGATCAGGGGGAAGTTGTACGGCGTGATCGCCGCGACCACCCCGATCGGCCGGCGCCTGACATAGGCGAGGGCGTTCATGGGCGTGTCCCGGACGGAGCCGTCCAGGGACTGGGCGAGGGCGGCGAAGTACTCGTAGTCGTTTGCGGCGTTGGTGACGTCGACGGCATGGGCGAGCGTGATCGGTTTGCCGACGTCACGGCTCTCCAGCTCGGCGATGGTGTCGGCGTTCTCCCGGATCAGCTCGGCGACCCGGTACAGCACCCGGCCCCGCTCGCGGCCGCTCGATCCGGACCAGGCGCCGTCGTCGAAGGCCTCCCGCGCGGCGCGCACGGCGGCGTCCACGTCGGCGGCACCGGCGTCCGCGACGGTGGTGACGACAGTGCCGCGGGACGGGTCGACCACCTCGGCGCGCGCTCCGTCGGCGGCCTCACGCCACTGGCCGCCGATGAACAACCGACCGGGTTCGATCTCGAAGGTGGTCATCGCCACTCCTCAGCCTCATCGCCAAGATTTCAACCAACAGGATTCCTGCCTGTTCGCAGTCTCATTACAGACAGGTTTCCTGTCAATGCTCTAGGCTGAAGTCATGCTCGACACCCAGGCAGCCAAGGCCCACCCCTCGCTTCTCTACATGGTGAAGCAGGTGGAGCTGGTCGTGCGCTCCCACCTGGACGAGCTGGTCAAGCCCTCCGGGATCACCGCGCTCCAGTACACGGCACTGACCGTCCTGGAACGCCACGACGGACTCTCGGCCGCACAGCTCGCCCGCGACTCCTTCGTCACCGCGCAGTCGATCGCCGATCTCGTGCGGTCCCTGGAGGGCCGCGGGCTGGTGCGCCGGGAGCGCAATCCCGACAATCGCCGGGAGCTGCAGATCCTGCTGACCGACGCCGCGCGTGAGCTGCTGGCGCGGCACGCGGGGCCCGTACGCGAGCTGGAGCAGCAGATGGTGCGGGACCTCACGTCCCATCAGGCCGAGCAGTTCCGCCAGGCACTCTCCAAGGCCTGGCACGCACTGTCGTAGTCACACCCAAACATCACGCGAAGCCTCTGTCGCAAATCAAAGACATATGTCAATCGAACATGCTCAGATTCGCTCAATCGAGGGTAACTTGCAGTGCGGGGACCGGATTTGCGCTCACTCGGGCTGCATCCCCGCCGCACCTGAGCAGGCTGGAGGCGATGTCGTCATGCAGCAGGAACCTGCGCCGTTCAGCCGGCATCTGCGCGTCCATCGGCACCGGGAGCACACGGTGCTGGAGTTCCGCGGCGAGATCGACATCGCCGCCGCGGTGGAGATCGCCCCGTACCTGGACCGGGTCACGGCGCACCCCGACGCGCGGATCGTGATCGACCTCAGGATGGTCGAGTTCTTCGACTGCTCCGGGCTGCGCCTGCTGTACCGGGCCCGCGGCCGGACCGCCGACCACGGCGGGCAGTTACACCTGGTCTGCACCCACCCCCTCACCCTGCGCGTCCTGAGGATCACCGGCCTCTCCCGGCTGCTGCCCCCGCATCCCACCCTGGACGCGGCCCTGAACCAGCCGGAGGCCACGTCCGGCACGTTATGAGGGCACGTGTCTATTCGGTGCCCGGCGCGTCGAACAGGGCGCTGACCGACTCCCCGTTGTGAATGCGGCGCACGGCCTCCGCGAGCGCCGGGGCGATGGACAGGATCCGCAGCTTCTCGGTGCGCTCCTCCGCCGGCACCGGCACGGTGTTGGTGCACACGATCTCCAGTACGTCGGGCTGCTCCCCGATCCGCTTCAGCGCGCCGGACGCGAACAGACCGTGCGTACAGGCCACGCGGATCGAGCGCGGCCCCAGCTCCCGCAGCCGGTCGAGGAGCTCCAGGACCGTACTGCCCTTGGCGATCTCGTCGTCCAGGACGATGACGTCCCGACCGGTCACCTCGCCGATGACGGAGTTGATGCTGACCCGGTCGTCCGCGAACCGCTGCTTGGCACCGGCGGCCACCTGAGCGCCGATCATCCGCGCGAACGCGGCGGCCTCCTTGGCGTTGCCCAGGTCCGGCGACACGACGGTCGTACGGGAGAGGTCGTACTGCCGGAAGTGCGCGGCGAGTTCGCGCAGCGCGTGCAGGTGGTCGACCGGCACGGTGAAGAAGCCGTGCACCTGGGGCGAGTGCAGCGTCATCGCGAGGACGCGGCCGGCGCCGGCCGACACCATCAGGTCGGCGACGAGCCGGCCGCCGAGGGAGATGCGGGGCGCGTCCTTCTTGTCGGAGCGGGCGTAGGAGTAGTGCGGCATGACGACGGTGATCCGGCCCGCGGAGGCGCCGCGGGCGGCGTCGCACATCAGCAGCAGTTCGACGAGGTGCTCCTGGACGGGCCGGACCAGGGGCTGGATCAGGAAGACGTCCCGTTCCCGGCAGTTTGCCTGGAGCTGCACCTCCAGGCAGTCGTTGGCGAACCGGCTGACCCGGCTGGGGCTGAGCGGCACCCCCAGATGCGCGCAGACCTCCGCCGCCAGTTCGGGGTGGGCACTACCGCTGAACACGGCGATCTCTCGCACGATCCGCTCCTCGAATGATCATTCCGGGTGGCGGACTCATGCTACTGACCTCGGCAGAAACGTTGCAGCGCGCCCGTGGGCGTGGACGTCCCTGCCCCGCTCGGAGGTGCCAATCGGCCAACGATCCGGTCCTCCTGGGGGTTTGGGGGTATCCGAAGGGCAGGGAAGGAGGAACGTCGACATGACGACTCCCATCAAGCGCATCAACAAGCGCATGCCCGGCTGGGCGAAGGTGGTGAGCGCCCTCGTACTGGTGCTCGTCGTCTTCTTCGCCGGGATCCGGTTCAGCGTGCTCCCCGGCCTCAAGGACCTGTTCGGCACCGAGACCAACGACCGCTCGGGTCCCGCACTGCTCCAGTCCATCCAGGACATGAGCCGCTACGACGCCGCCTCCGGCAACTTCCAGATCGTCGTGGATCTGGAGAAGGACGCCAAGCTCCTGCCCGACGCGATCCGCGGCTCCCGCACGCTGTACGTCGGCGCGGGCACCGTGGACGCCTATGTCGACCTCGGCAAGGTCGGCGAGGACGACGTCACGGTCAACGACGACCGTACGTCCGCCACGCTCCGCCTGCCGCACGCCGCCCTCGGTAAACCGTCCCTCGACCCCGACCGCTCCTACGCCGTCTCCAAGCAGCGCGGTCTCCTCGACCGCCTCGGTGACCTCTTCTCGGACAACCCGAACAGCGAACAGGCCGTGCAGAAGCTGGCGGTGAAGCACATCGGCGACGCGGCCAAGGACAGCGGACTGACGGCCCGCGCCGAGACCAACACCACCGGCATGCTCGAAGGCCTGCTCCACTCACTGGGGTTCAAGGAGGTGAAGGTGACGTACGGGGCCTGATGCGCATGTCCTTTCCCCGGGTTCACGGGCGCCTGCCGTGAGGGACCCAGGGCGGACCTCGGGAAGCCATGTCAAGTGGTTGCCGGAGCGCCCGCGCGGCGAGAAGCCACGTGGACGCTCCGGCAAGGCCGATGCCGACGGCCCCCGTCCCCGTGCGCGGGCACGGCGGGCCCGCCCGGGCGACCGCCGACTGCTGGTGACGCCGCCGGGCGAGCCTCGGCGAAGCGACGTCAAGCGTTGGGGGGGGGGACCTGAGGGCAGCGTCCTACGACCGTCGGCGCCGGCCTCGGGTGGAGCCCACCCGGGCTTGCCTCGGCGAAGCCGGGTCCGGGCTCCGGCGAGGCGCATGGCGGACGGTGTCCGGCGGGTGGGACCTGGGCGGCAGGGGTGCCTATGCGAGCAGGCCCGGTAGGGCCAGTGCGCCCAGCAGGGTCGCCCCCACCAGTACCCAGGCCACGTAGTCCCCGACGTGCCCGGACTGCAGGCGACGTAGGGGGCGTGCGTGGGACGGGGCGGCCAGGAGGTCGGGGCGGGTCACGGCCAGGGCCGCCAGGCCGAGGGCCAGTACGGTCGAGGCGAGGTCCAGCAGGACGCCGGCCGGGGTCCAGTGCGGGGCGGGGACCACGGCGCCGCCCGAACCGGCCTCGTTGACGGCGTGGGCCACGACCTCGCCGAAGCCGGGGGCCACGCCGACGGCGAGGGAGCCGGCGAGCAGGACGGCGGGGACCGCGGTCATGGTGTCGGGGATCCGGCTGAGCCGGTGCCGGGTCTCGGGCCGTTCGCCGGCGCCGGTCGTCTCGTACTCGGGGTCGTCCGCAGGTGTCGGGCCGAGCCCGAAGAACACCCGGGCGGCGACCCGCAGTACGGCCGCGGCGGTGACCACGCTCGCGACCACGTACAGCAGGGTCAGCGAGCCGCCCGCGGCCTTCTCCGTGACGGCCTTCCCGAACCCCGTCCCGAAGGGCGGGAGTCCGGCGAGGGCGAGCGCGCCCACCACGTACATCACCGCGACGCCCCGCAGTTCCCGGGCCCGCCCGTGCAGCGCGTGCTCGTCGACGGTCCCGTACCGGTCGAGGAGGATGCCCGTACAGGCGAACAGTGCGGCCTTCACCCCGGCGTGCCCGAGGACGTACAGCGCGACCCCGTCGTCGGCCTGAGGGGTGAGGACGCCGATGCCGATCAGGAACAGCCCGGTGTGGGCGACCGTCGAGTACGCCAGCAGCCGCTTGATGTGCCTCTGGTACCAGCACATGACCGCGCCGATCAGCGCCGTCACCGCGCCGAGCACGACGAGGACCCGCTCCAGGTCGGCCGCCGGGATCCCGCCGGGTCCGGCGAATACGGTGCCGTACACCCGCCAGACGCCGTACACGCCGAGTTCGACCATGACGCCCGACAGCAGCATGCACACCGGTGTGGGTGCGACGGCGTGCGCGTCCGGGAGCCAGAAGTGGAACGGCACCGCGGCCGACTTGATCAGCAGGCCGGTCAGGACGAGGACGAAGGCGGCCAGGACGAGCGCGTCCGGCAGTCCGTGGGCATCGAGGCCGCGCCCGATCCCGTCCATGGCGAGCTCGCCGGTGCGGGCGTACAGCAGCGCGATGCCCATCAGCATGGCGTAGGCGCCGAGCGAGGTGACGACGCCGAAGGTCAGCGCGCCCTGCACGGCCTTGGCCTCCTCGACCCGGGTGCCCGTCAGCGCGTAGGCGACGACGCTCATCAGCTCGAACCACACGAACGCGTTGAACAGGTCGCCCGCGATCGCGAATCCGCACATGCCCGCCTGGAGGAGCAGGACCAGGGCGGGGAACGAGCCGGCGTGCCGGCGCGGAGGTTCCTCGAAGTAGCGCCAGGAGTACGCCAGGGCCGCGAGGGTCAGCAGGGAGGCCAGGGCGGCCATGCCGAGCCCCGCGCCGTCCCCGATGAGGACGATGCCGACGCTGCGGCCCTCCACGGGCGTCCAGCCGCCGACCCATTCGACCATCGGCGGCGAGGAGTTCAGCGACAGCACGATCGCGAGCCCGGCCGTCCCCGCCGACACGGCACAGGCCACGGAGTCCGCGACGACGCGGGGCAGGCGACGGCCGGCGGCGACCAGGAGGGCGGCACCGAGCAGCGGCACGGCGACGAGCAGCGGCAGCAGGTCGTTCATCAGCCGCGCAGCTCGGAGAGTTCGTCGGGGTCGACGGTGCCGTGCCGCTTGGCGACCTGGATGACGAGCGCGAGCAGCAGCGCGGTGACGGTGGCGCCGACGACGACGTCGGTGAGGGCGAGGGCCTGGACGACCGGGTCGACGACGGGGCGTGCGCCGGGCTCCAGGTCGGAGAAGACGGGCGCGGTGGCGTCGTCGCGGTAGCCGACCGCCAGCAGCAGGACATACGTGGCCGACTGGCACACGGCCAGACAGCCGACGGCGTGGATCAGATTGCGGCTGGTGGCAAGGCCGTAGCAGCCGATGAGGAAGATCCACACGGCGACGAGGTACGGCAGGACATCCATCACGGCGCTCTCACTTCCCGCTCTCCTCCTCGATCTCGACGGCCTGGTCCAGGAATCGGGCGAGCAGCACGACCACCGCGCAGGCGACCTCCATGCCGACGGCCGCGTTCAGCAGCGGCACGGTGCCACCGGAGGACAGGGTGTTGAACGTGCCGTACGGCAGCAGGGTGTTGGCGAGGAACGCGGTGCCGCCGATGAGGCCCGCGAGGCCGGTGACCAGGTAGGCCGAGGCCGCCACGGCGTCACCGACCTCGTACAGACCGACCGGGCGGACGCGTTCCAGGGCGCGGTAGTCGGCGCCGAGATAGAGCAGATGCAGGGCGGTCGCGGCGACGACGCCGCCCTGGAAGCCGCCGCCGGGACTGAGTTGCCCGTGCGCGATGACGTACAGGCCGACGACCAGGGCGACCGGCAGGGCGATCAGGGCGTAGCGGCGCACCGGCGGGGTGACGTCGGCGGGTTCGGGCCGGGCGCGGTGCTCGTCGCGGGTCTGCCGCAGCAGGACGACACAGCCGACGACGGCCGCGAACAGGATGGTCATCTCGCCCATGGTGTCGAAGGCACGCTGGTCGAAGTTGATGGAGGCGATGGTGTTGGCGGTCTGCCGGGCGAGGGAATCGCGCACCGCGCGGTCGCCGTACGGGTGGCTGTCGCCGCCGAAGTCCGGCAGCCGCAGACATGCCGCGACGAGGAGCACGGCCAGGCCGGTGCCGCCGACGGCGACGAGCCGGAGCCGGGTGCGCGGGTTCATTCGTCACGCTCCTTGCGCCGCTTGACCTTGCGGACCGACAGGAGCAGCAGCAGCGGGGTGAGGGCCCCGCCGACCGCCAGTTGCGACAGGGCGACGTCCGGCGCCTGCACCACGGTGAACAGCACGGCCAGTACGACGCCGAGGACGGCCAGCACGAGGGCCTGGCGCACGGGGTCGCGGACCAGTACGGCCACGGTCGCGCAGCCGGCGACCAGCAGCAGCGCGACGACGATCACCGCGTCAGCCACCGCGCACCCCCGCGATGCCGCCGGACAGCGCCTGGGAGGCGACGAAGTTCCCGCCGATCAGCAGCGCGCCCGTGAGGAGGACCTTCACCATCGCCCGGCTCGGTCCCTCCGCCACGCACAGCGCCAGCACCACGGCCGCGCCGAGGCCGGCCGCCGCCCACGTCAGGCCCCGGGCGCGGGGCGGGTCGTCGGCGAGTTCGCCGGTCAGCAGGCGGGCGAAGACGAGGGTGCCGACCGGGCCGAGCAGAGCGAGGACCAGGGCGAGATCGACGTAGGCGGGGCGGTCGTATCCCTGGGCGAGCAGGAGCAGTCCGGGGCAGGCGAGGGCGGTGGACAGGTTCTGGGCGACGACCCTGCGCCGCAGTGGTCCGCTGGCGACGCCCCAGACGGTGGCGCCCACTCCCCCTCCGAGCACGACGGTCGCGGCGAGGAGCCAGCCGTTCATCGACCGGCCACCGCCCGGCGCGCGGCGACGGCCGCGAGCGCTGCCACGCCGGCGACGCCCGCGCCGACCGCGAGTTCCCGAGTGTCCACGGTCGTGACGAGGATCAGCCACAGCACGGCGAGCGCGGCCCACCAGGCCAGGAACTCGGTCGCGGCGAGCAGCGTCGTGCGCCGGTCCATGCGCCACCTCCGCGAGCCAGATGTCCGTTAATGCCGTTTACTTCCGTTCCGCGTCATCCAAACACCACCCCGGATGACGGAGGCGGCGGCACGCGCGGCCCCCGCCCGGAGTGCCCCGACAGCGTGAAGGGAAACCGGGGGCGGCTGTGATACCGGGCGCCGCCTCGTCGGGCATCTCGACGCGGTACCGGGGTAAGCGGCCTACCACGAAGGACTGTTGAAGAGTGGAGGATCGCATGGCCGGTGGGACCTCACGTTCGCGTGCCGCGTTGCACCCCGGCACCCCCAAATCCAGAGGTGCCGCCAAGGCGGCAGGAGGAGCGAAGTCCGCAAGGTCCGGCAAGTCCGCGGGGCGCTCGAAGTCCGCGGGTTCCCTCAAGTCCGCACTGGGCGCGAAGTGGCGCGAGGCGACTCGGTCGGCAGGCGGCTCGAAGTCGCGGGGCGCGGGCAAGTCCGCGGGCCGCGCAAAATCGGGCGGTACCGCCAAGCCCGGACTCAGGGCCAGGCTCGGACGCACCACGAAGTCCGGACGCACGGCCAAGTCCGAACGCGCCGCCACCTCCGAGCGCACCGCGCGCCCGAGGCGAAGTCCCCTGCGGTTTCTCGCCCGTCTCCTCGCCATGCTGTGCGCCTTCGCTTTCATGGTCGCGTTCGCCGTCGTGCTGGCGAAGCTCACCCTGCAGCCCTCCCCCGCGTCCGAGGCTCTGACGCACACCAATCTGCAGCCGGGCAGTTCGCTGCGGGCCTATCTGGACCAGCCCGAACTGCGCGACGCCGTCAAGCAGATCGGGGGCAATGTGCTGCTGGGTGTCCCGTTCGGCATCCTCGTTCCCGTCGTCGCGCCACGCACGCGCGGTGTCCTGCGGGTGCTGCTCCTGACGGCGACCGTCATGCTTCTGGTCGAGTTCGCGCAGGGTGCCCTGGTGACGGGGCGCGCCTTCGACATCGACGACGTCATCCTCAACACCACCGGCGCCCTGCTCGGCTACCTCCTGCTGGGTCGCCGGCTCAGCCGCGTGGTGCACGCCCGGGGGTCCCGCCCCGCCAAGGCCTAACGCAGCACCAACTGGACGATGGCCACCGTGCCGACGACCACGATGAACGCGCGCAGCACAGAGGGGCGCAGCCGGCGGCCCGTCCTGGCTCCCAGGAGGCCGCCGGCTGCGGACCCGATCGCGAGGAGGCCCACGGCCGTCCAGTCGAACTCCGCGGCGACGAGGAAGAACAGCGCGGCGACGGAGTTGACTACCGCGACGAGCACGTTCTTGGCGCCGGTGAGGCGTTGCAGGCTGTCGTCGAGGAGCATGCCCATCAGGGCGACGTAGATGATGCCCTGGGCCGCCGCGAAGTAGCCGCCGTAGACGCTGGCCAGGGTCAGTCCGACAAGCAGCAGGGGGCCGCCGTCGGGGCGTGCCGGCTTTCCCTTCCGTGCCCGGCGGCTGCTCACCTTCCCGCTGATCAGCGGCTGGAGGACGACCAGCACGAGCGCGAGGCCCACGAGCACCGGCACGATCCGTTCGAACGCCGAGGCGGGCAGGGTGAGGAGCAGCGCGGCGCCGCTGAACCCGCCTAGGACGGCGCCGGCGCCCCACTTAAGCAGGCGCCGGCGCTGACCGCGCAGTTCCTCGCGATAGCCGATGGCTCCGCCGATCGAGCCGGGGATCAGCCCGAGCGCGTTGGAGACCGTGGCGGTGACGGGTGGCAGGCCGGTCGCGAGCAGGACCGGGAACGAGATCAGCGTCCCCGAGCCGACGACGGCGTTGACGGCACCGGCGGCCAGGCCCGCGCCCAGAATGGCGAGCAGTTCACCGATGTGTGCGGCGTTCATGGCGAGAAGCCTAGGAACCCGACACTTCGGCGGCGGACGAACCATGCCGG